>JAJEEA010000237.1 GCA_022821235.1 Vicinamibacteria bacterium
AGCGGTGGTTCGGCCTGCTCAGCCAGCGCGCCATCAAGCGGGGCTCGTTCCGTAGCGTTCCGGATCTGGTGAGCAAGATCCAGGCGTTCATCGACAGTTACAATGCCTCCGCGACGCCGTTCGCCTGGGTTGCCACGGCGCGGTCCGCGGGCGAGGTCGGCACAGTAGATCCGTAACCCTGGCGAGCGTCAGCTCGCGAGCTCGCACGCGGGGTTGGCAGCTTTCGCCAGAGGTTGAGGCCCATGGCGCGCCACCGTGCGTCCCCCGCGGTTAACCCCGCCGCGGGTCCGCGAGACCGGGTGAGCGGGAACGACAACCCCTACGGCGTCGGGCTCAGGCCCGTCGCGCCCTCCCCCAGCAGCGCCGGCAGCGCCTCCCGGAAGTCGCCCGTCGAAAGGCACCTCGGAAACCTGCGGAGAGCGGCGCATAATGGGGGGCAGAATGCGGCTGGTGAACCCGCTCGCGGGCGCCGGCGGCATCGACCCGCTTGTCGTTCACCCGTGGGCGCCCGCACCTGCTACGTGCCCGCCCCGCAGGTCACCGTGCTCGCCGCTTATCAAGAGGCCGACGGCAACAGAAATAGCCTGATTATGGCAAGCACCAACCCAGCCACCCCCAAGCCGACTCCGATCATCCACTTGATCTGCTTGTTTTCGCTGGCGACGATTGACGTCGCTACATCGCCGATCGCTTTCGTCAGCCGTGTCTCTCTCTTGGCGGTGTATTGCGTCAACCGATTGATGGATTCCGTCAGCCGTGCTTCGCCCTCGCCGATCGCTTTCGTCAGCCGTGCTTCGCTCTCGCTGATCGACTTGGTCAGCCGCGTTTCGAGTTCCGCGATGTTAACCCGAGTCGTTTCGCCTACATTCTTCGGAATGTCGTCGACCTTCTCCCGGAGATTGTCGAGTCCGACGTCCAGTTTTGCAAATTTCTGCGTGATATAGAGAGTACTCTCAATCTCTACCGCGGCTGCTGGGGGAGGTGTCGCTGGCTCATCCATTCGCTCGCCCTCGTCGCTGTCACGCTCGTCGTCCTCGCCAACCATCTCGACAGCCCTCCGACAGGTGATTATCATTTACCTGAACGCGACCCGGACGCAACGCGGTGCGCGGCTACTTGGCTGCTGCGCCGCCGACCCGCGAGGCTCGTCGACGGCGCACCCGCTGCCTTCGGAGCCTCGATGTCCTCGCCCTTTGGCGTCAGCGTCAGCCTCGTCGACTGGCCCCGACGAATGTCGGGCGGCCGGGATGCCCGCGCCGCGGCGCGGGCGCGAACAGGCGGACGCCAACCCGTTCGGGAGCGGCCCGTTGAGTTCACCTCGCCCATCACGCGGCCGAGCGAGCCGACGGTGCTAGACTCCGCGTCGGTGAGCGAACGGGCGCCAGCGTGCGTTTCGAGCATGCGCTCCCCATTATCGCCGAAGATGCCAGGCACAGGAAGGGCCGGCGATTGGGAGGCCGGATCAGATCCCGTCCGGATGATCGGGGCGCCCGGCGTTCACGTGCACGTTGTCGAGCCTTGAGAGCAGCACGGCCGGCAGGCGTCCCAGGACCGCCGCGTAGACGTCCACCTGCTCGCGGGAGGCCTCCTCGCTCTCGAACTCCGGATTGACCTGGAACTCGACGACGCGGTCGGCGATGCGCGCCTCGAACAGGTACGCCTTGCGGAAGTCGAAGATCAACCGCTCGCCGCGGCCGGTGTACGCCACGCCCGAGAGCGCGGACGGGTCGGCCGCCGTCAGCACGTCGGGGCTCATGAACGCCGTCCCCTGGAACGGTTGCCCCGCCGCCGGTGCCGCGGCTGCCATGCACGTCGCGAGGAGGAGTCGTCTCATCGTCGGCCTGCTTCCTCGATGATCTGGTCGAGAGCCGGTCTTCACGCGCCCGGCACCAAAGGCTTCCTCGATGGTCCTCTCTGGAGCGCGGGACGGCGGCACGACGGCTGCGGAGCCGTCTCCCCCCGACCGATCGACGGTCCAGTACGCTGTCGACGCGCCGAGTTCACCGTGAACCACCTTTCCCGCGAGGTAGTAGTCGGCGGACGTAGGGCCCGTCGCGTCGAGGATCACCTGCCCGATTCGGGTCACCGCGCCCAAGTCGAACTTGGTCAACCGGAGCTGCGAGGCAGCAGGTGCCGGGAGCGCGAACACGAGGGCCGCGAGGGCGGCCCTCATCCCAGCTCCTGCTCCTCGGGAAAGGCGTCCGTCTCCCCCGCGCCTGCACCGCATGCTGAAGATCGAGTGGGACGCCGTCGACGGCGTGCTGGCTGCCGTCATCGCCATCGTGCTGCACCTTCTCCACGTCATCGAGGCCGAGGTGCTGTCGGTGATCACGCCGGTGCTTCTCGCCGCGATGTTCCTGCGGTCGCTGCGGTCCGACCTCGGCCAGCGGCGCATCGCGGCCGGCGTGGATCGCCCGGGCGACGACCGCCTTCACGAACCGCACGTCCCTCTTCTCCTGGTTCGTCTTCCCGCGGCGGACGGTGACCAGCACACCCCGTCGCCGTCGGCCGCGTCGTCGACATTGGTCCACCGAAGGGCGCTCACCTTCCTTCGCCCGCATCCCCCGCGATCATGGCGTCGAGACAGCCGCGCTCGAGCGAAGGGTCTGGGGCGCGCGGGAGTCATCACATCACGATGCGCTCGATCTCGTCGACGGTCACCGTGTCGCCGGTCCGGTCGTAGAGCTTGGTCGTCTTCGGCGACGCGTGCCCCGCGATCTGCTGCGCGTGCTCGAGCGTCCCCCCGTTCGACAGGTACGCCGTGATCCCAGTCGCCCGGAACGTGTGGCCGCAAGTCGTGGGCGGCAGCCCCGCGGCCGCGGCCCGCCGCTTGATCATCGCCAGGACCACCCGCCGCTCGAGCGCCCGCCCCGTCAGCCGGCGCCCCGCTGGATCTACGCTCTGGAAGAGCGCTGCCTTCGGCTCCTCGAGCCCGGCCGCCTCGACGTAGGCATCGAGGGCGGCGGCGGCACGGTGGTGGGCCGGGACGTCGTGCCGCTTGCCGCCCTTCTCGTGGAGCCTCAACCAGCCCCGGGCGCTCTGCCCGAAGTAGTCCTGCCGCCGCATCCCCAGGACCGCGCTCACCCGCGCGAAGCTGTAGAGCATGACCGAGAGCAGCGCCCGGTCCCGGAGCCCAGCCAGGGAGCCCGTGTCGGTCGCCTCCAGGAGCTTCCTCGCCTCGGCCGGCGAGAGGACCGGCGTCGAGCCCTTGGTGACGACGTGCTTCGGCCCCCGGACGGCCGCGGCGGGGTTCACCGGCAGGACCTGGCTGACGACGAGCCAGTCGCAGAGCATGCGGATCGCGGCCAGGTGCTGCTTCACGGTCGGGGCCGACCCGGGGTGCGTCCGGATGTAGGCCGCGACGTGGAGCGGCGAGACCGCCTCGAGGCGGAGCCCCAGGGCCTCGCACCACCCGAGAAACTGCCCCGCCGCCCGCGCGTACGCCGCCCGCGTCCGCTCGTTCGCGATCCGCCCCGCGAAGAACTCCACGAACTTCCCCACCGCCGTCGGCCCCGCCTCGACAATCACCCGCGGCAACGCGAGCCCGGCCGAGCCCGCCCGTGTCACCCCGACGTCGCCTCCGCGGCCGCAACCGCGTCGACCGCCGGCGTCTCGACCACCGGCACCAGGGCGTCCGTCATTCGTTCACCACCTCTCCCCCACCGACTCAACGACCGACGAGCGCCTGGAACCGCCCCAAGTCGTTCCCGAGCGCCTGGGCCAGCGTGTAGAGCCGCACCAGGGCGTCCTCCGCCCCGTCGAACCGCACCTCGATCCGCCCGCGCTCGACTCTCACTCCATCGGGCAGGTTCGCCAGCTTCGCGCTCATGCTCTCGGCGGGCACCTTGAACCGGACCCCGGTCAGCCGGGCCTTCTGGAGCTCGGAGGCCAAGCGCTCGCGGCGTTCCTCCTCGTGGCGGAACGCGGCCCGGCCGCGGTGCTTCTTGAGCAGCTGCAGGAGCTTCGTCCGCGGGAGTGTCTTCTGGTTGCCGACGAGCTCGGCCCCGAAGGTCGTCATGAGAGCGGCGGCGCGCACCTTGCCGACGCCGAAGAGCCGCTCGATGTCGCGCCGCGTGAGGAGCTGCCGGTCGAGCTGCTCGAGCTGGTGGATGGCATCGGGGATGGCGAGGAGCCACCGGGGCTTCGCGGGCATCGTGCGTCCTCACGCGCCGGCGACCAAGCCGGCCGGCGGCGACGCCGTGAACGCCCTCGGGCGGTCCGCCGCGGCGAGGACCTGCACGCCGGACCCGGCGGTCGGGATGATGTCCGGCTCGACGTCGGGGCCGGTGACGGCCGCGCCGGTTCCGGGCCGGGAGGCCTCCGCCGCGCCGACGGCGGCGGGCCCGGGGGGGTTATGGGATAGGCGCGGGCCGAGGCTGCGGGGGAGAGAAACTCGCGGCCGCGGATGCCGTCACGTGCGCGCCGCCCGGATCGGTGGCGCTGGTCCGTCGCGGGCCGGCGTGCCCATCAAGGGGTCGGCGAACGCCTCCGACACGTTCACGTTCACCATGTCAAGGCGAGCGACTGGAGGCCCCGTCCCTTGCGTCGGCCTCCGGGACTCCTGCGCGTCAGCTACCTTACCCGCGGTGTGCTGAACCGCGCCTCGTTCATCCGCCAATACGCATCCGACCCTTGGAGACCCGAGTTCTCCTGCGCTAGATCCCACGGGGTCTCCCCCGCGGCGTTCTCTATCATCGGGTCGGCACCGCTTACCAACAGAGCATCCACGAGACCTGCAGACGAACGATAGTTGCGGGGGGCGGCCGCGGCCAGATGCAGTGGGGTGTCTCCAGCATCGTTTGTCGCCGCCACATCCGCACCAACCGCCAGTAATGCTACGATCGGTAAAGAGGAGTGGCGGCGAGGAAACTCAATTGCAGCCGCGTGATGCAACGGAGTGGCGCCGTACGCATCCCGCGCCATCACATCAGCGCCGGCTGCCAGCAGAGCCTCGAACACGTCGGCAGAGCCTTCGCGGAAGGCTATAGCAGCTGCCCACCTATGGAGCGGGGTGGCGCCATTCGTCGTGCGCGCCATCACGTCGGCGCCAGCCGACAGCAAGGTCTCGATCACTACCGGATTCCCGTTGGACCACGCCGCCCTGTGCAGCGGGGTCTCGCCATCGTCGGTCCGCGCCATCACGTCGGCACCGGCCGACACCAAGGCTTCGATCACCGCAGGATTCCGGTTGCCCCAGAGTTCGTGCTCCCCTGCCGCCCTGTGCAGCGGGGTTAAGCCCTCGTTGGTCCGCGCCATCACGTCGGCACCGGCCGACACCAAGACTTCGATCACCGCAGGACTCTCGTTGGACCCCGCCAGGAACAGCGGGGTCTCGCCATCGTCGGTCCGCGCCATCACGTCGGCGCCAGCCGATAGCAAGGTCTCGATCACCGCCGGATTCCGGTTGAACCACGCCGCCTGGTGCAGCGGGGTCTCGCCATCGTCGGTCCGCGCCATCACGTCGGCACCAGCCGATAGCAAGGTCTCGATCACCGCCGGATTCCGGTTGAGCCCAGCCCCGTGCAGCGGGGTCTCGCCATCGTTGATCTGCGCCATCACCTCGGCACCGGCCGATAGCAAGGTCTCGATCACCGCCGGATTCTGGTTGGACCTCGCCGCTTGGTGCAGCGGGGTAAGGGCATCATTGGTCCACGCCATCACGTCGGCACCGGCCGATAGCAGAGCCTCCACGACCGCCGGATTCTGGTTGGACCTCGCCGCCATGTGTAGCGCAGTTAGCCCCCAGGGCACTGTCAGGGCCGTCAGGTCGGCACCCGTCAGGTCGGCGCCCGCCGTCACCAGAGCTTCCACGACCGCCGGATTCTCGTTGGACCACGCCGCCTTGTGCAGCGGAGTTTCGCCCCAAAGATCATGCGCCGTCAGGTCGGCGCCCGCTATCACCAGAGCCTCCACGACCGCCGGATTCTCGTTATCCCTCGCCGCCATGTGCAGGGGAGTTTCTCCCCCGTCAGCAGCCCAGGCCGTCAGGTCGGCGCCGGCCGCGACCAGAGTCTCCACGACCGCCGGATTCTCGTTATCCCTCGCCGCCCTGTGCAGCGGGGTCGACCCGTTGCTTGCGTTCACGGCCACACCAGCCGTCAACAGCGCCTCCACGTCCGTCGGACTACCGTTGGAGGCTGCGCTACGCAGTAGAGCGTTTCGCGCTGCCGTCACGTCGATTCCGGTCGCTAACATGAACTTCCCAAGGACCCCTTCCATGGTCGGATTGGCGTAATCCAGCGGGGTCTCGCGCGCGAAATTTCGAGTCGTCAGGTCGGCACCGGCCTCAAGCAGAGCTTCGACGACCCCCGGATTCGCGCTGTACCTCACGGCAAAGTGCAGCGGGGTGTTGCCGCGGTTGATGCCGCGGCTGTCGTTGACGTCCGCTACATCCGCACCGGTCGCTAGACAGACCGTCACATCAGGCGCCTTCGCCGTCTCGAAAAACGCTTGAGTGTTCCACTCGTCACAATTTACCGACTCCGGGTCTGGATCGACCGCGGAGTCCACGGCCGGCGACACGGGGTCCACCACCGCCGGCGAAACCGAGTCCAAGACCGGCCTCGCGTTTTCAGCAGCCGGCGATACCGACTCAACGGCTGTGGTTGTCGCGGTCGCAGCGGTTCCGGTTTCCGCCGCAGCCGGCGACCCAGCGGTGCGGAGCAGATCTGCTTCCGCGCCATCCAGATACCCGCGCGGTGATGTTCCCCGCGACGCCTGCCAAGCCCGAATCGCCGCCCGTGTGCGTGGCCCGAACAGACCATCCGGAGCCCCTGGGTCGAAGCCCTCGTTCCGCAAACCCTGTTGAATCAGCCGGCGCGCCGCTCGGTCGAGCCCCAACGACGCCTCGCCGGCCGCCGGGTCCTGCCCGACCGTGGTTTGTGCCGCGGCAGCGGCACCACTCCGCTCCCGCTGGCAGAACGTCAGCAGCCCCCCCGCCGACGGCCGCAACGCCGCTACCGGCGCGTCATCCCGGCCCCAAACCCGCCGGGCGCCCGCTGTCTCGTAGTCCACCGCCCAGCCGTACTGGTCGCCCTGGCGCTCGTTCACCGCAAGCTTCCCCGCGGCCGACACCGACATGCACACGGTCGCGCAGAGAACGAGAACTGTCCTCATGGCGTTCCTCCTCCTTTAGTCTGTACGGCGTTCGTGAGGACGAAAACGAACACGAAGCACAGCCCCGCTCGGGCGATGCCAGGCGGCGGGATCGGTACGCCCGCGCGACCATCCGAGGCGGCGACAGCCACTTGCGCCGGACAGTCACGGAACACACCACCCCCTACAGGGAGGGGCGTCTGGCAAGCCGGAATCGAACAGGACTGAGGAGCAGACGTGCTCGAGTCCCCGGAGGCAAGCAGACGCTCCGCCGGAAATCCCGCCCGGCGGCGGGGGGGTCGGGGTTAACCGAACCCCGCTTATCCGACCCAGTGCGTCCGCCGAGGTGCCCGCGACGACCCCGCGGGGCAGCGCAACGGGCAACCGCCGCCGGAACGCGAGCACGAGTCCGGTGAGGGTCCTCTCCGGGCGCCGCCCCGGGCCGACTTCGTCCATCTCTCCGATTCGCGCGCCGCCGACATCGCGGTCGTGCTGGCGCATTTGACGCCGGGGTCCAGAGTCGTAGTACGCTTACGACTCATGCACTGGACGGAGCTCCGGACCGTCGGAGTCGGCCTGTTTCCGGGCGGACGGCTCGATGCTCGTTCGCCACGGGGCATCGGCGGACAGCATCGGATACTCGGATATCAGGATCAGTACAGGCATACTGACCCCGAGACGACCATGAACTACGCGTCGCCGCAGTCGCAGGAGCACGCCCCGGGGACCGCGCGGACCGGACGCCAGCGCCGATTCCGTCCGGGATTCGGCTGGCAGAATCGGCTGGCAGTGTCGAGGCGGATCCCGTAAGTCGTTGATTCCAAAGAACGCGCCCGTAGCTCAGCTGGATAGAGCGTCGGCCTCCGGAGCCGAAGGCCACAGGTTCGAATCCTGTCGGGCGCGCCAACTCCCCCAAGTTGCTTCCTCCACGCGGAGAGGGCCTCATCACCACAGGCATCAGGTGGTTTCCGACGAACGAGAGTCGGCGAGCGCTGATGGCCCGTGGCTCGACCCGGCAGCGTTTCGCGCCGCCTGCCGCGAGGGGCGGTTCACCGGGACGACCTCCGGCGTCTGCCCCGGCTTCGCGCAGGCGAACCTGATCGTCCTGCCGCGTTCCCTCGCCGGCGGCTTCCGGTCGTTCTGCGAACGCAACCCGCGCCCGTGCCCGCTGCTCGCGGTGAGCGACGACCCGGTGCTCGACTCGCTGGCGCCGGGCGCCGACCTGCGGACCGATCTGCCCCGGTACCGGGTCTCCCGGACCGGAACGCCGGACCGCGAGGGCCGGGACGTGCGGGACGCGTGGGAGCCCGGGCTCACCGCCTTCCTGCTCGGCTGCAGCTTCGGGTTCGAGGCGGGCCTGGTCGAGGCCGGCATCCGGCTCCGGCACCAGGACGAGGGCCGCGTCGTCCCCATGTACGTCACCGATCGCGACTGCGAGCCGGCCGGGCCGTTCCGGGGGCGCCTCGTGGTCAGCATGAGGCCGATTCCCGAATCGCGGGTGGACGAGGCCATCCGCATCAGCGACGAGCAGCCGCTGGCCCATGGCGCCCCGGTGCACGCCGGCGATCCGGCGGCGGTCGGCATCGGCGACCTCACCCGGCCGGACTGGGGGGAGGACGGGGGGCTCCGGCGGGGAGAGGTGCCGGTCTTCTGGGCCTGCGGCGTGACCTCCCAGGTGGTGGCGCGCCACGCCCGGCCCGGGCTCATGATCTCGCACGCACCCGGCTTCATGTTCGTCACCGACGTCCGGGTGGCCGAGCAGAAGCGGCGTGTCGGCGAACGCGGAACGCCCGACGCCCGGCGGTCATGAGGACACCCCTCGTCTGCGAGTCCGGCCGAAGGAGCGCCGGCCGCGATGCGGGAACGCCGGGCCGCGATCCGAAGAAGCCCGGGCGGCAATCCGAGAGCCGCCGAACCACAATCCGAGTATGATGGCCGCGTCGAGGAGGTGCAGCATGAGGTACGTCATCGCGATACTCGCCGCCATCGTCCTGCTTCCGGGGCTGGCCGACGCCCAGGCCCCGGGGCGCACGCCGTGGGGCGACCCCGACCTGCAGGGCATCTGGACGAACCGGACCACGACGCCGCTCGAGCGGCCGGCCGAGCTCGGAGAGCGCACGGTGCTCTCCGACGAGGAGCGTGCGGCCCTCGACGCCGAGGCCGACGCCCGCCGGGACGCGCCGCCGGCCCCCGGGCGCACCGGCGCCTACAACGACTTCTGGCTCGACCGCGGCGTGCGGACCAATCAGACGTCGCTCATCGTCGACCCGCCCGACGGGCGGTATCCGGCGAAGACGGATCGCGTGCGCGAGAGCGACGCGGCGTTCGCGGCGATGCGCGACGGCACGCGGTTCGACACCTGGGAGGACCTGAACCTCTACGACCGGTGCATCACGCGGGGCATGCCGGGCGCCATGGTCCCCGGCTTCTACAACCACAACTACCAGATCCTGCAGACGCCCGACCACGTGGTGATCTTCGTCGAGATGATTCACGACGCGCGCATCATCCCCCTCGACGGACGCGCCCACCTGCCGGCGCGGATCGGCCAGTGGATGGGCGACTCGCGCGGCCGCTGGGAGGGCGACACGCTGGTGGTCGAGACGACCAACCTCACCCCGAAGGGCGACCAGCGGGTGCGCTACCTGGTGCAGGCGGGCAGCGGGGAGGCGAGCGTGGTCGAGCGGTTCACGCGGGTCGCGGCCGACCGCATCGACTACAGCTTCACCGTCAACGACCCCGCGACGTACGCGGGCCCGTGGACGGCCGAGATTCCCATGGTCCCGCTCCCGGGCGGGCTCTTCGAGTACGCGTGCCACGAGGGCAACTACGGGCTGGAGAACATCCTGGCCGGCGCCCGCGCGGCGGAGCTGGAGGCGGCCGGCTCGACCCAGCAGTAGCGACCCCGCGTCGCACGGGCGGCGGCCGGCCGCGAACTGCGCGTGGCGGCGGCCCTGGGTAGCGACCCGCGCGCCCGGGCGGCGGCCGCCCGGGTCGTGGCCTCCGCCGGGCGGCAGAGGCGGCCCGGTAGGTCGCCAGAGGGCTCTGCCGTCGCCCTAGGACAGCGGGACGGCAAGCGAGTGACGGGGCGTCGACCCTCTCGAGCGCCCGAGGTGGTCGGCGGATGCGTCGGGGCCGCTCGCGCATACGCTTTGACGGGCGGCGACCGGGGGCGTATATTCGACTCGATTCAAGGAGCGTCGGCAGCG
>JAJEEA010000545.1 GCA_022821235.1 Vicinamibacteria bacterium
CCTACGCCGACGGACTGCCCTGCCGCCCCGCCGCCCCGCCGAGCGCCGCATCGCGGCGGGCCGGGGGCGACGGACGCGGGGCGGGAGAATCGGCGAGCTCGCCCCGGAGGCTGAACGGTCCGCTGTCCGTGATGCGCACCCTGACGAGGCGGCCCAGGAGGTCGCCCGACTCCGCGTCGCGGGGGCCGGCGCGGAAGTTGACCACGGTGTTCCCGCTGGTGCGCCCGGCCAGCTCGGTGGCGCGCCGGCGGCTCGTCGAGTCGACCAGCACCTCGACCACGGCACCGACGCGCGCCCGGTGAATCTCGGACTGTATCCCCTTCTGCAGCTCCTGCAGCCCGACGATTCGCCGGGTCTTCTCGGCCGCCGGCACGTCGTCGGCGAGCCGCTTGGAGGCCAGCGTGTTCGGCCGCTCGGAGTACTTGAACGAGAACATGCTGTGGTAACGCACGCGGCGGGTCAGGCTGAGCGTCTCCTCGAAGTCGCGGTCGGTCTCTCCCGGAAAGCCGACGATGACGTCGGTCGACAGCGCGATGTCGGGCATCGCGGCCCTCAGCCGATCGACGAGCTGCAGGTAGTCGTCCCGCGTGTGGCGGCGGCGCATCCGCGCCAGCACCGCGGTCGAACCCGATTGTACGGGCAGGTGCAGATGCCGGCACACCTTCGGGAGCGACCGCATGGCCCCGATCATCGGGTCGCTGACGTGACGCGGGTGCGGGCTCGCGAACCGGATGCGCTCGATGCCCGGGACGCCGTCGACGAGCGCGAGCAGCTCGGCGAAGTCGCAGCCGGGGCGGTCTGGCGCCGAGTAGTGATTCACGATCTGGCCCAGGAGGTGGACCTCTCGGTAGCCGCTGTCGGCGGCGAGCCGCACCTCCTCGAGGATCTCCGCGGCCGGCCGCATCCGCTCGTGGCCCCGCGTGTACGGCACGACGCAGAACGCGCAGAAGTCGTTGCAGCCCTCGATGATCGTGACCGCCGCCGTCACCGGGTTCGAGCGCCGGGCCACGCCCAACGGGAACGAGACGTTGTCGTAGGGATTGACGTCGACGCGCTCCGGCCGGTGGCCGGTCAGCCCGTCCACCATGGCCGGCAGCCGGCTCAGCGCCTGGGTGCCCACGACGAGGTCGACGCGCTGGCCGCGCTCGAGCAGGGCGCGCCCCTCCTGTTGCGCGACGCAGCCGGTGACCGCGACGACGGGGCGCTTGCCGCCGCGGCCGCCGGGCACCATGCCGAGCTCGGTGTAGAGCCGCTCTTCGGCCCGCTCCCGCACGCTGCACGTATTGATGACCACGAGATCGGCGTCGCCGACGGCCTCGGCCGCCTCGTAACCCGCCTGGTCGAGCAGGCCGGCGAGCCGCTCCGAGTCGTGGACGTTCATCTGGCAGCCGAACGTCTCGATGAAGTACTTCCTCGCCACGATTGCCTTCCTGGCCCGCACCATCGTCGCCCACGGTTCCGCTGGGCGCCCAACCAACCCTCCCAGGAGCTCACGCCGTTCCACGGCGCAGACCCCTGACCTGCCACCCGTCGTCGCAGGAATTCTCGTCCCGGCGAAACGCCCAACGCGACCACATGGTCGCGCGGCGAGCCTCCGCCCGGCGCCCAACCGACCCGCCAGGAGTCCACGCCGTCCTGCGCCGAGGCCCCCCGACCCGGCGCGCTCATGGAGCCCTTCGGTTCGGCTTCGCCGGCGCGGGCGACAGCAGCTCCCGCGCGCTCTCCAACACGGTACCCGAGACTCGGGTCCCGGTCATCATCCTCGCGATCTCCGAGGCCCGCGACTCCCCGTCGAGCCTGTCGACCGAGGCCAGCGTCCGGCCGTCGCGGACCGACTTCGTGACCCGGTGATGGCTGGCGCCCCAGGCGGCTATCTGCGGCAGGTGCGTGATGCAGATCACCTGGTAACGCTCGGCCAGCCCGTGCAGCCTCGCCCCGATCCGTTCGGCCGCCTCCCCGCCGACGCCCGCGTCCACCTCGTCGAAGACCAGCGTGCGGCCGGGCGGGTCGGTGGAGATCACCGTCCGCAGCGCCAGCATGACGCGGGAGAGCTCGCCGCCGGAAGCGATGCGCGCGAGCGGCCGGACGTCCTCCCCGGGATTGGCCGAGAAGTAGAGCTCCGCCCGGTCGACTCCCCGGTCCGTCCAGGCCGCCTCCCCCGCCGCCTCCTCGAGGAACACGACCTCGAACCGCGTGCCCTCCATCGCCAGCTCACCGAGCCCGCCCTCGACGGCGCGGGCCAGCTCGCCCGCCGCCGCGCGGCGGCGCCCGGACAGCGTGCGGGCGAGGCCGGCGTAGCGTTCTCCCGCCGCCGAGGCGGCGGCGTCCAGCGATTCGATGTCGCTCTCCCCCGCCAGCTTCTCGCGTTCCCGCCGCAGCCCGTCGCGATGGGCGACGACGTCCGCGAGGGTCGGGCCGTAGCGCCGCTTGAGGCGCTCCAGCTTCGCCAGGCGCTCCTCGATCGCCGGGAGCTGCCCGGGCGATTCGTCCGCCCCGCCGGCGCGTGACCGCAACGCGTACGCCAGCTCCTCGAGGTGCGGCCGAACCGTGTCCCTCGCCGCGAGGTGCGGCGCGAACTCGCCGTCGAAGCCCGCGAGCTCCTCCACCCGCCGCCACACCCGGTCGAGGACGTCCAGCGCGGCCCCGTCCCCGTCGTACAGCTCCGCGTAGCTCTCGGCCGCCAGGCGGTGGACCCGCTCGGCGTTGGCGAGCAGCCGCCGTCGCGCGGCCAGCGTCTCGTCCTCGCCCTCCACGGGGTCGACCTCGTCGATGTCGCCAAGCCGCAGCGCCACGATCTCGGCGCGCTCGACCGCGGCGGCGGCGCGGGCGCGCGCCTGCTCGAGCGTCCGGCGGGCGTCCTGCCAGCCCGCGAAGGCGTCCCGCACCGAGCCGCGCAGCGGCCCGAGGCCGGCGTGGCGATCGAGCACATCGAGGTGGGTCGACGGATCGAGCAGCGCCTGATGCTCGTGCTGGCCATGGATGTCCAGCAACCGCGCGCCGACGGCGCGGAGGGCCGCGGTCGAGACGAGCCGGTCGTCGACGAAGGCCCGGCTCCGTCCCTGCGCCGACACCTCGCGGCGCAGCACGCGCTCGCCGCCGTCGGCGTCCTCCGCCATCGCCTCCACCACCGCCCGCTCGGCGCCGGTCCGCACCAGGCCCGACGATGCCCGCGCCCCCCGCAGCAGGCCCAGGGCGCCCACCAGGATCGACTTGCCGGCGCCGGTCTCGCCGGTCAGGATCGTGAAGCCGGCGTCCAGCTCGAGCTCCAGGCGATCGATGACCGCCAGGTCTCGAATGCTGAGAAAGCGGATCATGGTCCGGCAGGGTCCCGGGGGCCGGGAAGCGCCATCGTATCATAGGTTTGACAGCGCCTCTCCGCCATGTTACCTTGGCCTGTCGGCGCTTTCCCAGCGGCGCACATCGGTAGTTGACGGAGGGCTCGTGCGTGCTCTTGGTTGCTACGCCTTGGCCATGCAACTGCAGGCCGATGGCGCGTCGTCTGCTGGGTTGAGCGGCGGCCTGCTCGACTGGATCGCCCAGTCGACGCCCCTCAACAAGTTCGTCCTCCTGCTCCTGCTCCTGTTCTCCGTCTATTCGTGGGGCATAGCCCTCCACAAGCTGTGGCTGTTCCCTCGGATAGAACGGCAGACATGGAGCTTTCTCGACGTGTTTCGGCGGAGCACGAAGTTCTCCGAGGTGAGCTCGGCGTGCCGCACGCTGAAGCACAGTCCGCTGGCCGGGCTCTTCCAGGCCGGCTACGCCGAGCTCAACGCGCAGCTCCGCCAGGGCGACGGCGGGACCGGCGAGCGCCCCGTGCTGCGGAGCCTCGAGGCGGTCGACCGGGCGCTGCAGCGGGCCGCGGTGGTCGAGACCAACAAGCTCGAGCACCGCGTCCACCTGCTGGCGACGACCGCCAGCATCACCCCGTTCATCGGGCTGTTCGGCACCGTGGTGGGCATCGTCAACAGCTTCCAGGGCATCGCGGGCACGGGCTCGACGAGCCTGACGGTGGTGGCTCCCGGCATCGCCGAGGCGCTGGTGGCGACCGCCGCCGGCCTCGGGGCGGCGATTCCCGCCGTCTACTTCTACAACCACCTGACGAACAAGGTGCGCCTGTACCTGTCGATGATGGACGACTTCTCCCTGGAGTTCCTCAACATCTCGGAGAGGAACTTCATGCAGTAGTCTGCGCCGTAGAACGGCGCGGACTACTGGAGGGTTGGTTGGGCGCCCGGCGGAGCCGCAGGCGACGGCGGGCGGGCGAGTAGTCGCCGTAGAACGGCGCGGACTACTGGAGGGTTGGTTGGGCGCCCGGCGGAGCCGCAGGCGACGGCGGGCGGGCGAGTAGTCGCCGTAGAACGGCGCGGACTACTGGA
>JAJEEA010000264.1 GCA_022821235.1 Vicinamibacteria bacterium
GCTGTCGACGCTGGACGCGGTCGGCGGGCTCCCGGTGTTCGGCCTCGCGGCGGCGCTCGCCGTCGTCTTCGGGGCGGCGGCGCTGGTGCCGGTGCTGCTGGCGTGGCTGCGCCGGCGGGGCCGGGCGCTGCTCGCGGCCCAGTTCCGCATCGAGGGCCTGCTCGCCCATGCGAACCTGTCGGCGGCGGTGCCGCGGCTCGCGGTGTCGGTCGCGGCGCTCGTCGTCAGCCTCGCGATGCTCGCGGCCATCGCCATCATGGTCGGCAGCTTTCGGGAGACCGTCGCCTACTGGGTCGGACAGACCCTGCAGGCGGACCTCTTCGTGGCCGTCGCCGACGGCGGGCCGGTCGGCGGGTCGGCGGGCGTCTCCGAGGCGGCCGAGCGGCGGATCGCGTCGCACCCGGCCGTCGTGGCGGTGGACGGGTTCCGCAGCGTCGACCTGCCCTATGGACCGGAGGGAGACCTGGTCATCCTGGGGGCGGGCCGCTTCGACGTGCTGCTCGAGCACGGGGCGCTGCTGTTCAAGGCCCCCGCCGACGCGCCGGCGGCGATGCAGGGGGCGATCGGCGCCGACGCGGTGACGGTGTCGGAGAGCTTCGCCATCAAGCACGGGGCGGCGGTGGGCGACCGCATCGAGCTCGACACGCCGCGGGGGCCGCGCCCGTTCCGGGTCGCCGCCGTGTACTACGACTACTCGAGCGACCGGGGCATCGTGGTGATGGACGAGAGGACCTTCGCCGCCCACTACGGCCCCCGGCGGCCGGGCGGCCTCACCCTCTACCTGACCCCGGACGCGGACCCGGAGACGGTGCGCGACGAGCTGCTCGCCGCCGCCGGCCCCGACCACCGGCTCTTCATCCGCACCAACCGGACCCTCCGGGCCGAGGTGCTGCGCATCTTCGACGCCACGTTCGCCATCACTTGGGCGCTCCAGGCCATCGCCATCGTCGTCGCCATCCTGGGGGTGGCCGCCACCCTGCTGACCTTGGTGCTGGAGCGCCGCCGCGAGCTCGCGATGCTGCGGCTGGTCGGGGCCGGCCGCCCGCTGATTCGGCGCATGGTGGTCATCGAGGCCGCGGTGCTCGGGCTCGTCAGCCAGGGGGTGGGGCTGGCGGTGGGCATCGCGCTGTCGCTGATCCTGATCTACGTCATCAACGTGCAGAGCTTCGGCTGGACCATCCAGTTCCACCTGCCGGTCGGGTTCCTCGGGCAGTCGACGGTCCTCATCGCGGCGGCGACGGCGCTGGCCGGCCTGTATCCGGCCCGGGTGGCCTCGCGGGTGGCGGCGGGGGCGGAGCGATGACCGGCGTTCGCGGCGTCGCCGGCCCGATGGTCCCGTCGCGTGCCGGCGACACTCGGCGGCAGGCCTGCCGCATTGGCATGGCGCTGCTGCCCGCGTGGGCGGCGCTCCTCGGTTGGGGGTGTCTCGACTGCCCCCTCGTCGCACTCGCCGGCGGCATCTCGCCGGTCTCCGTCGAACGCGCGGTCTCGCCGCTGACGCTCGCGGTCGCGCCCCGAGCAGGGACCGGCGAGGCGGTGGGGCGGATTGCCCCCGTCCTCGTCGCACCCGAGCCCGCCGGCGTCTCGCCGGTCTCCATGGACCGCGCGGTCCCGTCGCCGACGCTCGCGGTCGCACCCCGGGCCGGAACCGGCGAGGCGGCGGGGCGGGCCGCTGCCGCCACGCCGATGCAGCCGGGGCCGGCCCCGGGCCGGGAGGCCGGCGGGGCGGTGACCGCGCAGGGCTGGCGACAGGCGGGGTCGGGCCATGTCTGGCGGTTTCCGCGAGACCATGGCAGCCACCCGGAGTACCGTATCGAGTGGTGGTACTACACCGGGAACCTCGCCTCGGACCGCGGGCGCCGGTTCGGCTACCAGGTGACGTTCTTCCGGGTCGGCGTCGACCCCGCGCCGGAGAACCCCTCACGGTGGGCCGTCCGCGATCTCTATATGGCCCATCTCGCGGTGACCGACCTCGGGACCGGACGGCATCTCGTCGCCGAGCGGCTCGATCGCGGCGGGCTCGGCTGGGCCGGTGCGCGGGAGAGGACCCTCGACGTCTGGAACGGTGACTGGCGGGCGTCCCTCGACGGCGACCGCCACCGGCTGGAGGTCGTCGACCGGGGCTTCGGCGTCGATCTCGACCTCGAACCCGGCCGGGGGCCGACCCTCCACGGCGAGAACGGCCTGAGCAGGAAGGGGCCGTCGGCGGGCAACGCCTCGCAGTACTATTCGATGACCCGGATGCCGACGACGGGCCGCATCCGCCTCGACGGCGAGTGGGTCGACGTGACCGGCGCGAGCTGGATGGACCACGAGTTCGGCACGACGTTCCTCGAGCCCGGCCAGGTCGGCTGGGACTGGTTCTCCCTCCAGCTCGAGGACGGCGCGGACCTCATGGTCTTCCAGTTGCGCCGAGCCGACGGGAGGCCCGACGTCCACTCCGCCGGCACGTGGGTGGACGGCGGCGGCGCGGCGACGGCCCTCCGCCGGGACGACGTGCGGCTCGTGCCCGGGCGCCGGTGGACGTCGCCAGCGAGCGGTGCCGCCTACCCCGTCGAATGGCGGGTGGAGCTTCCGGGGCGGCAGGTGAGCCTCGCCGTCACCGCCGCCCTCGACGCCCAGGAGCTCGACACCGCCGCCTCGACCGGGGTCACCTACTGGGAGGGCGCGGTGACGGTGACCGGCCGGGCCGGCGGCCGGCAGGTCCGGGGGCGCGGCTACCTGGAGATGACCGGGTACTCGGGGCGCCCGATGAGCGAGGTGTTTCGATAGAATTGGTGAGACGGCGCGTCTCCTGGACGTGCGTGCCGCCATCCGGGAAACGGGCGGCGGCATTCTGCCGGACGAGCGGTGTGCAGACGGCTCGGCGCCAAGCTGTCGCGGGTGATGGTCACGTCAGGCGGCTTGTGCGTTTGGAGGTTGGGGGCCAGATGGCGATGCGAACGTGGCCGCTGTGGTTCACGCATCGGGGTGTCACGCTTGGGCGGGGCTTCATTGCCAAGGTCGAGCTCACCGGCCGGCTCGTGGCGCACCAGGGTTCGACGGGAGTCTGGTTGGAAGGTGTGACGCCGGCAGGACTCGTGATCGACGCCGGGGCTTCCACGGTCGACGAGGTGCAACCGCTCGTTCGTGAGACGCTGGTCGGCACTCTCGACGCATTGGCGAAGGACGCTGCGACCTTCGGTGAATTCCGAGACGCCGTCCACGCATTCCTGAGCACGACCGATGCGACCGCTATCGAGGAATGGCGCGATGCCGTCGATCGCGTTCGGCGCACGGATGAGCGCCTCGACGGTCTCGACGTCTGGTCGGCTGACCGCGAAGCGTCCGTCACCGTTGTCGAGATGGCGGTCGAAGACCTCACCCCCGTGGAGACGACTCCGCCGACGGACTATCTCCGAACGGCAGCGTAGTGGCGGCGGAAATCCGGGTCCTGGACGTTCTCAAATGCTTGAGGCGTGCGCCCCGACACATCGCGTGGTGGAGACGACGCATTCCTTTCTCGTCAAGCCGGCAACGGGTATGGGGAGTGGTCACGGCCGTGTTCCCGTCGGGACCGCATCTGAAGCTCGAACGCCGCCGGATACGAAGCAGCGCCGTCAAGTCTCTCGCGAGAAAGCTCGGCATTCTCGATTGCGCGAGGCTGCACTTGCCACTCTGAGCCCCATCCCATCTCGAGCCGCCGGGTCGCTCGGCGCCGGCGCAGACAGGTCCTGTTGGATGGACTCGCACTGTGCGCATGCCTGACCTCTTCCCCGGTCCGCGTCGGTGTCGACAATGCACCTGACCGCCCTCGGCCAGTCGGTGGTCCGGCGCCTTTTCGCCGCGCCGGCGTTTCTCACGATTGTGTCCGTGCTGTTTCTCGCGGGCATGCCGGGAACGGCCGCTGCTCAACGCTCGCAGGGTCGCGAACCCGCCGACGCGGCGCTGGCGCCGGGAACCCCGGCGGCGGCCGGGATTGCCGATCTGCAGGAGGCCGCCGGGAGCGACACCGCGGGCGCCGGCGGGTTCGCGCTGGCCGGGGTGC
>JAJEEA010000220.1 GCA_022821235.1 Vicinamibacteria bacterium
CGCCACCGCCGCGGCTCGGTCGGCCGCCGCGGGCCGGCCCGTGCCCGGGAGTGCCGTTTCCGCGACGGACGCGCCGCCGGCGGGCCTCCCCGCGGCAGCGACGCCACCGGCCACCGCCTCGGCCGGCGGTGCGAACGTGAACCAGTCGGCCAGGGTGTCGACGATGCCGGCCGCCACCATGTCCGACCCGTAGAGGCTCAGGTGCATCCCGTCGCCGGCGTGGACGATGCGGGTGCGACCGTCGACCTCGGCCCGCGCGAGGGGGTTTCCCGCCGCGTCGGCGGTCATCTCGAAGGTGTCGACGAAGTACGCGCCGGCCCGCTCGCAGGCGGTCCGGGTGACCGCGTTGATGCGGGCCATCTTGCTCTGGTGGTAGTCGTTCCGCATCGCGGGCATGCCCAGTATCACCACGGGCACGCCCTCGTCCGCGAAGAGGCCCACGAACGCTTCCAGCCGGGCGCCGTACTCGAGGTCCCAGGCGTCCGTGAAGAAGCGGGCGACGGCCCGGCCGGTGTCCCGGTCGGTCAACCCCTGGCCGTCGTTTCCCCCGAACTGCGCGATCACGAGGTCGGGTCGGAAGTCGGCGTTCAGCTCCAGCGCCCTCGCGTTCCAGTCGAAGTAGTCGGGCCGCGCCATCCCCGTGGAGTGGCGCCCGTGGCGCAGCACCTCCACCCCCAGGTCGTCCTCGAGCCGCCGCTCCAGGGCGCGCCCGAGGTCGGTCTGGATCGAGGAGGCGCCCACGAGCAGCACGCGCCGCGGGGCAGGGGCGGGGGCAATGGGATCGGCTTCGTCCGAAGCGTCTGCCGGGGCGGGGACAATGGGCTCGGCTTCGTCCGAAGCGTCTGCCGGGGCGGCGGCGATGGACTCGGCTTCGTCCGAAGCGTCTGCCGCGCTGGCGGCGATGGACTCGGCCTCGCCCGAAGCGTCTGCCGGGGCGGCGGCGACCGTCGATGGAGACTGCCGTCCGCCCACCGTGAACGAGGTCCCGTAGAAGGCGCGCTTGCGCGCTTCCAGCGCTTCCCGCAGACGCGCAAGTCCAGTCACGGCGCCGATGCGGTCCAGCACGGCGGTGGCCGCGACCTGCCACCTGGGCCCCTCCCCGAGCGCGAAGTTCCTCTCCGCCTCGGCATGCAGCTCGCGGCCGACGAGGGCGCCCATGCCGAGGGCCAGGCCCCAGCAGAGGGCCAGCATCGCCCAGGGGGCGAGCGAGGTCCGGCAGCGCGGGTCGCGGGGAGGAGCGGCAGAGGCCATTCGTAGCGTGCTCCCGGAGGCGGCAGCGCCCGCCCGCTGAGCCGAAGGCGGACGGGACCCATGTTACCAGACCGGTTCGCACCGCTCGTCGGCGCGCCCACGCGACTGACGGGTCGCGTTCGGAAGCCTCACCGGCGAGCGGGCCCCGCCGCTCGAGCTCCCGGCCGCCCACGCTGCCGCCAGGCGTCGAGCGGCCGCGGCGAGTGTCCGGGCGACCCCGACCACCGCGGCGCTGGACGTCCGGACGGGCTCGCCGGCGGCGCGTCTTGTTGCGAGTCCTGCTCGGGGCGCGGGGTCTCGTCCAGGATGGACGTCCGGACGGGCTCGCGGGCGGCGCGTCTCGTTGCGATGGAGTCCAGGCCGCTAGCTGCGCGAGGAGACCGGCCGGATCAAAAGCTGAAGTAGGCGTTCGGCAGCACGCCGACGGGCCGTACCGCCAGCAGCAGGAAGAACATCGCCAGCCAGAACGCCCAGCGCAGCCCCAGCGGCAGCGCCTCGCTGCCGCGCACGAAGCGTTCGCGGACGGCGTCTCCGACGAAGTTGAGCGCGAAGCCGGCCAGGGTCAGGGGCAGCAGGAGCAGGGAGAAGCCGCCGCCGCGCAGCCCCGGCGTGCACAGGCGGGTGAGGAACACCCGGGCCGTGGCCAGATCGGAGCACACGAAGAAGACCCGCGAGGCGCACACCACCAGCATCGTCCACGCCCAGCCCCGCAGCCACTCCGGCGCGGTCGGCCGCCGCGCCGTGTCCTCGCCGCGCGCGCGGCGCCGGTCGAGCAGGAGCTTGTAGAGGGCCAGGGCGGCCCCGTGGACGGCGCCCCAGAGGACGTAGCCCCACGTCGCGCCGTGCCAGAGTCCGCAGAAGACCATGGTCAGGAACAGGTTGAGGAGGACGCGCGGCTCGCGGCGGCGAGACCCCCCGAGCGGGTAGTAGATGAAGTCGCGCAGCCACCGGCTGAAGGTCATGTGCCAGCGGCGCCAGAAGTCGCCGACGCTGGCCGCCGAGTAGGGGTTGTTGAAGTTGTCGGGGAGCTCGATGCCGAACAGCAGCGCGCAGCCGCGCATGAGGTCCACGTAGCCGGAGAAGTCGCAGTAGATCTGCGCCGTGTAGCCGACGAGCGCCACCCACAGCGCCGCCGCCGTGTAGTTCTCCGGCGACTGGAAGACGTCGCTGACGCCGAGCTCGAACAGCAGCGACGCGATCACCATCCGCTTGAACAGGCCCGACAGGATGAGGGAGACGGCGAGGGACAGCTTCTCGATGCGGGCCGGCGCCCGCGCCTCGATCTGCGGCAGCAGGTCGCGGCCCCGGCAGATGGGACCGATCAGCAACTGGGGGAAGAACGCCATGAACAGCGCGAAGTCGAGGAGGCTCTTGGCCCGCGGCCCCGACCCGCGGCGCACCTCGACGAGGTAGGCGATGGCCTGGAAGGTGTAGAACGAGATGCCGACCGGCAGGACGACCTGCGGAATCGTCAGGCCGGCGCCGAGCCCGAGGGCGAAGGCCGCGTCGTTGACCGTTTCGGCGAAGAAGACGGAGTACTTGAACCAGGCCAGCGCCGCGAGGTTCGCCCCCACCGCGGCGGCGAGCCAGCGGCCTCGCCGGGGCCCCGTCTGCCGGCAGACGACGCCGGCCAGCAGGTGGTTGCCGACGACGGAGAGGGCCAGCAGCCCCGCGAAGTCCCAGCGGTAGCTGCCGTAGAACCACGCGCTCGCCGCGATCAGCACCAGCTTCTGCGCCGTGCGCGACGGCGCGAGCGCCCAGAAAGCGGTGAGCGTCAGCAGCAGGAAGAGCAGGAACTCGGCGGACTCGAAGGGCATGGTTCCGGACGTGAAGACCGCCCCCTCGGCGAGCCGTGCGCACCGCCGGCGGCCGGTGACGTCTCCATCAGCTTACAGGCCAACCGCTGCCCGCGGGGCACGGGCCGGCCCCGCCCGAGCTCACCCGCGACCGGCCGGAAACCCGTCGGCGTGCCCTCGGTCGCGGTCGGCTTTTCGGTCCGCCCGTTCACGGGTCCGTCAGAAGGTTGAAGAATCGGATCCGGATTGGGATAAGATGGGCACCCAGACCCGTCCGTCGAGGAGAGGGCACCCATGCTGAGCAACCTGTGGTCGTCAGGCGGTCCGGAAGACCTGGTCGACGTGATTCGGCGCGTACGGAACCGGTGGCGCATGCGCATCGCCCTGCGCGGGCTCGCGGTCGTGCTGGCCGCGGGGCTCGGCGCGTTCCTCGTCTCTTCGTACGGCCTCGAGCTCTTCCGGTTCTCCTCGGGGTCGGTCGTCGCGTTCCGCCTCCTGACTTGGCTGACGGTCGCGGGGCTGGCCTTCTGGTACCTGATCCGACCGCTGGCCCGGCGGGTGTCGGACGAGCGGGTGGCGCTGTACGTCGAGGAGCACGAGCCTTCGCTCGACGCCAGCGTGCTGAGCGCGCTCGAGGAGACCAAGCGCGGGGCCCGCACCGAGAGCCCCGACTACTCCGCGGCCCTCGTCGAGCAGCTCGTGCGCAACGCGGTCGAGCGGTGCCACGACCTCGATCTGGGGTCTGCGGTCGAGCGGCAGAAGATGCGGCGGTCGTCGAGCTGGCTCGCCCTCGCGTCGGCCGCCGCCCTCCTCGCGTTCATCCTGGCGCCGTCCCAACTGCAGCACGGCGCGGCGGCCCTGATGGCCCCCGCCGGGAGCCTCGACGAGGCCAGCCCCTACAGCATCCTCGTCGAGCCGGGGGACGTGACCATCGCCCGCGGGGCCGACCTCACGGTGACGGCCCACCTCGTCGGGTTCGAGACGAACGAGGTCAACCTGTTCATGCGGCCCGCGCCCGACGCGCCGTGGGATCCCGTGCCGATGATTCCGCAGGACGCGCTGGACGGCGCGCCGCCCCCGCTCGGGGCTTTCGACACGGTCCTCTTCGACATCCGCGAGGAGACCGACTACTACGTCGACGCGACCGGCGTCCGCTCGGAGACGTTCACGGTCGACGTCATCGACCTGCCGTACGTCGACCACCTCGAGCTCGAGTACCATTTCCCCGCCTACACCGGGCTCGAGCCGCGGCTGATTCAGGACGGCGGGGACATCGCGGTCCTGCAGGGGACCGAGGTCCGCATGGCCGTGTTCCCGACCATGGGGACCCCGGCCGGCCGGCTCGTGTTCGACGAGACCTCCGACGCCGACCTCACCCTCCGCGAGGACGGGGTGCTGACCGCCTCGTTCATGATCGAGGAGGACGGCTTCTACCAGGTCGAGCTGGAGGGGCCGAGCGGCGAGCTCGTGGAGGCGTCGCCGCGCTACACCATCGACGTGCTCACCGACCAGGCGCCGTCGGTCATGTTCGTCAAGCCGGGGCGCGACACCACCGCCAACGCCATCGAGGAGGTGTTCCTGGAGGCCCGCGCCGACGACGACTTCGGGGTGCGGTCGCTCAGCCTGACCTACTCGGTGAACGGCGGGCCCGAGGAGACGGTCGAGCTGTTCGACTCGGAGGAGGGCGGGCTGCGCGAGATCTCGGCCGGGCACACCCTCTTCCTCGAGGATTTCGACCTCGAGCCCGGCGACTTCGTCTCGTACTACGGCAGCGCCGGGGACAACCAGGGGGAGGTCGGCCGGGTCGTCAAGAGCGACCTCTACTTCGTCCAGATCCGGGCGTTCCGGCGCGACTTCCGCGCCGCCCAGTCGCAGGGCGGCGGGGGCGGCGGAGGCGGTGGCGGGGGCGGCGGTGACGCCCGCGCCCTCTCCGAGGCGCAGCGGCAGGTCATCTCCGCCACCTTCAACGTGATCCGCGACCGGGACACGTTCACCGACGACGAGTTCCGCGAGAACGCCGTCTTCCTGACCCTGGCCCAGGGGCGGCTGCGCGAGCAGGTCGAGACCCTGGTGCGGCGCATGAACAGCCGCGTCATGCCCGCCGACCCCGCGTTCCGCTCGATTCTCGCGGTCCTGCCGCGGGCGGCGGAGGAGATGCGGGCGGCCGAGGCCGCGCTCCAGGAGCAGGACGTCGACGGCGCGCTGCCGGCGGAGCAGCGCGCCCTGCAGCAGTTGCAGCGGGCCGAGGAGGCCTACGACGAGGTCCGCGTCCAGCAGGGCGGGGGCGGCGGCGGGGGCGGCCGGGGCGGCCAGACCGCGGCCGAGGACCTCGCCGACCTGTTCGAACTCGAGCTCGACAAGCTGCAGAACCAGTACGAGACGGTGCAGCGCGGGCAGCAGCAGGCGAGCGACGACGAGGTCGACGCCCTGATGGAGCGCCTGCGCGAGCTGGCCC
>JAJEEA010000139.1 GCA_022821235.1 Vicinamibacteria bacterium
CCCCCGCGGCCGGGATCGAGCAGCCCGTCAGCGGCGCCCTGGCCTTCGGATCGGCTCCCGCCGGCGAGTCCCCAACGGTCCGTGACGCCGGCCCGCGCCCGCGCCGGCGCGGAACGGGCGGCGGGGCCGGCGGGTTCGCTCCCACCCCGCTGGGCCGTCCCACCGCGGTCATCGGGCGGACGAACGACCCGCCCGAGATCGACGGCCGGCTCGACGACTCGGTCTGGGAGACCGCCGCCCACATCACCGACTTCGTCCAGATCGCCCCGGTCGAGGGCGCGCCGGCGTCGGAGGACACCGAGGTGTGGATGGCCTACGACGCCGACCATCTCTACTTCGCCTTCTACGCCCACTACACGCGGCCCGAGACCATGCGCATCAACCGGGCCGACCGCGAAGAGATCCGCGGCGACGATCGCATGGCGATCCTGTTCGACCCCTTCCTCGACCAGCAGCGCGCCTACCAGTTCGAGGTGAACGGCTACGGCGTGCAGGCCGACTCGCTCGTGAACGCCGACGGCAGCACCGGGTTCTCGCGGTCGAGCGGCAGCGGGTCGGCGAGCCGGGGCAGCGGTCCGCGGCGCGGCGGCGGCAGCGGCATGAGCAGCTCGGGGCAGTTCGGCATCCGCGGCGACGACTCGTGGAACGCGCTGTTCGACACCGGCGGCCAGGTCGTCGCCGACGGCTGGACGGCCGAGATGCGCATTCCGTTCAAGAGCCTGCGGTACCCGTCGCGGGGCTCGGGGCAGCCGCACCGCTGGGGCTTCCAGATCACCCGGGTCATCCGCGACAAGTCCGAGGCGCAGTCGTGGTCGCCGATCTCGCGCGGCGTGGCCGGCCAGCTCACGCAGTTCGGCACCCTCGAGGGCCTGTCCGACATGTCCCTGAGCCGCAACCTCGAGCTCCTGCCCGAGGTGACCGGGTTCAGGCTCGGCTCGCTCGACACCGGCAGCGGCGAGTACTCCACCGACGACCCCACCGGCGAGCTGGGGTTCGGCGTGAAGTACGGCCTTACGCCGAACCTGACCGCGGACCTCACCTACAACCCCGACTTCTCGCAGATCGAGTCGGACCGGCCGCAGATCGAGACCAACCAGCGGTTCGCGCTGTTCTATCCCGAGCAGCGCCCGTTCTTCCTCGAGGGGCAGGAGATCTTCCAGACCGCGACGCCGCTGACCCTGGTGCACACCCGCACCATCGTCGATCCGCGCTTGGGCGGCAAGCTGACCGGCAAGGTGGGCCGGACCACGCTGGGGGTGGTGGTGGCCGACGACGAGGCGGCGGGCCGTTTCGACGACACCGCGCACCCGCAGTACGGCACCAGCGCCCAGACCGTCCTCGGCCGCGCCCGCTACGACTTCTACGCCGAGTCGTATCTCGGGGCCATCATGACCGCGCGGGAGTTCGGCGCCGACCACAACCGGGTGGCCGGCATCGACGGGCGCTTCCGGCTGGGTCGCACCCACCGCGTGAGCTTCCTCGCGGCGGGCTCCGAGACGCAGGACGAGGCCCTCGGCTCGCTCTCCGGGGGGGCGTTCGAGGCCGACTTCTCGAAACAGGGGCGCAACCTGAGCTACAACGTCGCCCACAGCCGCATCGATCCGGGCTTCCTCACCAGCACCGGGTTCCTGCCCCGCGTCGACCTCCAGCAGACCAGCGGCACCGCGGGCTACCGGTGGTGGCCCGAGTCGAGCCTGATGACGTGGGGGCCCTCGGTGACCTACCTGCGTCTGTACGATCACTCGGGCGTGCTGCAGGACGAGCAGATCCAGGGGATGGCCAACTTCTCGTTCCGCAACAACATGGCCATCACCGGCATGGTCAACCGCGACCTCGAGCGCTACGGTGCCATCGACTTCCGGAAGACCGGCTTCGGCTTCTTCGGGGTCATGAGCGCGCGCATCCTCTCGATATACGGCGGCTACAACTGGGGCGACGGCATCCTCTACGACGCCGACACCCCGTACCTCGGCTGGTCGACGGTCGGCAACGTCAACTTCCGTTTCCAGCCCACGTCGCGGCTGCGGACCGAGTTCACCATGGTGTCGAGCGACTTCGTCGAGCCGCTCTCGCAGACCGACATCTTCAACGTCAAGATCTTCCGCACCCGCACCACCTACCAGTTCACCGACCGGCTGCTCGCCCGCTACATCATGGAGCACAACACGGCGGCCGCCACGCTGGGCAACAACGTGCTCTTCACCTACCGGGTGAACGCCGGCACCGTCATCTTCCTCGGCTACGACGACCGCTACCGGCAGGGCATGCTCATCGACAGCCTGCTGTTCCCGACCACCGAGCTGCTGCGGACGAACCGCGCCTTCTTCGGCAAGATCTCCTATCTGTTCCGCTACTGACACCTTCACGCCGCCCATCCACTTGTTCCAGGTTGTCACGCTCCGCGGCCGGCGCCGTCCGCCGCGGTCGAGCGGCGTCGGAGGCGGCCACCCGGCCGCCGCGCCGCCGCGGGGGGGCCCCATGAGCGAATCGGATCCCGGCATCACCCTCGGCATCGAGGAGGAGTTCTTTCTGGTCGATCCCGAGACGCGCGATCTGCTGTCCGATCCGGACCGGCGCATCTTCGAGGCGTGCGAGCGGAACCGCGGCCCGCACAACGCGGTGCCCGAGTTCCTCCGCTCGCAGATCGAGACCGGCACGAAGGTCTGCCGGACGGTGGGCGAGGCGCGCGAGGCGCTGCGCGAGACCCGCCGGCTGGTCATCGAGGCGGCGGCCGAGTACGGCGCGTCGGTGATGGCCGCCTCGACGCACCCGTTCGCGGCGTGGCGGGCGCAGATGGTCACCCCGAAGCAGCGCTACGAGCGGTTCGTGGTCACGTTCCAGGAGAGCCTGCGGCGCCTCGTCGTCGGCGGCATGCACATCCACGCCGGCTTCGGCGACCCCGACTCGCGCATCCGGGTCATGACCGCGCTACGGCGCTACCTGCCGCTGCTGCACGCGCTCTCGACCTCGTCGCCGTTCACCGGCGGCCGCGAGACCGGGTTCAAGAGCTACCGGCTGACCATCATGGGGGCGATTCCGCGCACCAGCCTGCCCGGCCCGCTGTCGACCCGCGCCGACTACGACCGGCTGGTGGGCGCCTATCAGCGCATGAGGTTCATCGAGAGCGCGAGCGAGCTGTGGTGGGACATCCGCCCTTCGGAGGCCTTTCCCACCGTGGAGATGCGCATCTGCGACACCTGCCCGCGCATCGAAGACGCGGTGAGCATCGCGGCGTTGTACTCGTCGCTCGTCCGGCGCCTCGTGCGGCTCGATCGCGAGGGCCGGTTGCCGCCCGAGCCGCCCACGGAGATCATCGGCGAGAACCGGTGGCTCGCGCAGCGCTACGGCGTGCTCGCCTTCTTCGGCAACGAGGGGAGCGAGGGCCGGGTGGACATCGAGGAGTACGCCGCGGTCCTCGTGGATCGGCTCGCCGACGACGCGCGCGCCCTGGGCTGCGAGCCGGAGCTGCGCCGCGTGCTCGAGATCATCCACGACGGCACCGGCGCCGACCGGCAGATAGACCACTTCCGCCTCCGCCGGCTGGAGGGCGACACCGAGGAGGAGGCGCTGCGGTCCGTCGTCGATCTGGTGGTGGCCGAGACGCGCGAGGGCATGGCGGCCGACGCGTAGCGTATCGCCGCGACGTTCGCGGCGCCGGCTCTCGCATTCCGTCGAGGGGCGGACGATCGGCCCGCTTCCGGGGCTGTCGACGCCTCGACGTCCACCGCCCACCGTCCTGGCGCGCGCGCGGCGATCGGGGAGCTCCCATCGTTCCGCCCGCTGCCGCCTCCTCGGCGTCACCGCGCACCGTCCTGGCGCGCCCGTGGCGATGGCTGCGCTCCCACCGTTCCGCCGCTGTCGCCTCCTCGGCGTTCACCGCCCGGCGCCCTGGCGCGCACGCGGCGGCGCCTCCAAGGGCAGGGCGGTCGACGCCTTCACCTCGTTGACGACGATGCTCGTGTGGATGCGGTCGACCCCGTCGATCCGCATCAGCCCCTCGAAGAGCACCGTCTCGAGCGCCTTGTGGTTCGGCACGACGATCTTGATCAGGTAGTCGGACTCCCCGGTCAGGTAGTGGCACTCGAGGACCTCGGGAATCCCCTGCACCTCGTCGCGGAATCGCGCCACGCAGTCGGGTCGGTGGTGGGCCAGCTTGACCTCGACGAAGCACAGCAGGTCGAGGCCGACCGCCTCGCGGTCGACGAGCGTCGTGTACCCCCGGATGACCCCCGCCGCCTCCAGCCGCCGCACCCGCCGCTGGAGCCCCGGCGGCGACAGGCCCAGCCGTCTCGCGAGCTCGACGCTCGTCGCCCGGCCGTGCCGCTGCAGCAGCCCCAGCAGCCGGCGATCGAGGTCGTCGAGCCGCGGCGGCCAGTCCCCGCCGCCCGCCCCCGTCGGCCCCGGTTTCTTCGTTCCGGGCGGGTTGTCCGCCGATGATCTCGTTGGGGAGTTGTCTTTTTTAGGTCCCATGCCTATTGAAGTTAATAAAACAACGCGCTATCGTCAACACGAGATTTTTGTTGTTGAATTGTCCAAAAAAATGTTGCTATCGTTAGTACATGTCAGTCGCCACGCTCGATCGCCCGGAGATTACCGCCGCCGAGCCCCGCCCCGGATCGGCAGGTCGCAGCACCCCGGTCTCCACCGGTCCCGATTCTCGGCAACGTCCCGATCGAGGCGTCCGCTCGCGCCTGCGCGAGCTTGCGCTGCTGCCCCCGCAGCCGGGGTTCGTGTCGCTCGCGGGGGGCCTCCCCGCCCCCGAGCTGATACCCCGCGCCGCCTACGCCCGGGCCCTCGGCGACGTCCTGGCCGACGACCCCGCCGCGATGCAGTACGGCCCGCCCCACGAGCCGCTCCGCGAGCGCATCGTCGACCTGATGCGCGAGCGGGGCATCGACTGCGACCCCCGGCAGGTACTGCTGACGTCCGGCGCCCAGCAGGCGCTGAGCCTCGCCGCCCAGTTGCTGATGGCGCCGGGGGCCGACGTGCTCACCGAGGAGCACGTCTACGCCGGCCTGCGGCAGGCGTTGCTGCCGCACCGGCCGTCCTTCCTGACCGTCCGCACCGACCCCGGCGCCGGCATGGACGTCGACGGCGTCCGGGCCCTGCTGGCGCGGGGGGCGCGGCCCGCGTTCATCTACGCGATGGCCGACACCCACAACCCGTGCGGCGTCCGCCTCGGCCGCGAGCGGCGCCGGGAGCTCGTCGCGCTGGCGCGCCGGTTCGGCGTCCCCGTCGTCGAGGACGACACCTACGGCCTGCTGCGCTACGACGGGGGCTGGCTGCCCGCCCTGCGCGCGCTCGACCCCGAGTGGGTCGTCTACGCCGGCAGCTTCTCGAAGATCCTCGCGCCCGCGTTGCGGCTGGGCTGGCTCGTGCTGCCGCCGCGCCTCGCGGCCGGGGCCGGGGTGCTCAAGGAGGCGGCCGACCTGGAGTGCTCGGCCCTCACCCAGCGCGCGGTGGCGCGGCTGCTCCGTCACGGGTTCGCGGGCCATCTCGACCGCGTCCGCGCCGGCTACCGGCGCCGGCGCGACGCGATGCTGGCCGCGCTCCGCGACCACTTTCCCGAGGGCGCCCGGTGGACGCGCCCCCCCGGCGGCTTCTTCGCGTGGGTCGAGCTGCCGGACGGGCTCGACGCCGACCGCGTCTGCGACGAGGCGCTGGCCGAGGCCCGCGTCGCCGTCGTGCCGGGGTCCGTCTTCGCGGTGGCGGCGGGGGCGCCCGCGAACCGCCTGCGGCTGAGCTTCTCGAGCGCCGCGCCCGACGACATCCGGGCCGCCGTCGCCCGCCTCGGACGGCTGCTCCATCGGAGACTGCGCCATGACTGACCGTTTCCCCATCCGCCGCATCGACCACATCGAGCTCTACGTCGGGAACGCCCGGCAGGCGGCCGCCTTCTACCGGCACGCGTTCGGCTTCCGCGTCGCCGCCTACCGCGGCCTCGAGACGGGGAGCCGAGAGACCACCTCGTACGTGCTCGAGTGCCGGGCGATCCGCCTCGTCGTGACGAGCGGCCTCGCTCCCGGCCACCCCGCCGCCCGGTTCGCGCACGCGCACGGCGACGGGGTGGCGGTGATCGCGCTCGAGGTGCCCGACGCCGCGTACGCCTTCGCCGAGGCGCGGCAGCGCGGGGCGGCGGGCGCGGCGCCCTTCGGCGACGAACGCGACGCGCACGGCGTCTTCCGGTCGGCGGCCGTCCGCGCCTACGGCGACACCGTGATCCGCTTCGTCGAGCGGCGCGGCTACGACGGCGTCTTCGCACCGGGGTTCGAGCCGCATGGCGCACCCGAGATGCCGGCCGACGACGTCGGGCTCGAGGCCGTCGACCACGTCGTCGCCAACGTGGAGCTGGGCCAGATGGACCGGTGGGTGCGGTTCTTCGCGGAGACGATGGGGTTCAGCGAGATGCTGCACTTCGACGACGAAGCGATCTCCACCGAGTACTCGGCCCTCATGTCGAAGGTCATGCAGGACGGCGCGGGCCGCATCAAGTTTCCCATCAACGAGCCCGCGTCGGGACGCCGCAAGTCGCAGGTGGCCGAGTATCTCGACTACTTCGGGGGCCCCGGCGTGCAGCACGTCGCGCTCGCGACCCGCGACATCGTGGAGACCGTCTCGCGGATACGCGCGCGCGGCCTCGCGTTCCTGCCCGTGCCCGACGCCTACTACGACGACCTCGGGGCGCGCGTCCCCGCCGTCGCGCCGTACGTGGGCGAGCTCGCCCGCCTCGGCATCCTCGCCGACCGCGACGAGGACGGGTACCTGCTGCAGGTCTTCACCCAGCCCGTCCAGGACCGGCCGACGCTGTTCTTCGAGGTCATCGAGCGGCGCGGGGCGAGAGGCTTCGGGCAGGGCAACTTCAAGTCGCTCTTCGAGGCGATCGAGCGCGAGCAGGCGCGCCGCGGCAACCTCGTCGAGGCGGTGGCGTCGTGAGCCGCGGCCTGAAGCGGAGCCGCAGGCGACG
>JAJEEA010000075.1 GCA_022821235.1 Vicinamibacteria bacterium
GGGGCGGACCCTCGGCAGAGGACACGCCGAGTCGCCGGCGCATCTTCGTGTGCCGCCCCGATGCCGACGCGGGCGAGGCCTAGCCGGCCGACTGCGCGCGCCGCATCTTGTCCGCGCTCGCGCGTCGCGCCTACCGGCGCCCGGTCACCCCGGCCGACCTGGACGTTCTCCTCGGGTTCTTCGACCAGGGCCGGCGGGAGGGCGGTTTCGACGCCGGCATCGAGATGGCCCTGCGCTGGCTGCTCGCGAGCCCGGAGTTCGTGCTGCGGGTCGAGCGCGACCCGGCCGGGGTCGCGGCGGGGGAGAGCTACGCCGTCAGCGACCTCGAGCTCGCGTCGCGGCTGTCGTTCTTACTGTGGAGCAGCATTCCCGACGACGAGCTGCTCGACCTCGCGGAGGCGGGCCGGCTGCGCGACCCGGCCGTGCTCGAGGCGCAGGCGCGCCGCATGCTCGCCGACGAGCGGTCGCGGGCGCTGGTCACGAGCTTCGCGAGCCAGTGGTTGTACCTGAGGAACGTCCCGGCGGTGGTGCCCGACGAGGACCGGTTCCCCGACGTCGGCGAGGGGCTGCGGCAGGCGATGCGGCGCGAGACGGAGCTGTTCGTCGAGAGCGTCTTCCGCGAGGACCGCAACGTCCTCGATCTGCTGACCGCCGACTACACCTTCGTCAACGAGCGCCTCGCCCGTCACTACGGCATGCCGCGCGTCTACGGCAGCCACTTCCGGCGCGTTCCCGTCGCTCACGAGGCGCGGCACGGGCTGCTCGGCCACGCCAGCATCCTCTCGGTCACGTCGTACCCGAACCGGACGTCGCCGGTGCTGCGCGGCAAGTGGGTGCTCGAGAACCTGCTGGGGACGCCTCCCGCGCTGCCGCCGCCGGACGTGCCGGCGCTCGAGGAGACGACCGATGGCGGGGAGGCCCTCTCGATGCGCGAGGCGACCGAGCGCCACCGCGCGAACCCCGTCTGCGCGAGCTGCCACCGGCTGATGGACCCGCCCGGGTTCGCGCTCGAGCAGTTCGACGCGGTCGGGCGCTTCCGCACCCGCAGCGCCGCCGGCACGCCCATCGACGCCACCGGCGAGCTGCCCGACGGCACCCGCTTCGACGGGGCGGCGGGGCTCCGCGAGGCCCTCGTGGGCCGGCCGGAGCGCTTCGTCGGCACCCTGACCGAGAAGCTGCTGACCTATGCCCTCGGGCGCGGCCTCGAGCACTACGACGCGCCGGCGGTGCGCGCAATCACCCGCGCCGCGGCGGAGGACGGCTACCGGTTCTCGTCGCTCGTCGTCGGCATCGTCGAGAGCGCGCCGTTCAGGATGAGGAGAGCGGAATCATGATCATCACCCGAAAGACGCTGCCGAGGCGCACGTTCCTGCGCGGCGCGGGGGCGGCGCTGGCCCTTCCGATGCTCGACGCGATGACCCCGGCGCTGGTCGGCGTCGGCGTCCGCGCGGCCGAGCCGGTGCGGCGGCTCGGGTGGGTGTACCTGCCCAACGGCATGGCGATGGAGTCGTGGACGCCGTCGGCCAAGGCCGCCCTGGAGCTGTCGCCGACGCTCCGTCCCCTCGACCCGTTCCGCGACCGCATGGTGGTGCTGAGCGGGCTCGCCCAGGGGCAGGCCGAGGCCCTCGGCGACGGCAACGGCGAGCACACTCGGGCCACCGCGACGTGGCTCAACGGCGTCCACCCGAAGGAGACCGAGGGGGCCGACGTGCGGGCGGGGATGACCGCCGACCAGGTCGCGGCCGCGCAGCTCGGGCGCGCGACGCCGCTGCCCTCGCTCGAGCTCGCCATCGACCGCGACTTCCTCGTCGGCAACTGCGAGAACGGCTACAGTTGCATCTACATGAACACCATCGCGTGGCGCGATCCCACGACGCCGCTGCCGATGGAGAACAACCCGCGCGTCGTCTTCGAGCGGCTCTTCGGCGAGGGCGGCTCGACGGCGGAGCGGCGCGCGCAGTTCCGCAAGGACCGGAGCATCCTCGACGCCATCGGCGCGGACCTCGCCCGCCTAGAGCGCGAGGTCGGGGCCCGCGATCGCGCGCGGGTGACGCAGTACCTCGACGCGGTGCGCGCCATCGAGCGGCGCATCCAGCTCTCGGAGCAGAGCGACACCGAGCTGCCCGAGCTCGCCCGGCCCGTCGGCATTCCCGAGTCGTACTCCGAGCACGTCGGGCTGATGTTCGACCTCACGGCGCTGGCCTGGCAGGCCGACATCACCCGCGTCTTCACCTTCATGCTGGGGCGCGAGCTGAACGGGCGCGCTTATCCCGAGGTGGGCATTCCCGAGTCGCACCACGGCATCTCGCATCACCGCTACGATCCGGTGAAGCTGGCCCAGCTCGCGAAGATCAACACCTACCACGTGTCGCTCTTCCGCGGCTTCCTCGAGACCCTGGCCGCGACCCCGGACGGCGACGGATCGCTGCTCGACAGCTCGCTGCTGCTCTACGGCGCGTCGCTCAGCGACAGCAACAAGCACCTGCACTACGACCTGCCGCTGATGCTCGTCGGCGGCAGCGGCGGGCAGTTGAAGGGTGGGCGACACCTGCAGTATCCGCGGGACACGCCGATGACCAACCTGCTCGTCAGCCAGCTCGACAAGGCGGGGGTGCGGCTCGACGAGGGGCTGGGCGACAGCACCGGGCGGCTGAAGGAGCTGGTGCCGCTCGCCGACGTGTGAGCGGCTGGCCGACGTGTAGATCGATGCCGGCCGCCGATAGCGGCGAGGGACGAGAGGCGCCCCCGAGAAGGTCCGGGCCGGGTTTTGCGGCCCGGCGTCGACGGCAGGTCAATCGGCGGCGGGGGTGGCGGCCTTGATGGCGTCGATGACGATGGCGCGCAACTCGCGGATGTCCGCAAGCAACTCGCGACGCAAGTCATCGATGCGGGCGTTCACGTCATCGAAACGGGCATTCACGTTCGCGGTCAGTGCATCCACGCGGGTGTTCACGTCGCTGACGCGGGCGTTCACGTCGCCGATGCGGGCGTTCATGTCGCCGATGCGGGCGTTCGTCGAGCACGACGTGCCGATGATGGTCCCGCAGAGGGCGGCAACCGCCAGCAGGATCGTGATGCGGTCGGCGCGGTTCATCCCAGCCATCGTAGCACGGACCTCGGGGACGGTCGGGCGGCGAACGATGAACAGCGATTCCGGAATCACGGCCTGGATGCCTGCGTGGCGCGCCGCGGGCGTCGTCGTGGCGCTCGGTTGGGCGGGAGCGTCCGGCGCGCAGCCGGCGGACGATGCGACGCCGCTGCACTTGGCCGCGCACGCCGGCGACGCGGCGGCGGTCGCCGA
>JAJEEA010000147.1 GCA_022821235.1 Vicinamibacteria bacterium
CCGGGGCGCTCGCGATGCCGGGCACGCTCGCGGCCCCCGCCGCGCCCCCGGCGGCCTCCGGCGACACGCCGGCCGAGACACCGGCGGCAGACGCTCCCGAGGCGACGCCGCTGGCCCTCCGCATGGCCGCCGCGGCCGGGCTCGATCTGTCCTCTGTCCGGGCTGCCGGCCCCGACGGCCGCATTCGCAAGACGGACATCGACCGGACGCTCAACGCGCGGCGGGGCGCGACCGGTGACGGGGACGCGCCCTCTGCACGGGTGGCGCTCTCTGGAGAGGAAGCCGCCGCGGGGGCGCGCGCGTCTTCCGGCGACGGCGGGGAACCGTTCGCGGCGGCGCCGGTGGGACCGGCTTCGCCCTCGGCGGCTCCGGCTTCGTCGGCGGAGGCGGGGGCATCGGGTGGCGCGGAGCCGCCCCACCGCGAGCAGCCCCTCACGGCCATGCGCCGGGTCACCGCGACCCGCATGCAGCAGGCCAAGCAGACGGTCCCCCACTTCTACCTGCGGACCGAGTGCCGGGTCGACGCCGCGCTGCGCTTCCTCGCCGCCGCCAAGCGCAGCCTGGCTGACGCGCCGCCCACCCTCACCGATCTGGTCGTCCGGGCCGCCGCGTCGGCTCTGCTCGCCGTGCCCGAGGCCAACTCCGCGTGGGTGGGCGGCGCGGTTCGGGTCTACGGGCGGGTCGACGTCGCGGTGGCCGTCAACACGCCCCACGGCCTGGTCGCCCCGGTGGTCCGCGGCGCGGACGGGAAGGACCTCGGGGCCATCGCCCGCGAGACCCGCGCGCTGGCCGCCCGGGCGCGGGAAGGGCGCCTCGCCCCCGACGAATACTCGGGCGGCACTTTCACCGTCTCCAACCTGGGGATGTACGGCGTCGAGAGCCTCTACGCCATCGTCAATCCGCCCCAGAGCTGCATTCTCGGGGTGGGGGCGGCGACCCGCCGTCCGGTGGCGGAGGGCGACGCCGTCGGGGTGGGCACGGTCATGGCCTGCACGCTCTCCGCCGACCACCGGGTCATCGACGGCGCAGCGGGGGCCGAGCTGCTGGCTGCGATCAGATCACGCCTCGAGCAGCCCGGCCTGATGCTGCTCGAGACCGGGGCCCCGCCTGCGGGGGACCGGAGCGGCCCGCCGTGACCCTCCGTCTCCACGAGGAGCCCGTGGTGAAACCCCGCGTTGCAGCGCGCCGGGAGGGCGCCGGTGGATCGCCGAGGCGCTCGCCTGACGAGGCGCGACGAGGGGGAATGCCGGGCATGTTCGACCCGGGGGCAACGCAGTCCGGCGGGATGCACCGCCGTTCGAATGCAGCGGAGACTCTCGCCACGGGCTCCCGAGCCCGCTGACGTCCATGCGCGCCCTGGCCGACCTGCTGCACGCGGCGTTCCACGAGCGCGACACGCGGCTGTACCGGGTCGTGCAGGGGACGGTGTGGACGCTCATCCTCACCTCGGTCCTCCTCCTCGTCGTCGAGGCCCTGCTGCCGGCCGGCAGCCCCGCCCTCCTTCCCCTGCGGCGCATCGACGTCGTGCTGCTGTCGACCTTCGCGGTCGAGATCCTGCTGCGCGTCGGGTCGTACCGGCCGCCGGCGCTGGCCGTCTTCCGGCGTCCTCCGGGGGGGCGGTTCCGGACCCACGTGCGGGGGCGGCTCCAGTTCCTGATGCGGCCCATCATGCTGGTCGACGTCGTGGCCGTGCTGGCGCTGTTCCCCGAGCTGCGGGCGCTGCGGCTGCTGCGGCTGCTGCGGCTCCTGCGCTCGAGCCGGGTGTTCCGCTACCGCAACCCGTTCGCCATCCTGCTGCAGGCGTTCGAGGAGAACGGCGTGCTGTTCACCCTGGCCTTCGGGGTCCTGGGCACGGCGACCCTGCTGGGCGGCACGAGCATGTACCTCGTCGAGGTGAGGGACAACCCCAGCATCGCCAGCCTCCTCGACGGCATGTGGTGGGCGCTGGTCACGACGACGACCGTCGGCTTCGGCGACATCGCCCCGGTGACCGGGCTCGGCCGCCTCATCGGCGCGGTGATGATGGTCGCCGGCATGTTCACCCTGGCCCTGTTCGCCGGCATCGTCGGATCGAGCCTCGTCAGCAGCGTCGTCAGCGTCCGCGAGGAGCAGTTCCGCATGAGCGAGTACGTCAACCACATCGTCGTGTGCGGGTACGACCAGAGCACCCACCTGATGCTCGAGGCGCTGCGGGCCGAGCTCGACCTCGTGGAGACCCGGGTGGTGCTCTTCGACACCCACGAGCGGCCGCGCGACGTGCCCCCCGAGTTCGTGTGGGTGCAGGGGGACGCCACCAAGGAGAGCGAGCTCGACAAGGTGCGGCTGACGCACGCCGCGGCGGTCATCGTGCCGGGCGAGCGCGACACCACCCCGCAGGCCGCCGACGCGCGCTCGATCCTCATCACGTTCACCATCCGGTCCTACCTGAGCCGCCAGCGGGGCCACGTGCGCCGCCGCTTCCCGCTCTACGTGGTGGTCGAGATCCTCGACTCCGAGAACGTCGACCACGCACGCAAGGCCGGCGCCGACGAGGTGCTCGAGACCCGCAAGATCGGCTACGCGATGATCGCGCACGCGGTGGGGTACCACGGCACCGCCACCGCCATGAGCCGGGTGCTGATGTCGGGCGCGCACAACGTGTACATCGGGGTGCTGCCCGGCCACCGCAACGAGCCGGTGCCGTTCGGCGAGCTGCTGGTGGAGATGCAGCTCTCGAAGCGCGGCGGCCTCGTGGTGGGGCTGCGCACCGCGGCCGGCGACGAGGTGATCAACCCGCCCAAGGAATACGTCGTGCACCCCGGCACGCAGTTGCTCTATCTCGCCGAGCAGCCGCTGCTGGACCCGCCGGGATGACGGGCGCCTGGCGCGCGAACCGCGCTATACTGCGGCGTTTCGGTACGCAACCGTCGGTCGTCCGCTGCCGCGGGCGGCCCCGAGGAGGACCCCATGACCACCAAGCGCGTGATGGCGGCGCTGATCCTGGCCGTGCTGACGGCCCCGATGCCGGCGGCGGCCCAGCAGGAAGAGACCTACGACTACTGGAAGTTCCAGCGCGAGATGGTCCGCTACGGACAGCAGGCCATCTTCATGTGCAACGGGCTGTTCACGTCGAACCGCAGCCTGGAGAACGTCTTCGCCCAGGAGCTCGCCTTTCTGCCCCGGCCGGTGGGGACGCCGCGGGGCGGCGACTACGTCATCGACGAGAAGCGGAAGGCGGTGGCCATCGGGACCCCGGGGGGGACGCCGGTCATGCGGGCGGCGTTCCGCGAGGGCGTCGGCTGCGTGATCCTGGCCCCGGACCAGACCTTCGAGGACATCGACTCGCTGCCGATCCTCGAGCTGCCGTACCCGGACGGCGACCCCGCCGACATCCCGTGGCCGGACGGCGACCTCGTCGCCGAGGCCGCCCTGTCGCCCTCCATCGACGCCGCCGCCATCCAGGCCGCCTCGGACTGGGCCTTCGACCGCGACACGCCGGAGCAGGACACGCTGAGCCTGCTCATCGTGCACGAAGGGCAGATCATCCACGAGCGCTACGCGCCGGGCGTGGACATGACCACCCGCACCCGCACGTGGTCGACGGCGAAGAGCATCGCCGCCACCCTCATCGGGATGCTCGTCGACGACGGCAAGCTTAAGCTCGACGAGCCCCTCGGCTTCGAGTGGCTGCCCCGCGCCGCGTCGCCCGAGACCGACCCCCGCAACGACATCACCCTGCGCCACGTGCTCAACATGTCGAGCGGCCTCGACGTCGTCGACAACGGCGGCCTCGAGTACGCCACCGGCTCGGGCATGTCGTACTGGGCCGGGGCGAGCTCGGTGCGCGGCGCCCTGCGCCAGGCGATGATCCGCGAGCCCGGCACCAACTGGGACTACGAGAACTACGACACGCTGCTCGCGGTCCTCAGGATGAAGCAGGCCCTGGGCGACGACAAGACCTACCGCGAGTTCCCGCGGCGCGCGCTGCTCGACAAGATCGGCATGCGCAACACGCTGGTCAGCACCGACCGCTTCGGCGACTTCATCCTCAGCAGTCAGGTCTACACCAACGCCCGCGACCTCGCCCGCTTCGGCCTGCTCTACCTGCAGAACGGCGTGTGGAACGGCGAGCGGCTGATCTCGGAGGAGTGGATCGACTTCGTGCGCACCCCCGCCCCGGCCACGGTCGGGCGCGGCGGCCAGTACGGCGGCCAGTGGTGGCTGGTGCCCGAGAACCGGAACGACGTGCCGAAGGACGCCTACTCGACCTCGGGCAACCGCGGCCAGTACGCCGTCGTGGTGCCCTCGCACGACCTCGTCATCGTGCGCCGCGGCCTCGACTGGGGCCGCCAGGGCTTCGACCGGTGGGGGCTGGTCCGCGAGGTGCTGAAGGCGGTGCGGATGCCCACGGACGAGGGGCAGTAGAGCACCCGGCGGCTCGCTTGCCGCCAGACGCCTCGGGGGGTCTGCGCCGCGCCGTCAGCGTGCGTCGTTGCCGCGCCGTGGGCCGTCCCGCGGCGCAGGCTCCTTGCCGCCCGGCCCGCCGATGTCCCGTCCGGTCGTGCCGCGGCCCCGGGCCGTCGTGCCGCGGCCCCGGGCCGTCGTCCGATCAACCGCCGGTGCGGCGCCCGAGCCGGACGACGATGTCGTACTCTCCCTTGGTCACCGGCTGCACCGACAGCCGGCTGCCCTTCTGGACGACCTTCATCGCCTCCAGGCCGGGGGTGGTCTTGAGGGCGGCCAGCGGCACCGTCTCCGCGAACCGCTCCACGAACGCCAGGTCCACCATGTACCAGGTCGGGGCGTCCGGCTTGCTGCGGGCGTCGAAGTACTTGTGGCCGGGCTCCCACGCGTAGTGGTCGGGGTAGCCGGTCCGGCAGATCTTCGCGAGCCCGGATACTCCCGACGGCTCGGCGTTCGACGCGTAGAACAGCACCCCGTCGCCCACCCGCATCTCGTCGCGCATGAAGTTCCGGGCCTGGAAGTTGCGCACCCCTTCCCAGCAGGTCTCTCCGTCGCGCGCCAGGTCGTCGATGCTGTAGGCGCTCGGCTCGCACTTCATCAACCAGTAGCGTTTCGCCATGCCGCTATTGTCGGCGGGGAGGGGCGCCGGCACAAGAACCGGCGGCGGGGAAGGGCCGCGGGCGGGCGCCGTGCCGGTTCTGTGCGGCTCCAGCCGCTCGACGGGCTCACCGTGACCGGGCGGGAGACCGCCGGCGGGGCCGTGCCCGTCTCGTGCGGCACCCGGTCCGTCGCGGGCTGCCGGCGAACCTCGACCGGCGCGCGTCCGTCAATGTCAGGCAGGAGGATTCATGTCGACACAGACCTGGTGGGAGACGGTGGGGGGCACCGGCGGCGCGGTGCTCGATCAGCTCAGGAAGCTGCTGGCCGAGGGCAACATCCGGCGGGTGCGGGTCCGTCAGAAGGGAGAGGTCATCGCGGAGTTCCCGCTGACGGTGGGGCTGGTCGGCGCGGTGTTCGCGCCGCTGCTGGCCGCCATCGGCGCGATGACCGCCCTGGTCACCGGATGCACGATCGAGGTCGAGCGCCAGCGGGTCCCCGATGTCGAGGAGCCGCCCCCGCCGCCCGATTCGCTCTGAGCGGTCATCGTCCAACCTTCATCGTGCCGGCCGCGGGGCGCTTCGTCCCTCGCGGCGGAAGCGCTCGAACGTCGCCTCCAGCCGCTTCACGATGTCGGGGTGCTCCGCCGCGACCTCGCGCGCCTCGCCGGGGTCGCGCGACAAGTCGAAGAGCTGGTAGGGCCGGGCGAACGGCTCGCCCCGCGGCGTCTGACGGCCGCCGGAGCCGTTGCCGAGCACGAGCTTCCAGGGGCCGTCGCGAATCGCGAACATGCCGCCCGACGAGTGGTGGACGACGGGGACGCCTCGAGTCGCCGGCTCGCCGCGCAGCATGGGCAGCATCGACACGCTGTCCTCGGCGGCATCCGGTCCCGGTGCCGTCCCCAGGATTTCGGCCAGCGTCGCGAAGAGGTCGGTGTGGACGACGGTGGCCGCGGTTTCCGACTCGGCCTCGACGACGCCCGGCCACCGCACCACGAACGGCACCGGTGACCTCCCTCCCAGACGTCCGCCTTGGTCCCGCGCCAGCCGGCGTTGGAGCGGTGGCGGCTGACGCGGTAGGCCTGAACCGATGGGTCGTCGACGTGGTCGGGCTCCGCGTCGTCGTGGCGGTACATGTACGAGCCGTTGTCCGAGGTGAAGATCACCAGCGTCTCGTCGCGCACTTGGTTGTGGTCGAGGGCCGCGAGCACCTCGCCGACGGCGTCGTCGGTCTGCGCCACGAAGTCGCCGTACTCGCCGAGACCGATGCGGCCGCGGAAGCGCGGGTGGGGCTGGGTCGGCTTGTGCGGCGCGGTCAGCGGCAAGTAGAGGAAGAATGGCTCGGCGGCCGGCGCCGAGCGGTCGATGAACGCCACGGCCTCCCCGACGAGGCGGTCGAGCACTTCGTCGACGACGAAGTCGTCGGCCCGCGGGCCGCTCCGGATGAAGTGCGGGAAGGGCACCGCCGGCTGCTCCCCGGTCGGGAGGGTGGTGAAGCGATCCGTCCGCCCGCCGCCGCCTCGGAGGACATCGCGAGCGCCCGGCACACGCTCGACGAGCACCGCGTGCCGGGTTGTCCCCGGCCATGGCGGGCAGGCTCAGTCCGCGCCGCGCGCCAGGTGCGCCAGTGCGATCCGCGCCAACAGTCCGGATCGGGTGGTTCCCGCGCGCCGGGCGGCGTCGTCGAGCGGCCCCACGATGCGGCTCGGCAGCGTGATGTTGAGGCGCACCGTCCGGTCCGACAGCAGGCCGTCGTCCACGTTCACCACCGCCACGATGCCCCCGTCGGCATCCACGGTCGGCGCCGGCGCCGGGACGGGCTCGTGGTCCGACAGCAGTCCTTCGACGTGGAGCACGATCGCTTCTCGTGCATTCTCCAGTGCATCGGCCAGCGTGTCGCCGGCGGAAAAGCACCCCGGCAGGTCCGGCACCGTCACGCCGAACGGCCCGCCGGGGTGATCGTGATGCACGACGACCAGGTATCGCATGGTTACGGCCGCTCCTTCCAGGGCCAGCCGGCTTGCCGGTAGATGTTCCGGAGCGTATCGGTCGGGATTTCCTTCCGCGGGTGCGGCACGGTCACCCGACCGTTCCGCTCCGAATGCGTGTACTGCCGATGGCTTCCGCGCTGGCGTGCGAGCGTCCAGCCCTCGCGCAGCAGCCGCTTGACGACATCGGCGCTGTCCACTTGTGTGTATGTTGCACACTCGACGGTCCTTGCGTCAATTCGATCGGGCGCGGGAGGAGTCGTCGCGTGCGTTATCATCGCGAGATGGTTGCGTTCGTCGGGTCGCGGCCTTCGCCGCGCTGGCGACTGCCGCAGCCTGGAAGGAGCGTCATGAGAGCACGGATGTGGCTGGTCGCCTGCGTTGCGGCGGTGCTGTCGGGTTCCGGAGGACTCGCGGGGCAGGAGACCCCCGGTTGCGAGCCGGTCGGGGACATCCGGTTCATCTGCGATCTCATCGGCCCCGAGGACCTCGCCATCCTGCCCGGCGAGGAGTGGGTCATCGCGTCCGGCAACCAGGAGGGCGGCCGGATTCACCTCGTCGACGTGGCCGACAAGTCCACGTCGGTGCTCTTTCCGACCCCCACGCGCACCGAGCGCCTCGACGCGTCGGCGTGGCCGGATTGCCCCGGCCCTCTCGACCCCGGGGAGCTGGACAACGACGAGTTTCGGGCCCACGGCCTCTACCTGGACCCCGGCGAGGGCGGCGTCCACGACCTGTACGTGGTGCACCACGGCCGGCGCGAGTCGATCGAGGTCTTCGAGGTGAACGCGGCGTCGCAGCCGATCTCGCTGGCGTGGGTCGGGTGCGCGGTGGCGCCGGAGGGGCTGCGGCTCAACTCGGTGGTGGCGCTGCCCGAGGGCGGCTTCGCGGCGACGAGCACCTCCACCGGCGACGTCTGGGAGTGGAGTGCCGGGGCCGGCTGGTCGCTCATCGCGGGCACCGAGGACACGACGCCGAACGGCCTCGAGATCTCCCCCGACGGGCAGTGGCTCTACGTCGCGGGCTGGCGCGGCGAGAAGCTCACGCGCCTGTCGCGCGGGCGGACGCCGCAGCAGAAGGACGTGGTGCCGATTCCGTTCCGGCCCGACAACCTGCGGTCCGTCGACGGCGGCGCGGTCATCCTGGCCGCCGGCCACGGCGACTTCGGCACGCCGGAGGAGACCTCGAACGTGGCCCTCGTCGATCCCGACACGTTGGAGGTCCGGCGCATCTTCCGGCACCCGCGCATGGAGGGGTTCGCGTCGTCCACCGCGGCCATCCGCATCGCGGGCGAGATATGGCTGGGCACGAACCGCGGCGGGATGATCGCGTATTTCCCGGACCCGGACGCCGAGGCCGCGCGCTAGCCTCGTTGGGCCGCCCACGTCGGCCGCGGCTCCGCCGGGCGCCCGACCGACCCTCGGGAGTCCGCGCCGTACCACGGCGCAGGCTCCTTGCCCGATCACGTCGCCTGCGGCTCTGGCGGCCGTCCAACCGACCCTCGGAGAGCCCGCGCCGTACCACGGCGCAGACTCCTGTCCGGAGCGGCGGGTGTCGCCCCCGTGTGTCCGCTACCCCTTGCCATTGGAGCAGCGAATCTCCGGAGACCGCCGGAAGCCCAGGTGGCGCGATTCGCGCTTCGGGTGGGAACGGCGTGTCGAGGGCTGCGCTCTCCGCCCGCACCTCGGCGAGGCTGCCTCGCGTGCCGCCGGGCGGATGACATCCGTAGGTGGATGCCGCCCGTTCCGGCGAGTCACGAATCTGCGATGGCGAACGGGGTGGCTCGGCTACGACGCCATCATCCGGAGGCGTTGCACGAGCTGCAGGGAGATGGACCGGAGGTCTTGCGGAGGCTTGGCGCCGGCGGTCGGTCGAAGTGAAGCGTGGCGGTGCTGGCGAAGCGGCGCGGCGGGGAGCCGCAGCCGCGGGTGGACATTACGGGCGAGGGTCCTTCCCGTCGCGAGTCGTCGTGTCGGCATGTTTCCTCCTCATGGGTTACAGGCAGGGCTGATAGTGCCCTGTCCAACCTTCCATTCTATACCGACGTTCTCGGCCACGTTCCGGTTCACTCGCGCCGTGTGAAGCGCGCGGACGGGCGGCGGTGCCGTTCGGCGCGACGGTGCCGTTC
>JAJEEA010000172.1 GCA_022821235.1 Vicinamibacteria bacterium
CCCGATCCGGCCGACGCCTGCGACTCCGACGCCGACTCGGCGGGCGACCCCGACTCGGCCGATGACGCCGACTCGGCGGACGACTCGGACTCGGCCGATGACGCCGCCGCGTTCGACGCCTCCGATTCGGCCGACGCCCCCGCCTCGGACTCGGCAGGGACGGTCTCCGACTCCTCTGCAGCGGTCTCGTCCGCCTCCCCGGCGTCCTCGCTCGCGGCCTCCCCGGCCGCCGACTCGTCGCCCGCGGGCTCGTCGCTCGCGGCCTCCTCGTCCGCCTCCGGCGCCGCGGCAGGCCCCGCCCGCCTCACGCGCGCCGCCACCACGAAGTCCTCGTCGTCCTGCTCGCGGACCGGGTTGGGGTTGATCGAGGGGCCGAAGAAGCTCTGCCGCACGATCGAGAAGTAGCCGGTGTGCCCCGACACGACGCCGGTCCGCAGCAGCGGCTCGAACTCGATCTCCGGATCGACGTCGGGGCCGCTCGCCGGACGCAGGAACCCGGGATACAGGAGCACCAGCTCCTGCAGGTCCCGCACCACGTCCACGTCCGGGTTGAAGGTCTCGGGGTTCTCGTTGCCGGGGCCGAGGAAGACCACCTCGGACGGCATGTACGACAGGTCCGGGTGGGGGTTGTAGCTGTCCCACAGGATGCGCGTCGGCTCCCAGTCGACGCCGAGGTCCCGTATCCACTGCCGGACGTTGCCACGCGGGCCGGGCCGGGCCGAGCCCGGCGGGTAGGTGAACGGGTTCCCCTCTCCCACCCACTCGGTCGGGGCCAGGGTCGGATTGGCGGCCGGGAACGGGTCGACCAGGATCATCGCCGGCCGGCCCCGGCGGATGTACTCGGCGACGTTGGCCATCTGGTCGGTCTGCATCGACGACGGCAGGGCGACGAGGATCGCGTCGATGTCCTCGGGGATCGGGAACTCGGCGTTGACCTCGACCACCTCGTACTGCTTGCGCAGCTCGTTCACCACCGACCACTGCGGCAACTGCTGCTCGCTGGCGAGGTTCTGGCCCCCGAATATCTTCACCATCGTGTCGACGACGCCGACGCGCTGGCGCTCGGTGCCCGACACCACCCGGATGGTGCGCACCACCTCGTACTCGGTGGGCAGCCCCCGGTCGAAGAACGGGATGACCTGCTGCTCGGCCCCCGACGTGAACGCGACGCCCATGAAGACGTCGACGATCTCGGAGCGGCCGCCGGCGACGTCGCGCATCTGCCGGGGCCCGATGCCGAACTTCTCCCGCGCCCGGATCGCGGCGTCGGAGAACTGCTCGGTGTCCTCTATCAGCACCTCGACGCGGGGACCGGCGAGGGCGTCGATCTCCTCGAGGGTCCGGATGAGGTTCGACCGCGCCTGCACGAAGAGCTCCGGCACCACCGGGCTCAGGAACGCCTGGATGAACACCGGCCGGTCCTCGGGCAGCTCCGCGAGAAGCTGCCGCGTCTCGGCGCTCACAGAGGAGAGCTGCTCGGCGGTGACGTCGAGCCGGACGGCGGCGCGCGTCACCAGCATGTTGACCCCCGACAGCACCAACGCCACCGCCACCACCCGTATCGCCTGGTGCGCCCACATCGGGAACCCGTCGGGGTCCCGAGGCCAGTGCCGGCGCCCCGCGATCATCGTGTTCAGGTAGAGGAAGAGCGCGGCCACCGACGCGAACATCGCGAGCCCCGACAGGGTCAGGACGCCCCGCGAGAAGTCCCAGAACGGGGCGAACACGCTGAACGGGGCCGCGAGCCGGCCGGCGTCGACGCTGACGGCGGCGACGACCGAGTCGACGAAGATGACGGCGCCGCAGAACGCCGCCCCCAGGATGAACGCGACGGTGACGTTGGCGGTCAGCAGCGACGCGAGCATGCCCACCGGCACGAGCGCCGCCCCCACCAGCCAGAAGCCGATGTAGTTCCCCAGCATCAGCCCGAGGTCGGGGCTGCCGAGGAAGAACAGGACGAGGACGTGGCTCAGCGACAGCAACAGCGAGGCGGTATAGATGCCGAGGGTGGCCGCGTACTTGCCCAGCACGACCTCGAGCTCGGTGGCGGGCAGCGTGAACAGCAGCTCGGCCGTCCCCAGCCGGCGCTCCTCCGACCACACCGACATCGTCAGGGCCGGAATGAACAGCAGCAGCAGGAACGGGAAGACCTGGTTGAGCTGGTCGAGGTTCGCGAGGTTGTCGAGGAAGAACCGGTCCTGCCAGAACGCGGCGGCCGCGCTCAGGAAGATGAACAGGGTGATGAAGACGTAGCCCGAGGGACTGCTGAAGTAGAGCCGCAGGTCCCGCCTGGCCAGCGCCCGGACGATTGCGAAGTTGACCTTGGTGCCCATCGTTCGTTCGTCTTCTCCGAATCAGCGTTCAGGGAGCGGGTGACGCCTCGCCGCCGGCCGCGGCCGTCGGGGCGGCCGGCAGCTCGCGGGTCAGCCGATAGAACGGCTCGTCGAGCGAGCCGTTCTCCTCGAGGTCGGCGACCGGCCCGTCGAACACGAGGCGGCCGTTGTGAATCAGGAGGACACGGTCGGCGACCGCCTCGACCTCCTGCAGGATGTGGGTCGAGATGAGCAGGGTCTTGGTGCGCCCCAGCCGCTGCATGTTCTCGCGGAACTGCTTGATCTGGTTGGGGTCGAGGCCCGCCGTGGGCTCGTCCATGATCAGCACTTCCGGGTCGTGCAGCAGGGCCTGGGCCAGCCCCACCCGCTGCTTGTAGCCCTTCGAGAGCTTGCCGATGGGCTTCTCGAGCACGAGGCCGAGGGCGCAGAGCTCGACGACCGCCTCGATGCGGCCCTTCAGGGTCCGCGGAGCGATCTCGCGCGCCTCGCCGAAGAAGCCCAGCAGCTCGAGCGGCGTCATGTCGGGGTAGAGCGGCCCGTTCTCGGGCAGGTAGCCGAGCCGCTTCGAGGCCTCGATGCGCTGCTTCCGCACGTCGAACCCGGCGATCCGGGCGTCGCCGGCGCTCGGTGCGAGAAAGCCCGTGAGCATGCGCATCAGGGTCGTCTTGCCGGCCCCGTTCGGCCCCAGGAACGCGACCACCTGGCCCTGGGGAATCGAGAACGAGGCGTCGTGCACCGCCACGAACGGCCCGTAGTACTTGCTCAGCCCGCGCGCGTCGATCATGGCCGCGGCGCCCGCCGACGCCGCCGTCGGCTCCGCCGCCGGGCTCTCCTTCGCTGCTGCTTCCTCAACCATGTCGATCCGCCTCGTCGCCCCCCGCGCCGGCGGCGCACGGGCGACCACGTTCACACGCTCACGGGTGGCAGCGCCTCCCGCCTGTCGCCATTTGGACGCATCCGGAACCCGATTGGCCGGGGCCGGCGTTCAATCGGCCGACTTCCTCGACTCGATCCGCGTCTCGGAGCGGCCAGTTCAGCCAGCAAACCAAGAGCTTAGTCAATCGAGCCGACGGCCATCAAGTGCCGCCCACTCGCCAATCGCCGCCGACCGCGACCGCAAGGTCGCGCTACGGCCCCCGCTTGGCGTCCGGCCAACCCGCCAGGAGCCCGCGCCGTGCCACGGCGACTCCTCGCCCGCCCGTCGCCGACTGCGGCTCCGCCGGGCGCCCCAACCAACCCACCGGGAGCCCGCACCGTTCCACCGCGACCCGTCGCCCGGCTCGCGCGGACGGGAACGGCAGGACTCGCGGCGGTCGAACGCCGCGGGCGCTTCCGGGGGTGCACGTCAGATTCGTTGGAGAGCCTGAGGCTGGCTTGGCGGCTCTTCGTTCCCGGAAGTCTCGAAGCAGCCCGGAGCTTCCGGCCGTGCAGCGCGATGTCGGCGTCGGCCTCTGCGATGGTCCAGCCCGTGCCGGTCCCCAACAATGCTGACGTGCACCCCGCTTCCGGCTCCCGGTCGGTCGGGGCTCCGCCGGTGCGATAGGATCGGCAGGAATCTCCTCAGCCGACCATGCAGCACAGCTCTTCACCGTCTTCCCGGTTGCTCGCCGTCACGCTCGTCGCCGGCCTCGCGGTCGTGGCCCTCGCCGGCGGTCAGCCCGCCACCTCCCCGGATGCCGTCGACCCCGAGCTGCGCGAGATCATCGACCGGGCCCTCGAGCGCGCGGCCTGGGCCGAGGAGGAGGGGTTCGAGACCCGCTACCGCCGCGCCATGACGCAGCGCATCCGGCAGTTCGACGGCGACGGCGAGGTCACCGACGACGAGACCCTGCTCTACCGGTTGGAACCGTACCAGGGCGCCCTGTTCAGCCGCCTGATGGCCAGGGACGGGGAACCGATCGACGCGCGCGGCCGGCGAGAGCAGGAGAGGCGCTGGGAGGAGTTCCAGGCCGAGATCGCCGACCCGAGGAAGCGTGCGGAGCGGGAGCGGGAAGCGGCGGAGAACGAGATCAAGTTCGACGAAGAGATGGTCGCCCGGTTCACGGCGAGCCTGGACGGAGTGCGCGACCTGCGGGGCCGCCCCAGCTACGTGATCTCGTTCGAGCCCCGGCCGGGGAACCTCCCCGTGCGCAGGCGCATCGACCACGCCCTGAACAACTCCCGGGGCGAGGCCTGGATCGACCAGGAGACCTACGAGATCGCCCAGGTCAGCTTCGAGCTGATGGACCGCGTGCGCCTGTGGTGGGGCATCCTCGGCTCCATCTCCAACGCAACCGGGCGGCTCGATCGGCGGCCCGTCGCCGGCGACGTCTGGCTGAACACCGAGTTCGACGTCTACTTCCACGTGCGGGTGCTGTTCCGGACCACCCGCCGGAGCACGACGACGCAGTGGAGCGAGTTCGAGCTCGCGGACTGACGAGGCGGGTTCGGACGGAGGACCGCCGCCCCCGGACTCCAGGCGTCCACGTCGGGCGAGCAGCGCCCGGGCGGCGCCGGCTCCGTCCGCCCACCGACGAAATTCGAGCTCGCGGACTGACGAGGCGGGTCGGGACGGAGGGACCGCCGCCCCCCGGACTCCATGCGTCCACGTCGGGCGGGCGGCGCCGGCTCCGTCCGCCCACCGACGAATGCGGCCGGAAGCCTGTCCCGCGAGGGGCTCAGGCTTCCGGCATCCGGTCGGGCGGCAACGCCGCGAGACGGCGGCGCCGCGGGAAGACTAGCGGGTCAGCGCCCCATAGACGAAGTTGCGCGAGATCGACTGCACCTCGCCGACCGCGCGCCCGCGGTGCTGGATCATGCCCACGAAGGCGAGGTCCGTCTCCGGGTCGATCCAGAACCACGTGCCGGCCGCCCCGCCCCAGCGGTAGGTGCCGTCGCCGTAGGCCTCGCCCGCCGCCGCGGCGTCGGTGACGACCTCGAACCCGAAGCTGAAGCCCCGCCCGGCCGGCCGCGTGCTCAGAGGCCCCGGCAGCAGGTGGTTCGTGCGCATGATCTCGACCGAGCGCGGCGACAGCACGCGCGCCCCGCCGAGCTCGCCGCCGTTCAGCAGCATCTGCATGAACCGCATGTAGTCGCCGGCCGTCGAGTAGAGGCCGCCGCCCCCGGCCGGGCCGGCCGGCGGCAGGGTGCGCACCTCGTTGTCGGCGAGCTCGAGCCCCTCGTCCCCGTCCTGGTGAATCCGGGCGGCCCGGTCGACCTCGCCCGCCGGCACGAAGAACGCGGTGTCGACCATGCCGAGGGGCTCGAAGATGCGCTCGAGCAGGAACTCGTCGAACGGCTGCCCCGAGAGCTTCTCGACGAGGTAGCCCTGCACGTCGACCGAGATGCTGTAGAACCACTCGGTGCCCGGTTGCGAGCGCAGCGGCAGCGCCCCGAGCTTGTCGATCATGTCCTGCAGCGGCGCGTCGGCGTCGAGGACGCCCTTGTCGCGGTACGCGCGCGCCACGGGGTGGTCGTCGAACCCGTAGTCCAGCCCCCCCGAGTGGGTCAGCAGCTCGCGCATCGTCATGGAGCGGGTCGCGGCCTCGTGCACCGGCGAGCCGTCGGCGTACTCGCCGGCGTGCACGCGAAGATCGGCGAACTCGGGGATGAAGTTGGACACCGGCTCGTCGATCTGCCACTTGCCCTCTTCGTAGAGGATCATCAGGGCGGCGGCGGTGATGGGCTTGGTCATCGAGTAGATGAGGAAGATGGAGTCGGCCGCCATCGGGGTCTCCGACTCGACGTCCTGCACCCCCACGCTGTCGACGAAGGCGATCTTCCCGTTCCGCGCGAGCATCGTCACGACGCCCGCCAGCTTCCCTTCGTCGACCATCCGCTGCATTCCGGCGTCGAGCCGCTCGAGGCGCTCGGCGGACAGGCCCACGACGGCGGGGTCGGCGTGGCCCAGGTCGCGCGCGAGCCCGGGGTGCCCGTGGTGCCCCTGGGCCGAGGCCGTCCCGGCGGGCAGAAGCCCGATTCCGAGGACCAGCGCGGGCAACGCGAGGAGAATCGGCAAACGGCGTATGGCAGCTCTTGGCATGGTGATGACTCCTGGACGGAACGGAACTCAAGCGCCCTGCATGGCCCCGACGTCACGCGGCCACGGGACCTCGTGCGCCACGCCCGGCCGCGCGCCGGACTCCCGGTCCCGGCGCAACGATGGCGCGACCCGATAAGCCTACCCCAAACCGGCGGCCGAGAGATCGGCCCGCGCCGCGGAACCGCCGCCGTGGCGAGTGTCGCCGCTGCATACGAGCCGACATTCCGCCGCCCCCGGACATCAGCGGATCAGCGGTGGCCTGCTTGACATCCCGGCCCGACGCGTGCAACATCCTCTTGTCGGGTATCTAGGGGTCTCCGGCGCGGAAGGGCGCCGGCTCCCGCGGGGTCGGCCGCCCGGGGCAGGGCCGCAGGCGGAGTTTCCGGAGGGGTTCGTGCCGGCGAAGAAGTCCGACCTGTTGCAGGGCACCCTGGCGCTGCTCATCCTGAAGACGCTGTCCACCGGGCGGATGCACGGCTGGGGCATCTCGCAACGCATCCAGCAGATGTCCCGGGACGTGCTGCAGGTCAACCAGGGGTCGCTCTACCCGGCGCTGCACCGCCTCGAGCAGCAGGGCTGGATTCGAGCCTCGTGGGGCAAGTCGGAGAACAACCGCCAGGCGAAGTACTACGAGCTGACGGCGGGAGGCCGGAGCCAACTGGACGTGGAGACGGAGAACTGGACTCGCATCTCGGCGGCGGTGGCCGGCATCGTGGAAGCGTAGCGGGCGGTGCGTCATGCCCGAATCCGGCACGGACATGGGCTGGCCGCGCGCATTGCTCGACGGCCACGGCGCCGCACACCCGAGCGTTCAGTCAGTGGCGCCGGGAGCCTGCGCCTCGGAACGGCGCCGACTCCCGGAGGGGCGGTTGGGGGCCGGGCGGAGCCGAAGGCGACTGCCGGGCCGGCCGGCGCCGCAACTTTCGGCAGCGGGTCTGCGTCTAATCTCGCGGGGGCGCGGCAGGAACGCCGCTCGGGCCGCCGCGGCTCCCAGAGGAACCCGTGATGGTCGACATCGCACGTCCTGACATCGCCCGGGCCAAGCGGATGCGCCAGATCGTGTACGGCGTCGGGACCGGCGTGGTCGTCATCCTGATCACGGTCGGGGTGTCGCGCCTCGAGCCGGCCGCGCCCGGCGTCGACCGCGACACCGTCTACACCGACACCGTGCAGCGCGGCGAGATGCTGCGGCAGGTGCGGGGGACCGGCACCCTCGTGCCGGAGGAGATCCGCTGGATCTCCGCCATCACGAACAGCACCGTCGAGCGCATCGTCCTCAGGCCCGGCGTCACCGTCGAGCCCGACACCGTCATCGTCGAGCTCAGCAACCCCCAGCTCGAGCAGAGCGCCCTCGAGGCGCAGCTCCAGCTCGCGGCGGCGCAGGCCCGCTACAAGAGCCGGCAGGTGGAGCTGGACCGGGAGGTGCTGACGCAGCGCGCGAACGTCGCCTCCGCCGAGTCGGCCCTCAACCAGGCCGAGTACGAGGCGAGCCTCGACGAGGAGCTCTTCGAGGACCAGCTCGTCTCGGAGCTCCAGCTCCGGCAGAAGCAGACGGCCGCGAACCAGGCCCGCATCCAGCAACAGATCGAGGCGCAGCGGCTCGAGATCCTCGTCGACTCGATGGAGACCCAGCTCGCGGCCGAGCAGGCCGAGGTCGACCGCCTCGAGACCATCTACCAGTTGCGCCGGGACGAGGTCGCCGACCTGCAGGTCACGGCGGGGGTGGCGGGGGTCCTGCAGGAAGTGCCGCTCGAGGAAGGGGCCAGCGTCACCCCCGGCACCAACCTCGCACGGGTCGGCGACCCGACGCAGCTCATGGCCGAGCTGCGCATCGCCGAGACCCAGGCCCGGGACGTCCAGATCGGCCAGCCCGCCTCCATCGACACCCGCAACGGCATCATTCCCGGACAGGTCATCCGCATCGACCCCGCGGTGCAGCAGGGCACCGTCACCGTGGACGTGTCGCTCGACGGCGAGCTGCCGCGCGGCGCCCGGCCCGACCTGACCGTGGACGGCACCATCGAGCTCGAGCGGCTCGTGGACGTCGTCTACGTGGGCCGGCCGGTGTACGGCCAGGAAGACAGCGTGGTCACCTTGTTCAGGCTGCTGCCCGACAGCGACGACGCGGTGCGCACCCGGGTCAGCCTGGGCCGCAGCTCGGTGAACACCATCGAAGTGCGCGAAGGACTCCAACCCGGCGATCAGGTCGTGCTGTCGGACATGTCCCAGTGGGACGAGTTCGACCGCATCCAGTTGAACTAGCGCTGGGCCATGACCGGACGGTCGGGCGTGCGGCGCCGTGACTCGTCGACGCTTGCGCGCTGCAGACCCTGTCCGTGTCCGAAGACTGGAACGCGCCGCGCCGCCAGCCGCCACCGAGCGTCAGACCGAGTGCACGGGACCGAGCCGCCGGTTGCCGGTAGCGCTCAGGAGAATCCACCAAAATGAACGACGCAGCCCAGCCGCTGATTCACCTCGACAAGGTGACGAAGGTCTTCTTCACCGACGAGGTGGAGACCCACGCCCTCGCCGAGATCGACCTCGACATCTACCCCGGGGAGTACATCGCCATCTCGGGTCCGTCGGGCTGCGGGAAGTCGACGCTGCTGTCGATTCTCGGCCTCCTCGACTCGCCGTCCGACGGCCAGTACCAGTTGAACGGCCGGCCGGTGGCGACCCTCAAGATGTCGGACCGCGCCCGGACCCGGAACCGCGAGATCGGGTTCATCTTCCAGAGCTTCAACCTGATCGGCGACCTCACCGTCTACGAGAACGTCGAGCTGCCCCTGACCTACCGCGGCATGCGGCCGGCCGAGCGGCGGCAGCGGGTGGACGAGGCCCTCGAGAAGGTGGAGATGGCCCACCGCGCCAGGCACCTGCCCAGCCAGCTCTCCGGGGGCCAGCAGCAGCGGGTGGCGGTGGCCCGGGCGGTCGCCGGCCAGCCCTCGATCCTCCTCGCCGACGAGCCCACCGGCAACCTCGACTCGAAGAACGGCGAGGCGGTGATGCAGCTTCTCGCGGGCCTGCACGCCGAGGGGTCGACCATCTGCATGGTCACCCACGACCCCCGCTACGCCCAGCACGCCGGCCGCGAGGTGCACCTGTTCGACGGGCGGGTGGTGGACGGTCCCCCGGAAGAGAGCGAGCCGCCGGCGCCCCGGCCCGCGGCGTCGTAGCCCCACGCCCGGCACGCCGCCGCGAGGTGCACCTGTTCGACGGGCGGGAGGTGGACGGTCCCCGGACGAGAGCCGAGGCCGCCCCCCGGCATCCGTCGGGACACCGCGGGTGAATCTGCCTGCGGTCAGGAGGTGCCCGCGAGGCGGAACGGCGGGGCCGATCCGTCGCGGACCCGGGGCGAGGTCGTCTTCACGTGGATGTCCATCTGGGGGAAGGCGATCTCGATGTCTTCCTGGCGGAACCGGCGGGCGATCTCCGTGTGCAGGGCGTGGACGACGGGAAGCCGTTCCTCCACGTCGCCCACGTAGGCGCGGATGCAGAACTTCAGGGCGCTGTCTCCGAACTCCTCGAACGTGACGCTCGGCTCCGGCGTCTCCAGTATCACGGGCGCGGCGGCGACGATCTCCTCGAGAACGCGCGTCACGTGATCCGCGTCGGACGCGTAGGCCACCCCGACGAACACCGTCACGCGGTTCGCGGCATCCGACAGCGTCCAGTTGAGGAGGTGGCCCGTCACCAGGTCCTTGTTCGGGACCACCAGCTCCTTCAGGTCCCAGTCCTGGATGGTGGTCGCTCGCATCCGGATCCGCGTCACGGTGCCGGTGACGCCCCCGACGGTGATGGTGTCGCCGACCCGCACCGGGCGCTCCGCCAGCAACAGCAACCCCGAGACGAAGTTCGCGAAGATCTCCTGCAGCCCGAAGCCGAGGCCGACGCCGAAGGCGGCGACCAGCCACTGCACGCTGGACCAGGTGACGCCCAGCACCCCGAAGACGGCCAGCGCGCCGCCGAAGATCAGCACGTACCGGCTCATGCTCGTCAGCGCGTACCGGGAGCCCGGCTGGACGGGGAAACGCAACAGCAGCATCTCCAGGAGCGCCGGCACGTTGCGGGCCAGGGCCGCCGTCAGCACCGCCAGGAGGAACGTCAGTCCCAGATGCTCGAGCGTGAGCGCGCCCGCCGCCCCGGGCTCCGCCCCCGGGGGCCAGAGCGTCACCCGGTCGAGGACGCTCAGCGCCGGAACCATGTCCGACCAGACCAGCCAGATGCCGCCGAGCGCGCCGACGGTGGCCAGCGTCCGGATCAGCCGGCGCGTGTCGGCGTCGATCTGCCCCAGGTCCGGCGCCGGCTCGAGGCTCTCGCCGCCGTCGGCCTGCGCGCGCTCCCGCCGCTGCTGGAACGAGAGCTTGCGCCGGCTCAGCAGCACCCAGCGCGACACCATGCCGTAGGCGACGGCCAACGCCGTGGCCAGCCACAGCGTCTCCAGGGACGTGGCGACGAGCTCGGCCGCCGCGTACATGTAGCCGGCCAGCGCCACGCCGGCCAGACCGACCGGAACCCCGACCGCCGCGCAGTACCAGACGTTGCGCAGCCGTTCCGGCCAGTGGCCCCGGTGCGCCGCGAGGAGCTCGCCGAAGACGCCCGTCGACGGTTGCAGCACGCGCGCCAGGAACACGGCGCCGAGGACCTGCAGGCCGACCAGGGCCAGCCGCCCGAGCGCGTTCTGCCACGCCGGCTCGGCCCGAGAGGACAACGCGGCCAGCACGAAGGCGAGCGGCGCGGCCAGAACCGCGAACCAGAGCAGGTGGCGCCGAAGCACGCCGGCGGCCCGGGCCGACCATCGGAAGTGCGAGATCATCAACCCCGCCGGTCGAGCCGACTGGCGGAGGATCTCCAGAGGCAGGAGGGTGGCCGCGACCGCCGCGAGCCCCGCGGAGACGGCCCGCGCGAACTCGAAATCGGCCGGCGCCGCGCCCAGCCGGCGCGAGAGCAGCCATGCGAAGGCCGGCCCGGCCGCGGCCATCGCCACCGTCAG
>JAJEEA010000447.1 GCA_022821235.1 Vicinamibacteria bacterium
CTGCGGTTGAGAGCCATGCTGGAGGTCGCCCCGCGGCAGCCCGACATCGCAGACAAGCCCGGTACGTGAACGCGCCTCAGTAAAGGTAGCGCGCCGCCTCCCAGCCGTACGGAGAGCGACCCCGCCACGCCGCGGTCCGGGCATGACGGAAACCGAAGTCGGCAACACCGTCCGGAGCGGCGCGGCCACGCCGGATCTGGAACGGTGCGTAGCCGAAACGCCATCGCCGGTAGCAGATCCGCTACCCAGCCGTTACCGTTTCGCCAGGAGCCAGCCCCGTTGCCTGGACATCTCCCGCCGCCACGGGTGGCGGCGCACACTGCCTGCATACTGAGCGTGAACTTCGACCCCATCCCTCATCCTGGCGCCACAGCGACCGAGTTGGCACAGACTTTGCTAGTCTACCGAAAGCATGAGGCCGCATCCCGCACAGACGTACCGTGGGCGCGTGTTCTGCCGATACCATGGAACGATGGCGGCATCGGGCGGGGACGCGCTGGCGGATGGATGGACGCGCGATGAACGGCGCCAACCTCCGGGCCGGCCGCTCGTCAGCCCCGGGATTCCGCGCCTCGGCAAGCTTCCCGTCGCGCGCTAAGCTTGGAGACAGGAACGCGCGATCGGACGACACTATGATGGACGCAGGCAGGTCCCCGCTTCTGGTCGTCGAGAATCTCTCGGTGTCCTTCTTTCTGGACAATCGCCAAGTGCTGCGCGCCGTTGACGGCGTCGACCTTGAGATCGGGCGGGGCGAGATCGTGGGCCTGGTCGGCGAGTCCGGCAGCGGCAAGACGGTGTTCGCGCTCTCGCTCTTGCGGCTGGTACCGGCGCCTGGCCGGATCACCGCGGGTCGAATCCGCTGGAAGGACCAGGACGTCCTGACGCTGACCGGCCGCGAGATGCGCGCCGTTCGCGGACGGCAGGTGGCGATGATCTTCCAGGACCCGCAGGCGGCGCTCAATCCGGTCCGTTCGGTCGGCGCCCAGATGGAAGCGGTGATGCGACTGCACCACGGCATGAAGGGCGACGACGCGCGGGATGAGGCGGTACGCCTGCTCCGGCTGGTGCGCATCCCCGACGCCGAGCGGCGGCTGGCGCAGTACCCGCACGAATTCAGCGGGGGCATGTGCCAGCGCATCATGATCGCGATGGCACTGGCCTGCCGGCCCGATCTGCTGATTGCCGACGAGCCGACGGCGTCGCTTGACGTGACCATCCAGGCGCAGATCATGGATCTCCTGCTTGAGGTCCGGGAGCGGTTCGGGACCTCGATTCTGCTGATCTCGCACGACCTCGGCGTCGTGGCCGGCCTGTGCGACCGGGTGGGCGTGATGTACCTCGGGCGCCTCATCGAGAGCGGGACGGCGACCGAGGTCTACGCGTCGCCCGGACACCCCTACACCGAGGCCCTGCTCGCCTCGGTGCCCGTGCCCGAGCCAGGGCGGCGGCCGGCGCCGCCCATGGCCGGCGAGGCGCCGAGCCCGATGGATCGGATGGCCGGGTGCCGCTTCCGCACGCGTTGCGCCAAGGCGTTCAACCCCTGCGCGGACGTCGACCCGCGGCTGCGTCCGGTCGACCCGGGCGGTCACGCCGCCGCCTGCCTGCTCTACGACGACGCATCCGTCGCCCCCGCGGCGACGCAAGCGCACTGAGGAAGGAATCGAACGATGCCAGCTACCATGGCGGGGTCGCGCGGCGGGGCGGTCGGCAGATCGCACGACACGACCTGGCCGGCCTTCGTCACGAGGCTGTTGACCGGTGCGGTCACCTTCCCCGAGATGTACGAGCGCCTGCGCGCGCCCGCGTCGCCGCGCACCGTCACCCTGGTTGTGAACAACACCTGCAACCTGCGCTGCCGGCACTGTTATCTCCAGGTGCCGCGGCTCGACGGCGCCCCCCTCGACGACGCGGAGTGGGCGCAGTTCGCCGACTCGCTGATCGGGGTCGGACCCGAGCTCGTCTGCCTGAGCGGCAAGGAGGTGCTGCTCGGCACTACGGGCGCGGCGCTGCTGCGGCGCGTCGGCGAGGCTCGCGCGGCCGGCCGCACGGCGTCCCGCCTCGGGTTCATCACCAACGGCACCCTGATGCACCGGCATCGCAAGACGCTGGTCGACGCAGACCCGAGCTACGTCGACGTCAGCGCCGACGGGCTGCCCGACGATCACGACGCGGTGCGTGGCGCGGGGGCGTTCGCCGCCCTGCTGCCGAACCTCCGATGGGCGGTCCAGACCTTCGGCCGGCGCCTGTTCGTGAACCTGACGCTGCAGAAGCGGAACGCCGGCGCGGCCGTCGACGCCGTGGCGTTCCTGCACCGTCTCGGCGTCCCCAACGTCGAGCTCGGCTTCTACCGGCCGCTTCCCTACACCGACGGCGCGCTGGCGCTGTCGCCGGCCGACGTGGCCGGGGTCTTCGACCAGCTCGGCGCGGTGGAGTCGATTCCCGACGGACGCGGTCTCCGGGTGCTGATGGACCTGGACGTCGCGACCCCGGGGCCGCTGGCCGCCTTCCTGGGCTCGCGGTGGTTCTCGTTCGACGCGATCCGCGTCGACGGGAATCTGGAGCCCTTCGTCGAACACCGGCTGCGGAACGGCGCCACGCTGGAGGTCCGGTTCGCGCCCTATCCGGTGGGCATCAGCCGCTCGGTGCGCATCACCCCGGAGGGCCACTACCTGGCCGCCGAGGACACCCTCGACACCACCGGGTACGCGGCGCACAGTCTGGGCAACGTGCGCGACGCGGATTACGACTTCGTGCGCCTGCACGCGGCCGCGCGCCGGTCGGCGAGGCTGCACCAGCTCTGCCGCACCTTCCACGCCGACGTGCTGCCCGGCCTGATGGCGGCCGCGCGCCGGTCGGCTGGGCCGATACCGGAACGGGTCGCGTCGGTGGCGTGACCGGAAGGAGGACGACCATGTCAACCACGTCGCGCGGGCCGCTGAGGTGGGCGCTTGTGCTTCTTCTCGCGACGGCCGGCGGCTGGGCGGCCGGTTGCGGCGGAAGCGGCCCCGAGCCGGCCGGCGCAGCCCGCGAACTGGTCGTCGCGGCCGACAACGACGTCACTACGCTCGACCCCATCCGGTCGCAGGAACCGTACTCGCTGCGCGTGATCGGCCAGATATTCGAGGGGCTCGTCACCCTCGACGCCGACAACGGGCTCGAGGCGGTCTTGGCCGAGAGCTGGTCCCATAGCGAGACCTACGACACCTGGACCTTCCAGATCCGCCGCGGCGTTCATTTCCACGAGGACGATGTCTTCGGCGAGCCGCGCACCCGCGAGGTGACCGCCGACGACGTCGCGTTCAGCTTCGAGCGCCTCGTCTCGCCCGACTCGTACCCGGCGTTCGTGCTCGCCGACACCCTCGCCGGCGTGGCCGAGTTCCAGGCCGGCGACGCGCCCGGCGTCGCCGGCATCACGGTCACGGGACCGCACACCGTCGAGTTCCGGCTGCAGCAGCCCGACCCGACGTTCCTGCACCGCATCACCTCGCCGTGGTTCACGGTGTTCCCCCGCGAGGCGGTCGAGCAGGGTCCGGACGTGTTCGGACGCACGAAGGCCGTCGGCACCGGCCCGTTCCGGCTGGTCAGCCGCTCAGACACCGAGGTGGTGCTCAAGCGCAACGCGGGCTACTGGCGGCCGGTCGACGGCGACGTCGAGCGCCTGGTGTTCCGCGTCATCCGGAACGAGCAGCTCCGGCTGTCGGAACTGCGAAACGGACGCCTCGGCATCATGTCCTTGCCCCCGGCGCTGATGCCCGCCATGACCGACCCCGATCGTCCGGCGAGAAACGACGGCGCGGTCGCGCTGCGCCCCGAACTCGCCGAGGAGTTCGAGGCCCTGGCCTTTCCGACCTTCAACTCGCACTTCGTCGGCTTCAACTGCGAGCGGCTCGACGTGCACCTGCGGCGCGCCATCAGCCTCGGCATCGACCGGCACGAGGTGGTGTCGGCAATCACGCGCGGCGGCGCCACGCTCGCCGCCAGCACGGTGCCGAGCGGACTGCTCGGCTACCAGCCGCCCTACCCCGACGACGTCCACGACCTCGAACGGGCGCGGGAAGAGCTGCGGCAGTCGGCGTTCGACCCCGACAACGACCGCATCCAGCTTCTCGTCCACGAGCAGGACAACGCCGACCTGCTGGGCCAGTTGCTGCAGGCGCAACTGGCCCGCCTGGGCATCGAGGTCGATATCCAGCAACTCGACTACAACACGGTCGTCGACCGGATGATCCGGGGCGACACCGAAGCGTTCGTACTAGCCCTGGAGTACGTCTTCTCGGCCCCCGAGCCGATACTGCACAACATCTTCCATTCGTCGAAGATTCCGGTGCCCAACTTCTGGCACTACGCGAACCCCGCCGTCGACTCCGCCCTCGACGACCTGCGCGCGGTCGGCGACCGCGAGACGGCCAACCGGCTGGCGCAGGACGTGGAACGACAGATCGTCGACGACGCCCCAGCCGCATTCCTCTATCAGTCACGGCACGTCGTCGTGTTCCGCGGCGACTTCGACGGCGTCGCCTACAACGGCCACGGCACGCCCCTGCTGTGGCGGGTACGCCTCGCCGAGGGAGACGGCGGCCGTGAATAGTCCGGGGCTGATCGTGAACCGCTGATTCTCGGGCGATGATCGACAGAGCAGGACGACCCGCGGCGGCTCGGGCCGTCAAACGGTTGGTCGAAGCGGCCGGCCTGCTGCTCGGCGTCGTGGCCGTCTCCTTCCTGCTGTTCTCGGTGCTACCCGGCGATCCGGCCCGGACCATCCTGGGTCCCAATGCGTCCGTCGAAGCGGTGGAGAACCTGCGCCGCACGCTAGGCACGGACCGGCCGCTGCCAGAGCAGTTCGCGACCTATCTCGGCCGCCTCGCGCGCCTCGATCTCGGACGATCGATCATCGACGGCCGGAGCGTCGGCGCCGAGCTCACCGGCCGCTTCCGGGTGAGCGCGACGCTCGGCCTGCTGGCCGGCCTGATGGCGGCCGGCGTCAGCTACGCGATCAACCTGGGCGTCTTCCTGTGGCCGCGGCTGACGCCGCTCTATCACTTGACGCGGCTCGGCGTCGTCACCCCGACCTACTGCTCCGGCGTACTCGCCGCCCTGCTCTTCGGCGTGCTGTTCCCCCTGGTTCCGCTCGGCGGGTACGGCTCTGCCGACACCGCCTGGGCGCTATGGTTGCTGCCCGCCGCCGTGGCTGCGCTCTACCCCGCCGCCCTCATGACCGGCGTGCTGCGCCAGCGCATACGCGAGGCCGCCGCCTCGTCCTTCGTCCGGGCCGCCGCCGCCACCGGCGCGGGGCCCATGCGGCTGTTCCACGCCACCCTCCTGCCCGTCGTGGCGGTGTCGTGGCTCTCCGTGTGGGTGAATCAACTCAGCCTGATCTTCGTTGCGGCGTTCGTGCTGGAGGTGATCTTCACCATTCCCGGCGTCGGCCTCCTGCTCATCCGCACGGTCCAGGACAAGGACCTCCCGATGCTGCAAGGCATCATCCTCGTCAACGCCTCATTCTTCATCGGGCTGTCGTCGCTCAGCGAGACGCTGTTCGACTGGCTCGACCCGCGCCGGAGCGTCGATGCGTCGGCCTGACCCCCGCCTCTGGCTCCCGGTCGCCCTCTTCGCCGCCGCCCCGTTCGCCCTCATGGCGGCGGGAGAGGCTCGAGACCCCTTTCTCGTCGACACCGCCCGCGCGTACCTCGCACCCGGTCCCGACCAGCCCTTCGGCACCGATGCCCTCGGCCGCGACCTCCTCGCCCGCACCCTGTACGCGGCCGGCCTCTCTCTGAAGGTCGTCGCCCAGTCCGTCGTGCTGTCGCTCGTACTCGCCCTCCTTCTCGGCGGCGCCGCCGGTTACGCCGCCGGCCGCCCCCTGGACCGCGTCATCGGCTGGACCATCTCTCTGCTGTACACCGTGCCCTTCATCTTCGTCGTCGTCGCGATCCTCACCGTGCTCCAGCCCGGCCTCGAGAGAGCATACGTCGTCATCGGCTGCATCGGCTGGGCTGCCCCCGCACGTCTCGTCCGCGCCACCGTCATCGAGCTGCGCGGCACCCGCTACGTGCTCGCCCAGCGGGCTTTCGGTTTCTCCCCCACCCAGATCCTCACCACCACTCTGCTGCCCCGCAGCCTCCTGCCCGCTGTCCTCAGCCTCGCCTACTTCGTGCCCGAGCTCATCGGCATCGAGGTCGGCCTGTCGTTCTTCGGACTCGGCGCCCCCCCGCCCACGCCAACCCTCGGACGCCTCATCTACGACGGCCTCTCCGAATTCCAGACCGCCTGGTGGCTCTCGCTCACGCCTGCCGGCGTCCTGCTCGCGATGACCGCCAGCGTGCTCGCCTGCACCCACCTCATGCTGCGCGGCCACGTCGCGCCCGCGCCGACACCCTGACCTCCACACCGCGGTCCTCCCCGGCCACACCGCCCCGAATACCCCAACTCGCCACCCAGCCGAACCTCCCGCTCACTCCCACCCAACTACCCCAACCGCACCAACACCCTCAAGCTCTGCGCCTCTCCTTGAGCTGCCCCAATCCCTGCCGCACAACGGCTGGACCCAGCGGACCTCCACGGGTCCCGGCTACTGCGCCGAGCTCGCCGACGCTCGACGCCGTGAACGTCGGGGGCCCGCTCGCCTGCCACCGGCCCACCTACGTAACGGTCTGCAGCAATCCTCGTGTCGCCGACCGCGAGCCCCAAGCGGACCATCCCCAGCCGCCCAAGGCCGCCGACTCCCGCCTCCCGTGCCGCCGGCCGGCCGACGCGCGATCCCGGCCACAGCCGCCGAAGGAGCCCGTGCGGACCCTCCTCGTGCTGCCCGACCACCACCCGCCATGGCGGCACTCGTCGCCGAACCGTTCGCCGTCTCACAAACCGGAGCCGGCCCTCCGCATCCCGAAACCCTTGATGCCCGCGGCCGCGCTCCTCGCTTCCCACCCGCACCGCAAGCTTGTCGGCAGGTCAACGCCAGTTACCTGCCGGGCACGCGCTGTGTTACGCGCTACGCACCTCCTCTGTAACCGCCCTTCGCCGACACCCCGCCCGCCCCGCCGCCAATCGCCCTCCTCGGTCCTGCGGCCGCTCGAACCCATCCTCCATCCCGCCCTCAACCCTCCACCCGCCCCACTACTCACCACCTCCACACCCACGGGTGCTCGCCATGCCACCCAATTGTGGTATCCTCTGCGCCTGACGGAGAATCCCCATGACCACGGCCACCCACAACCTCCATCCCTACCAGCTCTTCTCCGCCGCCCGCCCTTACCGAATTGCCGCGGCGACGTATTCCCTCAATACCCTCCTACCTGAAATTCCCACGCCATCCGCCGACCCCCTGCGACCTACTTTCCATTTCCTCGCCAGATCCTGGCCGCCCACCCCCAGCACCTCCCCTGGCGCTACCGAACCCCCTCCAACCTCCCTTTTCAACTTCACCTACTTCTCAGTCCCTCATTTCCACCACGAAAAGGCACACCAGATCCATAGCGCCCTCCGCGCTGACCCCAAATCCTGGCGGGCTCTGCTCCAATACGTTGAAGACATCCCTCACATCCGTGAAACGCGAGAATTTCTCTCTTCGTTGCTCCGCCCCGATGACACCCATTGCCCCGATCCAACGACACTACACTATCATTTCACCGTTCTGCTGTCCGCCATTGCCGTGGACGGCTTAATGCCCGGCGCGCTCTGGCGTGTCCATTACGCAGGCTTTCGTTCCTCCAACGGTCCTCGTGCATATTTTGTCACCACCACAACCACCGAAGGCACATCCAGCGAAGGCATATCCCTGCCCGACCTTCAAATACAACACCTACTTCCCTCCTCACGGCCGCCCCTGCCTCTCGTCCCACAGCAACCGCCCAGATCTCTTTCTTCTCCGCCTGCACGCCATGCCTACATTGAACTCACTCTGTGGTTAACAGATTACCATAAGGCTCACGCAACATCTTCCGGCTCGTCCGCCACAATACCAACTTCCCACACCCTCTGGCTTCCTGTCTACGAAGAATACCGCGAAGAACGCTTCTTTGGGCGTTTTCTCGGATGGCTGTTCTGTCCCATCGACAACCCCGTAAACCTCGACACTGACCAATCACGCAAGGCCCTCCATGAGATTCTCTCCATCACCAATCAGTTCTCAATGAACTTTGTTCAAATCGAGACCGGCGCAATGCTGCAGTCCTTACTAAAATCACCGCCGCCAAAGAACGACCGTCAGCCCGGCGTCCTCCTCGAGCGCCTGCTTCCCCGCTGGGAGGGATGGGCGAAAGCCAGCCATCACGTCGAAAAGCCCTCCACTTGGCCTCAAGACTACAAATGGTGGCGCAACACTAACCGCGAACTCCATATCTGCCTTCATCCTCCCGCGCGCGACGACACTCCCCTCTGGGGCGGCTTCTCCAACGACGACTTCGGCTACATCGTACTTGAATCCCATGAGTCCACCGTTCCATGGCCGCTTGACGAAGGATGGCGCCCCTACAACGGCGCCACTTCAGACGTGACCTTGCGGCAAGCCCAACGCATCCGCGACGTCGCCCGTCAACTAGCCTCGACACTCCACGGCATTAGCTCCGCAGAGGCCCAAGAAGGCGCGCTTCAACATGGCAACTGGGCACATGAGGTCAAAAACTCCGCTCTCATAGCCGCCCGACTACTAGATGGCAATCGTCATGACTTTGACCACGTCCAGGCCGCGCATCATTATCTTCGCATTCTGGCCGCAACCTCCTACCTCATTCAGCAACTTGGTCCCGGCGGCGGCGGCCGACGCTACACCCCTGACGCCGCGTATCCCTCCGCGGTGCGAAGGGCTCTCGAATTCCTCCTCTATGTCCAGGCACTCTTCCTGCATCTCGATACCAGCACTGACGCACGACTGTTCTACAGCCCTCTCGAATCCGGCCTTCACCCCGACGCCATGCCCGAATCACCTCACCCCGGGCCCGCCCCCAACTTCTCCTTCCTTGATCGCCTCGACAGCGCCGAAATGTACGCCATTGCGCTCCTTCGCGAAGTCGTCGGAAATATCCGTAATGAATATCCGGCTTTCAGCAGACCCGACATCGACGTTGCCTATCGCGTCATCACTCGTTCTGAGGGCGCCGTCACCGTAGAGCTTACACAGGAAAGCCATCAGAGTCGTCCGCCCGACGACGTTTCTGCCACCAAGAAGTCAGGCATCGACCGCACTAACCAACTATTTGCCGCCATCGGCCAGATCCACGAAGAGCACCCACGAGTTACCCAAATCAGCATCCGCGACTTTCACATAGTACGTGCGTATCGCATCGAATGGGAAGGACCACAGAAATGAGTCGCCTCTTGTCTGTACTCGACATTAATGATAGGCCTACCGCCGCCCTTGGCGAGAATTCCCGGTTCTACGATCTCCGAACCCTTCGCACCGTCGACGAAGTGCAAACGGAGTTGCTTAAGCCGGAGCCACCGTCTATCGACATTTTCTTGGTCGACATCAACATGGACGCCAACCATCAACGCCCCGACGGTTTCGACTGGGGCGCCTTCCCCCGCTACGGCCCCATTCTCGCATTGCCGTTCACCTTTTCAACGCAAAAGCCCGTCGCTTTTGCGCCCTACTCGAGCTACTGGGGTGATATTGCCGTCAGGGGCGACGGCCATTTGGCCGTAGCTTTATCCCTACTGATGACCGCGACCGATCGCCGCACCCACCCTCTGCCCGACGTTCAACGCTACCTCGCAGGGTCCAGCCCCGACCAATCCGACCTCTCCCGAGACCCCAGCGACGTTCTCTGTGCCGCAGTGCGCAAGCTCCGGTCCGATATCGCGACCGACGACGATATTCGACTGCGAGATATCGTTGCGACTCGTGAAAAGCTTCACGAGTACAAAAGTCAAAGCAGGTTCCCCGACGTCGATGAGCTACTGAGTGAGAAGCTCACCGTCGCCATGTACCTCCGAAGACAATCCCATTGGTCGGAGAAGGATATATGTCTGGAGTCTCTGTTTATGGACGTGCACCGTTTTGGTCGGCGATGGAACTTCGATATACTCACAGAGATTGACAACGAGTTGGCCGCTTGGCAACATAAGTCCGAGGACTTCACTCTTGTACACAACGCGATCGCCTTTCTCGCCCCTCCCGCACGAGTTTCGCACCCGCCGGCTTTCGGCCGCCCTGACACGCAAGGCACTGTCCGCCCCCACGCCAACTGGGAGTCCCATGATGTCGATACCAGGAAGCTGGTCATTCTGTTTGCCTGGATTCAGGCGTTCGCGTGCCATTCCGGTACCCAGCTTGACGTTTTTTCGCTACTGCGACTCGTGACCTCTTCCTCGCCTGCCGACGTCTATGGACGGTGGTGCAACGACGCCGGTTTGTCCCAGGTCGACCAAGACACCGATGATGTTGGCTTGGACCCCCGCCACTGGGACTATTGCCGATACTTCGCCCGCACGGTCGACCCTTCCGGTGACGCCGAGCGCCCGCATTGGATGATCGATCCCGACACACCACGCGGAAATATCATGTGGGACCGCCTCATGGAAATGTCCCGCCTTTTTTTGGACGAAGATTCCTGCTGCGTGTGCGCCACCCGGAGAAGGGCCGTGTTGCCATCGAACGGCCGCCGGATCTATCGACACGCGCACGTAGCGTCCTGCCACAACTGCGAGCTCGACGCCGCTCTGCGCCAGACCGTCGATGACGAAGTGAATCGCCGCATGGCTCACCTTTTCGGCGTGCGTACAGACGCCGTAGGGCTCGACGCTTGGAACGACGTAACGGCGGGGAAACGCAACGCCTTTCGGCAATTGTGCGGCACGTCGAACCACAGCGTCTTTGAATGGCTCAAGAGCGCCGTACGCATGACCGATAGCAGCCTTGACGTTCCTTCTGTGGCTTCACTTCTGACTATTATGTCAATGCTACCCGGTTCCGTTTTCGTCGATTTGGACGATACCTTGGAGGCTCACACTCGGATTCAGGGACTCCAACCCGACTGGCGGCGCTCCATAGGCGGCATAGTTCAGCTGGCGGCCTGCGATTTGAAGCATACATCGGGCAATGACGTAGGGCGGCAGTCCGTCAGAGTCGCGTTGGAGCAGGATGGGATGTCGTTCTTGACGTACAATGGGCTGGGTGGACAGTATCGCAAAATTCGTGATAGAGCGGCACGCAACAGTGAATCCACCAGCAATAGAGTTCGCCAACTGAGGGATGTCTACATGCTCTCACCGACCGAGTACGGTCGACTGGCCGATGACGACCCCGTCAACGGTGTCGCCATCAACGAAATGGACGGCGGACTGCGCATCGTGTGGCATGGCGTTCACAGGCGCCGCCGTGGACGGTTTGATCGGGATACGTCGAGAACCCGTGGTTGAACTGGGGTCCGGCGCTTGACAGCTTGCACGCCTTTGTGCTGCCCATGACGGCACCGAAGAAGCGGAGGTGACTGCGATGAGAATTGTCGGATACCGAATGGAGCAGAAATTCGGCGTGGACGGTGTTTCTCGGCTACTGCGGGACCCGTGGAGATACGAGGAAGCCTACACTCAAAGCGAGGTCATGGATATTGCTGGACGGATTGACAACGAAGCCGTGCTGCTGTTGTTTCATGGCGGCACCCGCGATTGGTCGACTGACCTTCGTTCTTTTCATTTGAGCCATCTAGATTTCTACACGTTGTTCGTGTCTACTGTGTCGACTTTCGACGAGGTTGCGCGGCTGGGGCTGCAGAGAACCCATGGTTTGGACTTCCCTCTTCGCAACCATGAAGCATGGGACCCGCATCCCACGGCATATAGGCGTAGATTGTCGGACTTCCTGCGGAACGCGGCGGATCCCGAGCGCTCGACACCCAATTGGGAACTGCTGGCGCTGCCCAAGGTACCCGAACACCTGATCGCGTGCTACTTGGCCGCTCTGGCCGGCCGGTCGCGCGATCTCGTCCGCGACGGATGGAAGGAGGCCTTCCAGGACGAGGTGGAGTGCCTACAACGGACCGCGGGACGCGAGGCGCGGAGCGCGGAGCTGACTTGGGACGATCGTAGCGACGCCGAAAAGGTCGGTGGGTTTCTGAGCACCGCGTATTTCGTGGACGGTGGGAGATGAGATGGTAGACGGCAGCCACGACAGTGACCCGTCTCCGCTCATCCAGACGCTTATGGTCTCGCCGACCGGACTCGCTCCAATGGCGTCCTGGTGTTGCCTTACCACAGACGGCAGGACTTCATGCAGCTTTGGGGTGTCCATGAGCCGGCGCGTCTAACGGGCCGCGACGCTGGTGATGCACGGTCAGCTGGGCCGGCCCACGTGGTGCGGGACTCTGCGCAGTCCGGAGTCGAAAGCTTGGTCATAGTATGGGACGGCGCGCCCAATCTTCAGACCGGCGCGGTCGACACCAGTCAATACTTGACGCCACTCGACTGGGCAATGGCCCTCGCGTGCGATCTCGAGGTAATCGGCGGAGATCTACCCGAGCTGGCGGTTTGGGTTTTGGCGGTGGCGCCCCGCCGGGGTCTCGCCAGCGAAACCCAGCGCTTCGTCGACATCCTTCCCGGACGTCAGATACCGGGCGTTCCTGGGCGCGGGTTTGCCGACTCGATGGCGAAGGCGGCCAGGGACCGGCGCGCCGGCGCCGCCGGCGCTCGCGACGGAACAGCTCTCTTCCCACGTCCGCTCGGGCGCGCGGTCGTAAGACGAGCAGGTGGTCCGCCTCCGCGCTGTAGCGCACCATGTAGCCCGCGTCTGGGCCAGCCTCCCGTCGATGGTCGGCTCCAACCGACCACAAAACCGCCAGGTACCCCCTCCTGCGGCCGGATCATCAACAGGTCCTCACGCCCCCGGCTCCAACGCATACTCCCGCTCGAGACGGCAGCAAGCAGCTCACCCCCGCCCCTCATGGAACAGGCTCCTGACCACGAACAGCACGTTGGCCGGCCGCTCCCCCAGCCGGCGCATGAAGTAGGGGAACCACTCGCTGCCGAACGGCACGTAGACGCGCACTCGGTGCCCCTGCTCGACGAGCCGGGCCTGCAGGTCGCGCCGCACCCCGAACAGCAGTTGGAACTCGAACCGCTCCGGCGCGAGGCCGAGGTCGCGGGCCCGGTCGCGGGTGGCCGCGATCATGGCCGGGTCGTGGGTGGCGAACGCGGGGTCGACGCCGTCCTCGAGGAGCGACCGCATCAGCCGCACGAACGACGCGTTCACGTCCGCCTTCCGCGGCCAGGCGACAGCCGGAGGCTCCTGGTAGGCCCCCTTGCACAGCCGCACTCGGGCGCCGAGCGCGTTGACCCGGGCGAGGTCGTCGGCCGTCCGGTAGAGGTAGGCCTGCAGCACCACGCCGACGTTGCGGTGGCCGTCGCGCCAGACGCGCTCGAAGAGGTCGAGGGTGGGGTCGACCCACCGCGACTGCTCCATGTCGATGCGGACGAAGCACCCGTCGCCGGCCGCGTCGAGCACGCCGCGCAGGTTGGCCTCGCAGGCGCCGGGGTCGACGCCCAGTCCGAGCTGGGTGAGCTTGACGGAGATCTGACAGGCGAGGCCGGCTTCGCCCGCGTCCTGCACCACGCGGGCATAGGCATCGGCCGCGGCCCGCGCCGCCGGCGCCGCGGTGACGGCCTCGCCGAGATGGTTCAGGGTGCAGCCGATGCCCCGGTCGGCCAGCGCCCGGGCCGCGGCGAGCGCGTCACCGACCCGCTCTCCGGCGATGAACCGCCGGGCGAACCGGCCCTCGCGCATGCCGTAGCGCGAGGCGAGCCGCTTCACCGTCGCACTCGCCGCGAGGGTGTGGAACAGCGCGCGCGACAGGGGCTGGATCATGCGATGGGGCGGCCGCGGTCAGCGGGGATCGGCATGCGGAGGCGGTTGCCGGGATGGCGAGGCGAGCGGCTGCGACGGCGAGGAACGGCGGCTCCGTCCACCGGCGCCTCCTGCCGGGCGCCAGGACGGACCCAAGCGGCAGGGGTGGAACGAGAGCCGCCGGTGGGCGACGGCGACTCTCTCCACCCTCCGGTCTTCCCCGTTGGAGCTCACGCCAGAATCTCGTGCACCACCCGGGCCGGCTCGACCCCGGTCAGCCGCGCGTCGAGCCCCCGGTGCTTGTAGGTGAACCGCTCGTGGTCGATGCCGAAGAGGTGCAGGATGGTCGCCTGGAAGTCGCGGATGTGCACCGGGTCCTTGACGATGTTGTACGAGAAGTCGTCGGTCTCGCCGTAGACCACGCCGCCCTGCACGCCGCCGCCGGCCATCCACAGGCTGTAGCAGCGCGGATGGTGGTCGCGTCCGTAGTCGGTGGGGGTCAGCCGGCCCTGCGAGTAGATGGTGCGGCCGAACTCGCCGCCCCAGATGACGAGGGTCTCGTCGAAGAGCCCGCGTTCCTTCAGGTCCTGCACGAGGGCCCACGCGGCGCGGTCGACGTCGCGCGCCTGCGCCGGCAGCACCTGGGGGGCGAACGCGTGCACGTCCCAGCCGCGGTGGTATATCTGCACGAAGCGCACGCCCCGCTCGACGAGGCGTCGCGCCATGAGGGCGGCGTTCTGGAACTTGCCGGCCTGCTTCGCCTCCTCGCCCCAGCGCTCGAAGGTGCGGTCGGGCTCGCTCGACAGGTCGGCCATCTCGGGCACCGACGACTGCATGCGGAAGGCCATCTCGTACTGCTCGATGCGGGCGAGGGTCTCGGGGTCGCCGACCTGCTCGTGGCGCAGCCGGTTCAGCGCGCCGAGCCCGTCGAGCATCTCGCGCCGCACGCCGGGCGACACGCCGTCGGGGTCGCGCAGGTAGAGCACGGGGTCGGCCCCGGTGCGCAGCCCCACCCCGGCGTACTCGGGCGACAGGAACCCGGCGCTCCAGAGCTTGGCCTAGATCGCCTGCACCCCGGCGCGGGGGTGGCTGCGCTCGGCGTTCATGACCACGAACGTCGGCAGGTCCTCGTTCATGCTGCCGAGGCCGTAGGCGAACCACGCCCCGATGCACGGCCGGCCGGGAATCTGCTGGCCGGTCTGGATGAACGTGATGCCCGGCTCGTGGTTGATGGCGTCGGTGTGCATGGACCGGATGACCGCGATGTCGTTGGCCATGCTCGCGGTGTGGGGCAGGATCTCCGAGAACCACGCGCCGCCGTCGCCGTGCTGCGAGAACTCGAACACCGACGGGGCGATGGGGAAGCGCGACTGTCCCGAGGTCATCGTCGTCAGGCGCTGGCCCTGGCGGATCGATTCGGGCAGGTCCTTGTCGTACCAGTCCCGCATCTTGGGCTTGTAGTCGAGCAGATCCATCTGGGGCGGGGCGCCCATCATGTGCAAGTAGATGCAGCGCTTCGCCTTGGGCGCGAAGTGCGGCAGCGACGGCAGCCCGCCGACCGCCGCCGGCGCCTGCCCCGGCAGGGCGAACGCGTCGTCGGCCAGCAGGTTGGCCAGGGCCAGCCCGCCGATGCCCCGGGCGGTGCGGCCGAAGAACTGGCGCCGGGTCTCCGCGCGAACGGCTTCCTTGAATGGGTGCATCGTTTCCTCTCGCGTCAGGCAGTCCGTGGCAGAAAGCCCCGCCGGATTCGCCGGGGAGCCATCCTGCCTGACTGCGTTGCGCCCCGGAGCCGCGTGTGCTCCACGGTCACCATCTGCCCGATATGCTCCGTCGTCACGCCCCATCGCTCGGGCGCTTCTTCACCGCGCTGGCGCCCCTTCACCCCTGCCGGCGCTTCCGCGGGTCGGTGCAACGCGGGTCCCGCCACGGCTGAAGCCGCGTCCTACTTGTTGAGGACCTCGTCCAGGTTCATCAACTGGCTCGCCAGCATCGTCCACGCCGCCGACTCGGTCAGCGGCAGCGCCGCGTCGTGGGCCGACTCGCCCACCGCCAGCAGCTCCCGCGCCCCGTCGGCGTCGGTCCCGTAGAGGTCGACGAAGCGGTCCCACGTGCGCCGCGCCACCGCGCGCTCCGGCGTGGTGAAGTTGCGCGCGAGGAGCCGCGTGGTCATGTAGTCGAGCCGCTCGTCGAAGTCGTACCCGCCCTCGCGCATCGCCCGCTGGGCGAGGTGCCGCGACGCCTCGACGAACTGCGTGTCGTTCATCGTCACCAGGGCCTGGAGCGGCGTGTTGGTCCGCTCGCGGCGCACCGTCGAGTGCTCGCGCGTCGGCGCGTTGAAGATGTCCATCGACGCCGGCGGCGCCGACCGCTTCCAGAACGTGTAGAGGCTGCGCCGGTACAGGGCGTCGCCGCTGTCCCGCTCGTAGACGCGCGTGTTGCTCTGGGGCATGGCCACCGTCGACCAGACCCCCTCGGGCTGGTACGGCTTCACGCTCGGCCCGCCGACGGTGCGCACGAGCAGCCCGCTCGCGGCGAGGGCCTGGTCGCGGACCATCTCGGCGTCCATCCGGAACCGGGGCCCCCGCGAGAGCAGCCGGTTCTGGGGGTCGCGCTCGAGCTTGTCGGGGGTCACGGCCGCGGCCTGCCGGTAGGCGGCCGAGGTCACGAGGGTGCGGAAGAACCGCTTGACGTCCCACCCCGACGCGCGGAAGTCGTGGGCCAGGTAGTCGAGCAGCTCGGGGTGCGAGGGCGTCTCCCCCTGCGCCCCGAAGTCCTCGCTCGTCGCCACCAGCCCGGTGCCGAAGACCTGCTGCCAGAACCGGTTCACGGTCACCCGGGCGGTCAGGGGGTTGGCGTCGTCGACGAGCCAACGCGCGAGGCCGAGGCGGTTGCGGGGCCAGGATTCCGCCATCGGCGGCAGCGCGGCCGGGGTGCCCGCGAGGACCCGCTCGCGGCGCTGGTCGTACACCCCGCGCTCGAGCACGTGGGCCGCCGCCTCGCTGTCCATCCGCTCCTGCATCACGTGGGTGATGCTGCCGCGCCGGCGGACCTCGCGCCACTCGTCGTCCACCGCCCGCCGCCGGGCCTGGAGCTGGCGGTACGGCTCGTCGTCGATGCTGAGGTAACGCAGCCGCAGGACGCTGCGCTCGGGCATGGTCAGCCCTTGGGGCGACTTGACGGTGGCCCCCCGCAGGGTCCGCCACTCGGACACCACCTTGGCCTCCTGCACGGTCAGGGCCCGGTCGAACACGCGGAGATCGGCGATGCCTCCCCCGGCGAAGTGGCGGCTCTCGAGCACCCCGCGGTTCACGGCGCCGCCCCGCCCCAGGTAGAACGGCTGGTCGGTGACGATGCTGCCCTCGGCCTTCGCGAAGAACTCGCTGCCCTGCTCCTCGACGCGCTCGCCGTTCTGGTAGACGTGCAGCCCGCCGCGCTCGCCCGACCCGTCGTGGGTGAGCACGACGTGGGTCCACTCGCCGGCCGGCATCCGCTTCGTGTTGATGGGCCCGACGCGCGCGGTGGTCGCCGCCCCGCGCTCGTTCCGCTCGCCGGTCAGCCGGAAGTTGAGCTGCCGCGAGCCGAGAGTCACGGCCCAGCCCCTCGCGCCGTCCTCCTGGTCGTACTGGCCGGCCACGACGAAGTTGCCCTCGCCCTCGGGCTGGTAGATCCACATCGAGATCGAGAAGGGCGTGTCGGCGTCGAGCGCCAGCGACGGCAGCTCGACCCCCGACTCGCCGTCGAAGCGCAGGGCGGGATGGCCGTCGGGGCCGTCCTCGATGGTCACGCCGGGCTCGAGAACAATCGAGCGCCGCTGGCCCTCGTGCACGACGGCGGGGCCCGCGGGGTCGTCGAGGTCCAGCGTCAGCACCTCGGCCTCGGGCTCGAGCGGCGTCACGACGTCGCGGTGCTCGCCGCGGGTCACCCACTCGATGAAGTCGGGGTTCACCGACGCCGTGCGCTCGTCGAGCCGGGCGTCGAGCTCGACCGCCTCGTCGCGCAGCTCGTGCCAGAGCTCGCGATCGGCGTCGTCGGGCACCACGAGAATGGGCGGCGGGTCGGAGACGTTGCCGTCCATGACGTACTGGGTGGTGTTCCGGAAGAACGCGGTCATCGCGTAGAACTCGCTCTGCGCGATGGGGTCGAACTTGTGGTCGTGGCAGGTGGCGCAGCCGACGGTCAGCCCGAGGAAGACGTTGCCGATGGTCTCGGCCCGGTCCTTGGCGTAGATCGCCTCGTACTCCTCCGGCACCACCCCGCCCTCGTTGGTGGTGATGTTGTTGCGCTGGAAGCCGGTGGCGACGAGCTGGTCGAGGGTCGGCTCGGGCAGGAGGTCGCCGGCCACCTGCTCGACGATGAAGTCGTCGAAGGGCTGGTTGTCGTTGAACGCCCGGATCGCCCAGTCGCGATACGCGAACATCTCGCGGTAGTTGTCGATGTGGATACCGTGGGTGTCGCCGTAGCGCGCCGCGTCGAGCCAGTAGCGGGCGCGGTGCTCGCCCCAGTGCCGCGACCGCAGCAGCCGGTCGACGAGGGTCTCCCAGGCCTCGTCCGAGATGTCGTTCAGATAGGACGCGAGGAGGCCCGGATCGGGGGGCAGCCCCGTCAGGTCGAGGGCCACCCGGCGGGCCAGGGTGCGCCGGTCGGCCTCGGCCGCCGGCGTCAGCCCCTCGGCCTCGAGCCGCGCCAGCACGAAGCGGTCGATCGGGTTTCGCGGCCACGCCTCGTCGGCCACGGCGGGCGGCTCGTGCTCGACCACGGCCTCGAACGACCAGTGCTGGTCCCAGGACGCGCCCTCGTCGATCCAGCGCGTCAGCACGTCGACCTGGTCGGCCGACAGCCTCTTGTTGGACAGCGCCGGGGGCGGCATCCGCAGGCGCTCGTCGGCGTGGGTGATGCGCTGGTGTAGCAGGCTCGCCCCGGCGTCGCCGGGCACGACGGCGGCG
>JAJEEA010000322.1 GCA_022821235.1 Vicinamibacteria bacterium
GACCGCAAGGAAGTCGCTGCCCCCTTCCGCCGTGCCGTCGGACGTGCTCCAGTCCAGAACGGCGCCGTTAAGCCAGGGACGGTCCAGCGTCACGAAAAAGTGTGCCTTGCCGCCCTCGGTGACGGTGACGTCGCTGATGGATATTCCGGGACGAGGACGCTCGTAATCGGAGATATCGCCCAAGGACCAGTAAAGACTACGATGAACTGTGGCGCCGGTGGCTGCGAGCAACTTGAAGACAAACTTCTCGCTCCCTTCAGTCTCATCGTCGATGAAGGTTTCCACGATGACCGGCGCGGCCCGTTGGCCTGCCGGTATGGTCACAGTGCCTGTCGCCGGGTCGTTGTCGTAGTCTTTGCCGCCTTCCGCCTCACTGCCGGATATCTTCCAGCGCACGGCGACGTCTTGCGTCGTCGGCTTTGACAACTCCACTGAGAATACGGCGTGGCCCCCCTCGGTCACGTGGGGGCCTATCGAGGCATGGACGTATGGCAGCGTCCCGCTGTCGACGTCATCATCGACGATGGTGATGATTCCGGCCCCATCCGCCAGGGTCGCGCCTTCGACGTCGAATATTTCGAGCACGAACTGCTCGTCGTCTTCGGGGTAGTCGTCATTGGTCAGCGGGCGAGTCAGGAACGCCTGGTCCGTGCCATCGCCCTGGACGACAAACACCTCCCTGGCCTCGCTCGAGGTCAGATGTCTGTAGTCGCGCCCGCTCTCGGCGCTGTCGTCGAGCAGACGCATCCTGAAGAACATTCGCTCGCCCGGCTCGAACGGCCGGTCGAAGTTGATGGGGACCCTCACCTCGCCGTCGGATTCCGTCACTGTGACATCACCGACCGATACGGTCGGTGGCGTCGGCAATTGCGACGTGTCGAGGTTCTGGATGGTTCCCGTCGCGGTGGCCCGGCCCAGAGGAAATTCCTTCCCCGGTGAGATCAAGGTCACCTTGAAGGTCTCGTCGGGTTCGTCGAGCTTGTCGTAGAAGGTCCGGACCTCGAACTTCGCGCTGAGCTGACCCGCCGGAATGACAAGGTCTTCGCCACCGGAGGCCGAATAATCGACGGAACGCTCGGCGCTGCCGTCGTCAACGTTCACGCGAACGCTCACATCGGTGTGCCAGACCCTGTCGAGACCGACCTCGAACTCCACGAGCCCGCCTTCGGTCCCCACGCCGTCACTGATGGACACGGCGGGTGGCCGGGCATCGTTCTCTTCGATGACCGCCTTGCCCTTGCCATCGGCGAGGACGGCGCCGACCGGATTGCTCAAGGCGACGAAGAAGTGGTTGTCGGTATCGGCCTTCCAGGTGTCGTTGTCGAGCGTCCGTACGCTGATGGTCCCGCTCTGCTGCCCCGCCGGAATGGTGAGGGTCCGTGCCTGGTCGACCCCGGTGTAGTCGTCGCCGGACACGGCCACACCGTCCTGCGTCGTCCATTCCACCGTCACGTCCGCGGCGGAGACCCTGTCGAGACTGACCGTGAAGACCGCCGTGCCGCCCTCGTCCACCTGGACATCGTCGATGGAGAGGCGGGGCCTGGGGGTCCTGTTCTGCAGGCTGGCCTCGCCCGTGCCGTCGTCGAGGACGGCGCCGACCGGATTGCCCAGCTCGACGCTGAATGTCTCCTCGTGCTCGAACACCGCATCACTCGATGTCTGCACCTCGACAACCCGGTGAAGCTGCCCCGGCGCGAAGGTGACGGTCTGCCACTGGCCGACTCCGGTGAAGTCCTCCCCGGCGACGGCCGTGCCGTCCTTGGTCCGCCAATCCACCGTCACCGCCGTTTCGGGCAGCGCGGACAGACGCAGGACGAATCGGGCAACGCCGCCTTCGGCCACGGTCACGTCACCGACGGAGACGCCGAGCGCGGCGGCGCCGAAGGAGAAGTCCGCCGCATCGATGGTGGCGCCGGCCTGCCCGGCCAGAGTAATCGTGTTGCCGGAGCCGGCGTCGACGACCTTGTCCCGGCCGCTGTCGCCGATGGCGAGGTCGGCATAGCGCAATCCCGAACCCCTGAAGTCGATGGTGTCCGTCCCATCCTCGAAGTCCGTAATCCGGTCGGCGCCGAAGGCGCTCGAGGCGTAGCGGAAGGTGTCCGCGCCCGTGCCTCCGGTCAGGGTGTCCGCCCCTTTTCCGCCGTCGAGCCGGTCATCACCCGCACCGCCATCGAGCACGTCATCCCCGTCGCCGCCAATCAGCGTGTTGTCGGCATCGTTGCCCGTGACCTCGTCGTTGCCGCTGCCGCCGACGAAGTGCTCGATGACGGTGTCCCGGTAGACCACCATGTTGCCCTTGCCGCCGAAGACGTCGGACACCGCCCCGGGAGTCAGGTCCACCCGGCTGCCCCGCGTCGCCCCGGAGTAATCGAAGGTGTCGCTGCCGCCGTCGTCGATGAGGGTGAAGGTGAACGCATGGGAGGCGTTCATGTGCCGGGCAAGCGCGTCGAGAAAGCCGCCGGCGTTGGAGTTGAAGCCGTAGACCGTGTCGCCGGTGCGTATCGCGTTGCTGTCCCCGTAGAGCTTCTCGATGGCCAGGATGTCGGCGCTCATCGGGGTGGCGGGACCGGCGGGGGTGGCGTCGAGCCAGGTGTTCTGCGTCTGGTTGAAGTACGACATGACCGTGGTTTGCCAACTGTCGTTGGCGAACTTCGCGTCCTTCGGGTAGCTCGCGCCGGCGTTGTAATCGCCCGGATGCCCGAGACCCAGCGCATGGCCGATCTCGTGGATGAAGATGTGCAGAGACCTCGGGTTGGTGACGGTGTACTCGCCCGACTGGTCCTTGCTCAACGCATTCGATTGCACGGCTCGACGTACGCTGATGGTCCACGAATGCCATCCTTCCGGACCATATTGATGCCACCTCGCGTGGGACGTGGCCCCGTACTGGAAGAGAATGCCGCGGTCGTTGTCGCCTCGGCCATCGCCGCGGTCGATGCTCACCTCCTCGAAGGCGAGTCCGGTCGCGCTCGTCCACATCTCGAGCGCGGTGCGGGCGAGGAACTGGCCCTTCTCGTCGAGGCGGGACAGATCGACCGGAATCGGTGAACTGTCGGAGGTCGCCCACTTGATGGCTTGGGCGTCCGGGCCGTACTTGTCCTGCTGGTAGCCGCGGATCAGGTATTCGGCGATTTGGTCGAGGGTGCCGACGGGCTTGCTCATGGGATTGGCCTCCGGTTGTTGTTGATTCATCCCGTTCAGGAATGCGCCTGACACGACGACACTTCCTCGACCACTTCACACCTGCCCCATCGACGCGGATCTGCGGGGGATTCCGCCTGTCTTCCCCTATGCGCTATGCGGCATGCTACTCCTCGCGGAGCGAGCGTGAGAAGTAGTCGGTGAGCGGCTTGACCAGATAGCTGAGCGGCGAACGCTCGCCGGTGCGCAGATAGACCTCGACCGGCATGCCCGGCGCCAGCGCCAGCGCACCTTGCGCAAGCGGCGAGGTCCCCGCCCGTGAATCCATGCCGGCGCCGGCCCCGTAATCCGTCCCGGCATTCACGCGGGCTCCCGATCCGAGCCCGACTTCCGAGCCTGACCCGACTCGCTCGGCCGACTCGCTCGGCCGAGCGGCGACGAAACGCATCCACTGCGCAGCCCGGTCCAGGAGCGACCTCGCCCAGTCGCCCGGTCCGCTCGTCGCTTCCGCCTCGGCCGCCTCGCCCATCTCAAGCTCCACCTCGTACCAGGCGAGCCCGGTCCGCTCGTCGTGCATCACGTCGGCCGACACCCGCGAGACCCTGCCGGTGTACTCCGGCGTCGTCCGGGCCGGAAAGGCGGAGAACCGCAGCAGCGCTTCCTGACCCGGCCAGACCTGGTCGACATGGATCGGATCGAGCCGGGCCTTCACGATCAGCCCTGCGTCCTCCGGGACGACATGGGCCACCGGCTCGCCCGGATTCAGCACCTCGTCGAGTGCGAACACCGTGATTCCGTGCACCGTGCCCGCCACCGGCGCATGGATGTCCATGCGGCGCAGCCGCACCCGCAGGCCGGCCAGACGCTCGCGGACCTCGTTCTCGCGGGCCTGCACTTCGCGCGCCAGGCTCTCGGACTCCTCGATGCGGCGGCTGTCGATCTGCAGCACCTGGATCTCGAGCTCCGCGATGCGAGCCCGGGCGCCGGCCATCCGCGCCGCGATGTCCCCCGCCTGCCCCTCCAGGGCCGCGGCGTCGCGCTCCATCTCCATGACCGGGGCGAGCGGCGTCAGGTTCTTCTCCAGGAGCTTGCGCAGCCCCTCCAGCTCGCGGTGGGTGAACCCGACCTGGCGGCCGACCGCCGCCCGCTGCGCTTCGAGGCCCGCGATCTGGCGTCGGATCTGCTCGATCTGCTCGCGGAGCTGCGCCACGAAGCCGTCCCGCGAACGCAGGCGCGCATCGAACAGGCGCTGCTGGCCGTCGAGAATCTCGCGCACCGCCGGATCCGAAGCCGCCCGCTCGGCGAGGTCGGGCGCCCAGGCGATGGCCGATGCGCCGCGGAACTCCGCTTCCAGGCGGTTGCGCCGCGCCACCAGATCGAACAGCTCGGATTCGAAGATCGCGTGCTCCGAGCGCAGCAGCGCATCGTCGAGCCGCACCAGCACGTCGCCGGCTTCCACCCGGTCGCCGTTGCGCACCCGGATCTCCGACACGATTCCGCCGTCGGCGTGCTCGACCACCTGGTCTCCGCTCTCGACTCCGACCTGCCCCACCGCGATGACCGCGCCCGAGATCTCGCTGAACGTGCCCCATCCGAACAGCCCCGCCCCGAGCGCGAGCAACGACCAGAACCCCAGGGCGAGCGGTCGGCGGCTCGAGAACAGCCCCGCCATCGCGTCTCCGGTCATTCAATCGACTCCCGGATTGCGCGGAGCAGGTCCTACGTCCTGATCCGTCACACCTTGCGTCTGCTCCGATCGGGCCCGTGTTCTGCGAGGTCGACGATCGGGTGGACCTCCCTCCCTCGCGCTCTCCCCGGCTGGTTCATGCGCCTTGCCCCGAACCACCACCCGGTGTCGTGCGGGCTCTGCCGCGGATTCTCGCCTCCTCTGCTCCTGCGCCGCCGGCGTCAGGGGCTGGATCGTCCGGCCGGGCGCGCGCGGCTGCGATCCGTCCCATGGCGTTGCCGGGCGCGTCCGGCCGCCTTCCATCAGCAGGACGAGATCGCACGGCGCGAACGTGGTCCGGCGGTGAGCCACGATGATCGCCGCTCCGCCCCGCGCCTTCAGATCCGCTATCGCGCCTTCCAGCGCCATGACCCCCGCCGCGTCCAGATGGGCGTCCGGCTCGTCCAGGACCACCACCGCCGGAGCCCCGAAGAACGCTCGCGCCAGCGCGATTCGCTGGCGCTGCCCCCCGGAGAGCGCCGCCCCTCCCGCCGCCACCTGGAAGTCGTAGCCACCGGGCAGCGCCAGGATCATCTCGTGCGACCCGGTGCGCCGGGCCGCCTCCACCACCGTCTCCGGGTCCGGATCGGACGCCATGCGCGCGATGTTCTCCGCCACCGTGCCTTCGAACAGCACGACCTCCTGGGGCAGCCAGCCGATGTACCGGGCCAGCGCCTCTTCCCCGTACTGATTCAGCTCGGCGTCTCCGAGCGTCACCTTGCCGGAGACGGGCTGCCAGACCCCGACCAGGGTGCGCACCAGCGTGGACTTGCCCGATGCGGACGGACCCGCGATCCCGATGGCCTGGCCCGGGTCCAGACGGAACGACACACCCCGCACCGCCAGGGTCTCCGTGCCCGGCGGCGCCGCGACGACGTTGTCCGCCTCGAGTCGCGCTTGCGGAGTCGGCAGCGGCGTGGGTTGCCGCGGCTCCGGGACCTGCGCGAGCAGCTTCGCCAGCGAGCGGCGGGCCTGAAGGGCCTGCTGCAGCAACGGCCACTGCCCCACCGCCTGGTCGATCGGGGCCAGCGCCCTTCCGAGCAGGATCGACGCCGCGATCATGACCCCCGGCGTCACCTCGCCGCGAATGGCCAGCCACGCGCCGAGGCCGAGCATCATCGACTGCAGGAACAGCCGCAGCGTTCGCGAGGCGACCGTGAACGCGCCGCCCCGATCCGAGGCCGCAATCGTCGCGGCCAGCGACTTGTCCCGGAGCGCGCCGGCGCGGGCTATCGTCGCGGAGCGCATCCCGAGCCCCTTCACGGTCTCGCCGTCCGCCCGGGCCCGCTCGGAGAAGTGGGCCGCCTCGGCCGTGGCGCGATTCGCCTCCGCCTGGAGCTTGCCGGTACGGATCTGGTTCAGCACCGCCAGACTCAGGAGCAGGACGCCCGAGCACACGGCCAGCAGCCCCAGCATCCAGTGGAAGACGAACAGCAGGAACAGGAAGACCGGCGTCCACGGCGCGTCGAAGAAGGCGAACGGTCCAGGACCCGACGCGAAGCGCTGCCTCGCCTCCCGGTCCCGAAGGCCGTTGGCCGGCGCCGAGCGCGTCGCGGGCGTGCCGGCCGCCTGGGTCAGGATCGCA
>JAJEEA010000509.1 GCA_022821235.1 Vicinamibacteria bacterium
TCAAGTGCCCCTGCCACGGCAGCGGCTTCCGGCCCACCGGCGTCAACTTCGAGGGCCCGGCGCCGCGGCCCCTGGAGCGGACGCGGATCGTGCGGGCCGAGGACGGCCAGATCCTCGTCGACAAGAGCCGGAAGTTCCAGCAGGAGCTCGGCCAGTGGGCGGACCCCGAGTCGTTCCTTCCGATCTGAATCGACATGGCTGACACGAAGACCATCGAACCGAAGGCGCCGGCCCTCGTCCGGGCGTGGGACTGGATTACCGAGACGCAGATCTGGACGTCGATCTTCCGGCACGCGGCCCCCATCAACGACCGCAACCGCGTGCTCGTCATGCTCTCGAACGTGTTCCTGCACATGCACCCCGTGCGGCTGCGCAAGTCCGGCGTGCGGCTGCGCTACACGTGGTGCATGGGCGGCATCAGCTTCTTCCTGTTCCTGGTGCTGACGTTCACCGGGCTGCTGCTGATGTTCTACTACCGCCCGACCCTCGAGTACGCCTACTCGGACATCGTCGGACTGCGCGAGCACGTGCCGCTCGGCATCATGCGCGAGATGCACCGCTGGGGCGCCCACGCCATGGTCATCACCGTGTGGCTGCACATGTTCCGGGTGTTCATGACCGGCTCGTACAAGCCGCCCCGCGAGTTCAACTGGAACATCGGGGTCATCATGCTCGTGCTGACCCTGCTGCTGTCGTTCACGGGCTACCTGCTGCCGTGGGACCAGCTCGCCATCTGGGCGATCACGGTCGGCTCGAACATGGCCCGGGCCACCCCGTTCCTCGGCCACGAGGGCCCCGGGGCCTCGCTCATGGCGCTGGGCGACGTGCAGCTCGTGCACGCGGCCGACGACGCCCGGTTCGCCCTGCTCGGCGGCACGTTCGTCGGCGAGGGGGCGCTGCTTCGGTTCTACGTGCTGCACTGCGTCGCCCTGCCGCTCGTCATCGGCTTCCTGATGGCGATACACTTCTGGCGCGTCCGCAAGGACGGCGGCATCTCCGGTCCGCTCTAGAAGGCGCGGGTTCCGGTCTGAGACTCTGGACGGCGGAGACGAGACGACATGTTGGAAGGGTTGAAGGGCTTCATCGATCTGTTTGCCGATCCGCAACTGTTCTTCGCCACCACGGTGGTGGCGCTGGTGCTGATCGTGTGGAAGCGCGAGGCGTTCTCCTCCACCCGCTGGGGCTGGGGGCTGATGATCTTCCTCACGGTGTTCTTCGCCTTCGGCCTCACCGACTCCGACTTCAACCTGATCATCACCAAGCCGGACAACGTGCCCATCGTCGGGCTGATCTTCCTGCTCGTGTTCTTCACGTGGTTCTCGATGCGGCAGGCGGTCGACAACGACCGCCGCGCCGCCGGCGGCCAGCCGCCGATCGAGAAGGACGAGGAGGACCGCGTCTGGACGTGGCCGGACCTCGTCTACACCGAGCTGATCTCGATGGTGGTATGCACGGTGGTCCTGATCGTGTGGTCGATCGGGCTCGAGGCGCCCATCGAGCAGCCGGCGAACAACGCCAACACCCCCAACCCGTCGAAGGCGCCCTGGTACTTCCTCGGCCTGCAGGAGATGCTCGTCTACTTCGATCCGGGGCTGGCCGGGGTGGTCCTGCCGTCGCTGATCATCGTCGGGCTGATGGCGATCCCCTACATCGACAAGAACCCCAAGGGGAACGGCTACTACACGTTCAACGAGCGCCGGGTCGAGATCACCATCTTCCTGTTCGGGTTCGTGGTGCTCTGGTCGTCGCTCATCGTCCTCGGGACGTTCCTGCGGGGGCCCAACTGGAACTTCTTCGGCCCGTTCGAGTACTGGGACATCCACAAGCTCGAGGCGCTGACCAACGTCGACCTGTCCGAGTACGTCTGGGTGCGCGGGTTCGGCATGGCCCTGCCCGACCACTGGTTCGTGCGGGAGATATTCGGCATCCTGCTGACCATCGGCTACGTCGCGGTGCTGCCGGTGCTGCTGGCGAGGAAGGGCCTGACGAAGTACTACGAGAAGCTGGGGCCGACGCGCTACTACGTCACCGTCATCCTCTTCCTGTCGATGCTGTCGCTGCCGGTGAAGATGCTGACCCGGTGGGCGTTCAACCTGAAGTACGTGGTGGCGATTCCGGAGTTCTTCTTCAACATCTAGGGTTCACTCTCAATCTACGGCTAGCGCCATGGCAGACAAGCGGGCAGTCGGACACGCCTACAACATCGATTTCCTGAACGTGGTCTTCGCCGCGTCGAGCCTCTTCGTGCTCTTCTCGACGCTGTGGATGATCTGGGACGACTACGATCGGGAATGGAAGAACTACCAGCGGCAGTTCTGGGCCCTCGAGCAGGAGGTGACCAGCGCGGACCTGGCGCTGGCCGAGCGGGACGTCGACCGCGCCCGGGTCGCGGAGCTCGAGACCCGGCGCGCCGCGGCCGAGCAGCAGCTCGCGGCCAACGCCGCGCAGGTGGCCGAGCTCGAGGACCAGCTCGCCGACGTGGACCGGCAGCTCTTCGTCGCCACCCGGAACTTCAACTTCACCAAGGCCAACTACGACGTCGATCGGTACGACTTCGAGTCGCGCCGAGACGAGGCCGGCGGTCATGGAGAAGGCGAGGGGGAGGTCCACGTCGAGGGCGAGGAGGACGTCACCGCCCTCTACGAGCGCTGGCTCGAGGAGGGGCTGATCGTCGAACGGCTCACGGCGGAACGCGACGCCCTTCGTGACCGCATCGGCGAGTTCAACGCCGAGGTCGACGCCGTCAACGACGAGCTGGGCGCCCTGACCGGCGAGGCGGACCGGCTGCGGGGGCTCGTCGCCGACATGGAGCCCAACCTGATCGACAACTACCTGCTGAACGCGCCGCTGCTCGATTTCATGGCGCCGACCCTGACGGTGCGGCAGACCATCACCCCGAACATCGTCGACGACGTGAACTTCATCCGGGTGCCGAAGATGGACCGGTGCCAGACCTGCCATCTCGCCATCGACCGGGAAGGCTACGAGGACTACCCGCAGCCGTTCCGCACCCACCCCAACCTCGAGACCTACGTCGGCAGCTCGTCGCCGCACCCCCTGGAGACGACCGGGTGCACGGTGTGCCACGAGGGAATGGGGCAGTCGATCTCGTTCGTCGACGCCGCCCACAGCCCGTCGAGCCCCGCGCAGATGGCCGAGTGGGAGGAGCAGTACCACTGGGAGGAGTCCCATCTCTGGGACTACCCGATGCTGCCGAGCGGGATGGCCGAGGCCTCGTGCGCGAAGTGCCACAAGGGAGAGGTGTTCATTCCCGAGGCCGACAACCTGAACCTCGCCTACGGCATGTACGAGCGCGCCGGCTGCAACGCGTGCCACACGACCGCCGGGTTCACGGACCAGCGCAAGCCCGGCCCCAACCTGACGAAGATCGCCTCGAAGCTGGACGAGGAGTGGGTGGCCCGGTGGATCCGGGACCCGCGCGCGGTCAAGGCCAGCACGTGGATGCCCAGGGTCTGGTACAACTCGAACACCAGCTCGCCCGAGGACGCGGTGCGCAACGAGGTCGAGATAGACGCGGTCGTCGCGTACCTGTTCGCCAACTCCGAGGACCACGAGCCGGCCATCGGCTTCCCGGGCCGCGGCAACGCCGCGAACGGCCAGCGCATCTTCGAGTCGGTGGGCTGCCTCGGCTGTCACATCGCCGGCGACGAGACGCGGGAAGAGGCGGGCCCGCGCCGCACCTTCGGGCAGCCCCTGCAGGCCATCGGCGACAAGACCAGCTACGTGTGGCTCTTCGACTGGATCCGGAACCCGCGGCACTACAGCCCCGAGACGTACATGCCGGACCTGCGGCTGAACGACTTCGAGGTCGCCGACGTCGCGACCTATCTCATGGGGCTGACCGGCGAGGGCGGGGTCGAGGCGGGCGCGACCTACGGGCCCGAGGACGTCGACGCGGCGCTGCTGGACTACATGCGGGCCATCGTGCCGTACGACGAGGCGCAGGCGGCCATCGCCGACATGAGCCCCGAGGAGCGGCAGCTCGACCTCGGCCAGCGGGCGATCGGGCGTTACGGCTGCTACAGTTGTCACGAGATCGCCGGGTTCGAGGACGTTCAGCCCATCGGCATCGAGCTCTCGCAGGAGGGCAGCAAGCTGTTGCCGCAGTTCGACTTCGCGTTCATCCACGCGGAGGAGGTTCCCCACACCAAGCGGGACTGGATCAACCAGAAGCTGCTCGATCCCCGCATCTACGACCGCGGGCGCATCCTGCAGCCGCTCGAGAAGCTGCGCATGCCCAACTTCGGCTTCTCCGAGGCCGAGGCGCGGCTGCTGACCACCGCGGTGCTGAGCTTCCAGCGCGACGTGCAGCCGAAGGAGTCGCAGGTGCCGCGCTCGGCCCGCAAGGACGCCATCATCGACGGGCGCAACCTCGTGCGTCGGCGCAACTGCATCGCCTGCCACGAGATCGAGGCGGACGGAGGAGACTACCGCCAGCTCGTGGAGGACTCCTCGTTGGCGCCCCCGCTGCTGACTCCCCAGGGGGCCAAGGTCAAGCCGGAATGGATGTACGCGTTCCTGCAGGAACCCATCACCATCCGGCCGTGGCTCGACGTGCGCATGCCGTCGTTCGGGCTCGACGACGCGCACTGGAACGGCGTGCTCGACTACTTCGCGGCGATCTCCGACACGGTGGGGCCGTTCCGCACCCACGACGTGGAGCTGGACGCCGCCACCGTCGAGACCGGGGAGGAGCTGTTCGAGCTCCTGCGGTGCCAGCAGTGCCACGTGCTCGACACCATTCCCGAGGACCAGGACGTCGCCAACCTCGCGCCCGACCTGCGGATGACGCCGGAGCGGCTGCAGCCCGACTGGATCCTCGACTGGTTGATCCGGCCCCTCGACATCCAGCCCGGCACCCGCATGCCGACGTTCTGGACGGAGTATCCCGGATCGTTCTATCCGCAGTTCGACCAGGACGCCAACGCCCAGATCGAGTCGATTCGGGACTACCTGCTGACCTTCAGCGGGGGGCCGAGTCCCATGCAGCAGGGGAACTGAGGCAGGGGCCCGCGGGAGACCGCGGGTCCCTTCTTTGCGGGGAAGTCAGGACCATTCCAGGTCGGAGGACGTCCGCAGAACGGCCCCGGCCTCCCGCATCTCCTCGAGGGCGCGCGGGCCGTCTCCCGGCTCGAGGTCGACGGCGGACACGGCGTCGGTCAGCAGCGTCACCGGCCAGCCCTTCCTCAGCGCATCGAGCACCGTGTGCCGGACGCAGTAGTCGGTCGCGAGGCCGCCGGCGAGCAGGCGGGTGACGCCCGACGCCCGCAGGCTCTCCTCGAGCGTCCTCCCGTCCTCCAGGCGGCCGTCGAAGGCCGAGAACCCGTCCTCGTCCACCTCGACGCCCTTGCTGACGACCGCGGCGGCGCGCGGCAGCCGCAGGTCCGGGTGGAAGCGGGCGCCGTCGCTGCCGGCCACGCAGTGCACCGGCCAGACGCCGCCCCCGGTGACGAAGTGCCGCGACGACGCCGGATGCCAGTCGCGGCTGGCGTAGACCGGCATCCGGCGGTCCGCCGCGGCGCGGAGCAACTCGTTGAGGACGGGGACCACCGCGTCGCCGCCCGGCACCGCGAGGGCCCCACCTGAGCAGAAGTCTCGCTGGACGTCGACCACGAGCACCGCGGTGGCCGGTTCGGCCGGAGATCCCGAAGTCACGACGAGTGGTACATTAGCATTTCGCGATGCCGGGAGGACTGTCCACCGACCTGTACGAGCTGACGATGGCGGCCGGCTACCACGCGGCCGGCCGGATGCCCCGGGCGTCCTTCGAGCTGTTCGTGCGGGCGCTGCCGCCGACGCGCGGCTACCTCGTGGCCGCGGGCCTCGATCAGGCGCTGGAGTACCTCGAGTCGTGGCGGTTCACCCCCGACGACGTGGCCTACCTGCGCACGGTCCCGGCCCTGGCCGGGGCCGGGCCGGCGTTCTTCGACGAGTACCTCTCCCGGCTGCGGTTCACCGGAGACGTCTGGGCGGTCGACGAGGGGGTCCCGGTCTTCGCGGGAGAGCCGCTCGTGCGGGTCACCGCGCCGCTGGCCGAGGCCCAGCTCGTGGAGACGGCGCTGCTGTCCACGGTCCTGTTCCAGACCATGATCGCCAGCAAGGCGGCGCGCGTGGTGGAGGCGGCCGGGGGCAGGGCGGTCATCGAGTTCGGCGGCCGGCGCGCCCACGGCGCCGAGGCCGCGATGCTCGCCGCCCGCGCCGCGTGCCTGGCCGGCTTCCAGGCCACGTCGAACCTGGACGCGGGCCGCCGCTTCGGCCTGGCGGTGGCGGGGACGATGGCGCACTCGTGGGTCCTCGCGCAGCCCGACGAGCTCACCGCGTTCCGGCGCTTCCTGGACCTGCACGGCCCGCGATCGACTCTGCTCATCGACACCTACGATCCGCTGGCGGCCGCGCGCTCCATCGTCGAGGCCGGCCTGCGGCCCGGCGCGGTCCGGCTCGACAGCGGCGACCTCGGCGCCCTCGGCCGGGCGGTGCGAGCGATCCTGGACGCCGGGGGATGCGCGGGGACGCAGATTCTCGCCAGCGGCGACCTCGACGAGCACCGCATCGCCGAGCTCGTCGGGTCGGGGGCGCCGATAGACGGGTTCGGCGTCGGCACCGCGGTGAGCACCTCGTGGGACGCCCCTTCCCTCAGCGGCGTCTACAAGCTGGTCGAGATCGAGCGGGACGGGGCGATGACGCCGCTGACGAAGCACAGCCCCGGCAAGACGAACCTGCCCGGCGCCAAGCAGGTCTGGCGGACCGGCCCGCCCGACGCGGCGGCCGGCGACGTGATCGGCCTGCCCGACGAGGCCGCGGCCGGACGTCCGTTG
>JAJEEA010000443.1 GCA_022821235.1 Vicinamibacteria bacterium
CCGGATCTGGTGAGCAAGATCCAGGCGTTCATCGACAGTTACAATGCCTCCGCGACGCCGTTCGCCTGGGTTGCCACGGCGCAGTCGATCATCGACAAGGTGGCGCGCATTGCGACACGCATTTCCGGGACAGCACACTAGTGGTAGTACGACATCACCCCCGGCTCGATCTTGCCGAGGAAGCCCGGCGCGTACTGGTCGCGCAGCCAGAACTCCTTCTTCGCCTGCACGTTGACCACCGACGGGCGGCTCTCGTCGAGGGCGACCTGATAGGCCCGCTCGAGGGCGGGGCGGAACTCCGACGGCCGGGTGACGTATTCGCCGTGCGCGCCGAGGGCCTCGCCCATCCTGTCGTAGCGCAGGTTCTCCTGGAACAGGTGCACCGGCAGCCCCACCTGGTTGTTGCGCTGCCCCTGCCACGTGCCCCAGGCGTTGTTGTTGTAGACGACGATGACCGCCGGCATCCGGTACTTGGAGAGGGTCTCCATCTCCATGCCCGTGTAGCCGAAGCCCGCGTCGCCGGTGACGGCGATGACCGGATGCCCCTGGTAGTCGGCCTGGGGGCCGGCGCCCTGCCGGACCGCGGCGGCCACGCCGACGGTATAGCCGACGTCGGGGCCGATGGCGCCGTACTGGTACGCGCCGTTCATGATCTGCCCGGGGCGGAACGCCCGGAGGTACCGCCGCGTGTAGCGGGCGATGCCGTAACCCCCCTGCACGAGGGTGGTGCGGTCGGGCGGCAGCGGGCCGTGGTGGACGAAGTCGGCCAGCTCCTTCCCGATGACGGCGGGGTGCACGGCGTCGTCGTAGCCGAGCCCGGTGCGGTAGTACTCGTCGTTCTGGGCCTCGAACTGCGCCCGGGCCGCCGCCACCTCGGCCACCCAGGCGTCGTGGCGCATGCGAGGGACGCCGTCGGCGAGGGCCTCGAGGGCGGCCCGCTCGTCGCTGACGATGCCGAGGTCGATGGGCAGGTTGCGACCGATGTCCTCGGCGCAGGGATCGATGCGGATGTAGCGCGTGTCCGGCCCGAACGCGAACTCGCCCAGGGTCGGCATGCAGTACTGGCCGACGAGCAGGACGAGGTCGGCGCTCGCCAGCGCGCGCGGCGCGGTGTCCACCGACAGCTCGTGGTCGGCGGGGAACTGCCCCTTCGTGGCGCCCGACTCGACCACCGGGATGTGGGCCCGCTCGGCGAGCCGCCGCAACGCGTCCCAGGCCCGGCTGTGGAAGACGCCGTTGCTCGAGACGATGATGGGCCGCTCGGCCTCGCCGAGCATCGCGACGGCCCGGTCGACGGCCCGGGGATCGGGATGCGGCCGGGTCTCGGTGCGGTACTGCGCCTTGTCGAAGTAGTACTCGATCTCGCTCGGGTCGCGGAACCGGGCGTTGGCGATCTCGGCCGGGAAGTCGAGGTGGACCGGCTTGGGCACGCCGCTGCGGAGCTGCCGGAACGCGTAGCCGGCGTACTCGTGGATGCGGGCCGGCGTGATCATCCGCTTGCCGTACTTGCGCATGCCCTCGGTCGTCGGCTGCTGATAGGCGTCCTGGATGCCCCGCTCGGTGTCCTCGGCGAAGATCGTCTTGTTGCTCGCCAGAACCAGGATCGGCGACCGCGCCGAGTTGGCGGCGGCGATGCCGCAGATCATGTCGGTGAACCCGGGGCCCTCGGTCCCCGACGTCGCCACGATCTCCCCGGTGACCCGGGTGAACGCGTCGGCGGCGTGGCACATCGACCCCTCGTGCCGGCCCCCGTAGGTGGGTATGCCGGTGTCGGACATCGCGTGCACCACCGAGTAGTTGCCGGGACAGCAGAAGAGCGCCGCCACCCCTTCCGCCTTGCAGGCGCGGGCGAACACCTGGGCGCCGGTCATGGGGAAGTCGAGCTCGGGCAACGCGGCGTGCTTCGCCGCCTCGAACTCGGCCGGCACCCTGATCGGGCTCACTTCCTCCTCGGCCGCCGAGGCCAGGGCCGTCGTGCCGGCCCCCACCGTGGCCGCCCCCGCCCCGAGCACCGCCTGCTTCATGAACCGCCGCCGCGAGCTACCCTGGCCAGCACGTTTCATCGTTCGCTCCTGGTTGAGTTTCCTTTCCGCGGCGCCCCGTCTCCGCGGCACCCCGTCCGCCGGCGCGGCGACACCCGCGTTCGGCACGAGCCGGCCGGACCACGACGGGCGGCCCTCCATGGGACGTCGCCAGCGTTGCGGCCACCTCGGGGAAGACGGCGGAACCACCAGAGAATGGCACGCCGGCCCCGCCCGACGCAAGACCCGCGGGCCCTGCCCGGCCGGCCCGCCCGGGGCCTCAACGCCCCGGCCGCAGACCGGAAGACCGGCGCCCGCGGCCCGCGTGCCGCCGCGGCCCGCTCCAGGTGCGGTACAGCGCGGGGGTTCACCGCGGGCTTCCAGCCCGCCGTCGTCGTCCGTGTCTCCGCCCGGCGCTCAAACGGCCTTCCGGGACTAGTGCTGCGTCATGACTGAATGTTCGGGTGCGTGGGCGGTGATTCGTCAACGATTGCGGGCCCCAAACCCATGTCCGTATCCGAAGATTGGGACGTGACGCACCACTAGTCCGCGGCCGCGGTACCGACCCGGCGGGCGCAACGGAACCCGACGTTGCTGGTCTGCCCGGTCTGCGCGAAGGGCAGGCGGACCGACGTGCGGAGGGCGGCCGGGAAGTTCAGCCAGGACCCGCCGCGGGCGATGCGCGCGTAGCCGTCCACCGCCCCCGGCGGGTCGACGAGCGGCGACGTCGCGTAGTAGTCGTCGTCGAGCCAGCCGTCCACCCACTCCCAGACGTTGCCGGCCATGTCGAAGAGGCCGAAGTCGTTGGGGGGGAACGATCCTGCCGGCGCCGTGTTCACCCAGGCGTCGGCCCCACCGGTGGCCCCCGCGCAGCACCGCTCCGCCCCGTAGTTGGCGCGGTCGCGAGAGATATCGTCGCCCCACCCGTAGATCAGGCCCGCCCGGCCCGCCCGCGCCGCGTACTCCCACTGGGCCTCGGTCGGAAGCCGGGCCCCGGCCCACGTGCAGAAGGCGGCCGCGTCGTCCCAGCTCACGAGGACCACCGGGTGGGCCCCGGTCTGCGCAAAGCCCGGCGCGGCGGGGGCGCGATGACCCGTGTCGCGCACGAACCGGAAATACTGCGCGACCGTCACCTCGGTCGCCATCATCTCGAACGGCACGGGGAAGCGGACGGGATGACGGGGCCGCTCCATGTCGAGGCAGTCGGGATCGGACTCGACGCACCCCATCTCGAAGCCGCCGGCGGGAATGCGCACCCATCCGAGATCGGGCGGGGCCTGCCCCGCCGCGTGCGCGGGCCGGCCCACGGCGGCCATGGCCGCCGCGACCACGAGGAACGCCAGGGGCGACACGGCTCCGCGCATGTGCTGTCTCCTCATCCCGGCCGGGCGGACCCGACGGTCCGCGAGCCAACCTCCGCGTCGTCCCCGCCGGGCCGGGAGAGCCCGCGAGAGTCCCGCTGCATTCGACCGGCGCGGCGGCCCGCCCCGAGCCCGGCGCACCTGCCCGACATGCTCCCCTCGCCACGCCTGGCCGGGCGGGCGCCTCGGCGTCGGTCGGCGCCCGCCGGCGCGGCGCGGAGTTCCACCACGGGCCACCGGCGAATACCCCGCCGCGTGCGCCGGTCGCCGGTCCGGGCGGTGCCGTGCATGCGCTGCCTCCCCCTGGCGGCGCCGACCGGCCCGGCGGTCCGGTAGCCGGCCGCGCCGGGGCGAGCTGGACCGGGGCGTCGATCGGCGGCCCCCGTGACCGTCAGCTCCGTACCGCGATGCCCATCACCTCGAACCGCGCGCCGCGCAGCAGGGTGCCGCTGCCGAGGAACGCCCGCGCCGGCGGATCGGCGGTGAAGTAGGTGCGGTAGACGGCGTTGAAGTCGTCGTAGAGGGCGACGTCCGAGCAGAACACCTGCACGCTGACCAGATCGTCCATGGTCATGCCGGCCTCGGCGAGGACTGCGGCGATCTGGTCGAGCACGATCCGGGCCTCGTCCCCCGCATCGGCGGGAGGGGCCCCGGTCTCGGGGTCGAGGCCGAGGCGGCCGGCCAGGTACAGGGTGTCCCCGACCTGGATGGCGTCGCTGAACAGCGGGTTCGCCGCCGTCCGGCCGGGCAGGTTCACCGTCCGACGCCCGTCGTCGGGCTGGGCCGTCACCGTCCCGAGGGCGCCGGCGCCGAGACCGCCGACCACGAGACCGCCGACCACGAGACCCGCTGCAAAGATGCGCATGTTCTTCGTCAGATTCATCACGACTCTCCCTCCATGACCAGGACCGTCGAGCCCGTCGTCTCCCGCGCCTCCAGTCTCCGATGCGCCTCGGCCGCGTCCTCGAGCGGCAGGGCGAGGCTCACGTCGACCTTGACGGCGCCGCTGCCGACCAACTCGAACAGATCGCGGGTGGTCGCCTCCAGCTCCGCCCGCGTCCCGATGTAGCTGGCCAGCGTCGGCCGGGTCAGAAACAGCGACCCCTTGGCGGCGAGCAGCCCCGGGCTGAACGGCTCCACCGCCCCCGAGGCGTTGCCGTAGCTGACCATCAGCCCCCGCGGCCGCAGGCAGTCGAGGGAGGCGGCGAAGGTGTCCTTGCCGACCGAGTCGAAGACGACGGGCACGCCGGCGCCCCCGGTCAGCTCCCGGACCCGCTCGACGACGTCCTCGCGGGTGTACACGATGGGGTGGTCGCAGCCATGGGCCCGCGCCAGCTCGGCCTTGGCGTCGCTGCCGACGGTGCCGATGACCGTCGCCCCCAGGTGCTTCGCCCACTGGCAGGCGATGAGCCCCACCCCCCCGGCCGCCGCGTGCAGCAGGATCGTGTCGCCCGGCTTCACGGGGTGGATGCGCCGCACCAGGTACTGCACGGTGCACCCCTTCAGCATCATCGCCGCCGCCTGCCGGTCGCCGACCGCGTCGGGCAGCCGGACGAGGCGCGCCGCGTCGATGACCCGGCGCTCGGTGTACGCGCCCAGGCTCATGCAGTACGCCACGCGGTCGCCGGGCGCGACCTCCGTCACCCCCTCGCCGACCGCCTCGACCACCCCCGCCCCCTCGTTGCCGATGATCGCCGGCCACCCCGGGACCGGGTACAGGCCGGTGCGGTGGTAGACGTCGATGAAGTTCAGCCCCGCCGCCGTCTGGCGGACGAGGGCCTGACCGGGCCCGGGAGAACCGGGGTCGGTCTCTTCCCACCGCAGCACGTCGGGGCCGCCGTGCTCGTGAATGCGAATCGCTCTCGTCATCGTCTGTGCTCGTCCATCTCGTCCGTCGTCCGCCCCCCTCGGGCGTCCGCACGTATCTGCCGCTGCTCTCGTCCACCTGCGGTCGTCCGCGTCCGCTCGCGGCCTCCCGCCCCGTCGGCACGACGCGGCTCGGGAATCATACTCGGTCCGGCCGATTCCACGCCCCCAAGGGGCCCGCGGCCGGTCGCTCGGGACCACCGCCATCCGCCGCGCAGCGGGCCGCGTTCGGGCCCTGACGCGTTCGATCGACGACCAGATCCGCCGGCGGACGCCCTCTTCCACTCGTCAGGCACGGACGCCCCGGAGCCGCGCAGCGGCACTCACCGCCTCCGGCGCGACGCGGCGCTGCCGCGGCGCCGGGTGCTGGCCTTGCGGGCCGCCGGTCGGGTACGATGCGGCCACGGCATTGCGCCGGCGACGCCCGCCGGCCCGCAAACCAAGAAGAGAGTCGCAATCCGGTGACCACTCATTCGGCGTTCGACACCGCCGCATCGGCCCGGCCGCAATCCGCCTTCGACGCCCAGGCCCCGCCCGACGCGGCCCTGGTCGCCGACTGCGTGCACTGCGGGTTCTGCCTGCCCACCTGCCCCACCTACATGCTCTGGGGCCGGGAGACCGACTCGCCGCGGGGCCGCATCGTTCTCATCAAGGGCGGCATCGAGGGCGAGACGGCCGTCACTGAGCGCTTCGCCCGCCACTTCGACACCTGCCTCGGGTGCATGGCGTGCCTCACCGCCTGCCCCTCCGGGGTGCAGTACGACAAGCTGCTCGAGGCTACCCGCCCGCAGATCGAGCGGAAGGTCGCCCGCTCCCGGGCGGACCGGCTGTTCAGGCGCCTGATCTTCTCGCTGTTCCCGTACCCCGGGCGCATGCGCCTGGGCATCGGCAAGCTGTGGGCGTACCAGCGGTCGGGGCTGCAACGCCTCGTCCGCGCGAGTGGCCTGCTGGACCTGCTGCCGGCCCGCCTGCGCGCGATGGAGGCGCTGCTGCCGCGGGTCTCCTTGAGCAACGGGTGGACGCGACCGCCGGCCCGGGTGCCGGCGGAGGGACCGCCGCGCCGCCGGGTGGGCCTGCTCCTCGGCTGCGTGCAGCGGGTCTTCTTCGACGAGGTCAACCGCGCGACGATCCGGGTGCTGGCGGCGGAGGGCTGCGAGGTCGTGGTCCCCCGCGGGCAGGGCTGCTGCGGCGCCCTGATGCTCCACGCCGGCCTCGACGGGGACGCGGCGGACATGGCGCGGCGGTTCATCGACGCCTTCGAGGCGGAGGCGGCCGACGTCGACACCCTCGTCGTCAACGCCGCCGGCTGCGGGTCGACGCTGAAGGAGTACGGCCACCTGCTGCGCGACGACCCGGCCTACGCGGAGCGGGCCCGCGCCCTCGCGGACAAGTGCAAGGACATCTCCGAGGTGCTCGACGAGCTCGAGCCCCGGGCCCCGCGCCACCCCCTGCCGCTGCGGGTCGCCTATCACGACGCCTGCCACCTGCAGCATGCGCAGGGCGTGAGCCGGGAGCCGAGGCGCGTGCTCGGCGCGATTCCCGAGCTCACGGTGTGCGAGGTCCCCGAGGCGGGCATCTGCTGCGGCTCGGCCGGCATCTACAACCTGGTCGAGCCCGAGGCGGCGGGCGAGCTAGGAGACCGCAAGGCGCGGAACATCCGGAGCACCGGCGCGGAGGCCGTGGTGTCGAGCAACCCCGGTTGCCTGCTGCAGATCGCGAACCGTCTCGAGACGTCCGGGCACCGCCCGCCCACCTACCACCTCGTCGAGCTCGTGGACGCCTCCATCCGCGGCGTGTCGCTGCCGTCCTGACCCCGGCCCGCCATGGGGCGCGACGGCGGAGTGCGCCGCCCGCGCCCGGCGAGGTTGCAGGGGAATCCGGAAAGAAGGGGCCCGGCCGGCTCTCATCGTGAAGCCCGAAAGAGCTTTGCGGGGGCCGTACCGGCCGGGCCAAGGCCCTCGCGCCTTCCGCAATCGGGTACCAGTTGGACACCGGGACGCGGGTTTCCGCCTCCGAGACGGTGAGACGTCCCCCGGGAGCCGGCGGCGCCGCGGAGCTGCTAGAGGCCGCCGGGGCCGCGGCCCGGATTGAGGATGCGGCCGGGGTCGAACCGGCGCTTGACCTGCCGCATCAGGGGGAAGCCGTCGCCGAGCGGCCCCCACACGTCGACGAGACTGCGCAGCTCCCCCTCGGCCTGCCGGATGACCGCGCTGCCGCGGCCGGGGTCGAGGCGCTCGCGCAGGGCGCGCACGAGCGAAGCCTGGGCGGGCACCGGGCCGGCGAGGCGAAGATACAGCACGCCGAGGCCCGCCCGGCCGGCCAGCGCGCACTCGATCGACCGCGCGCGCGACGCCTCGTCGAGCCACGCCAGGGTGGCCGACAGGTCGCTCGGCAGGACCACGAGCTTGACGATGGTCCCCTCGCCCTCGAACACCCGGGCCTCGTGGCGGCGCCACGCCTCGGCCTCGTCGGCCTCCGCCAGCACGTCGGCGGCGCCGCCGGCGTCGCGGGCCAGCGCCGCTGCCTGCTCCGCCAGCGCGGCCGCCCCCGCCGCGGCCGACTCGAAACGGACGAGCACCGCGGCCGGCGGCCACGCCAGCTCCACCGCGGTCGGGGTCGATCCGCCGGCGAGCAGCGCGCCCGCGACACGATCGATCCGCCCGGCCTCCGAGAGCGTCACCCGCACCGTGCGCGACGCCTCGGCCGCCGGGGCCAGCTTGAAGGTGGCGGTGAGGATGACCCCGAGACAGCCGAACGACCCCGTCAGCAAGCGGGCGAGGTCGTAGCCCGCGACGTTCTTCACCACGATGCCGCCGCTCTTCGCGGTCACCCCGTCGGCCCGGGCCAGGGTCATGCCGATGATGAGGTCCCGCGGTGCCCCGTGGCGCTGCCGCCGCGGACCGCTGTCGTTCGCGGCCACGATGCCGCCGATGGTCGCCCGCTCGGCGTGGGGCGGATCCAGCGGGAGCCACTGACGGTGCACGGCCAGCGCCGCGTTGACGTCCGCCAGCACCGCGCCGGCCTGCACGGTGGCGGTGAGGTCGCCGTGACGGTGCGCCTCGACCGCACCGAGGCCGCGGGTCGACAGCAGCACGTCGATCGAGCCCGCGGGGGCGCCCCAGCCCAGCTTGGTCCCGCCGCCGCGAACCACGACCGAACGCCCGTGCTCCGAAGCCCATCCCAGCACCGCGGCCGCCGCCTCGGGCGTGGCCGGCTCGGCGACGACCCCGGGGACCACGCCGTCGACCGCGTCCCCGTCGATGCCCGCCCGGGCCACCGCCCCGCCGGCGCAGGCGTCGATCTGTCCGATCAGCGCGTCGCGCAACCCCACGACTTCGGTCATATCGCCTCTGGATGCCGGCGGTGAGGGACCGCCATTCGGGTTTGTTCGCTGCTCCCGGCCGGCCAATCCGCCCTGGCGGGAGTCCGGGCCGTGTCGCGGCGCAGTCTCCCTGGCCGCCCGTGGCCGAAGCCCCCGCCGCAAACGAACGGCGCCCTCGGCGCAGCGCGGGCTTCGCCACGGGCGCTACAGCCGATGAGCCAGGCCCGCCGCTTCCGCCGGATGGGCGCGGTAGGGCCCGGGCACCTCCCCGCACAATCGCGGGGTCGGCAGCAGCTTGTCGGGATTGCAGATGTCCGCCGGGTCGAACGCCAGGCGAAGCAGCCGCATCGTCGCCAGATCCGCCTCGTCGAACATCTTCGGCATGTGGCAGGCCTTGTCGGCCCCGATGCCGTGCTCGCCCGTCAGCGAGCCGCCGGCGTCGAGGCAGTAGGAGAGGATCTCGGTGGCGACCTCCTCGGCCAGCTCCGCCTGCCCCTCCACCGCGTCGTCGTAGCAGACCAGGGGGTGCAGGTTGCCGTCGCCGGCGTGGAAGACGTTGCCGATGGTGAGCCCCGACCGCTTCTCGAGGTCGCGGATGCGGCGCAGCACTTCGGGGAGCGTGCTGCGGGGAATCACCCCGTCCTGCACGTAGTAGCTGGGGGCGACGCGCCCCATCGCCGCGAACGCCGCCTTGCGGCCCCGCCAGATGCGGGCGCGCTGGTCCTCGTCGCGCGCGACCTGCACCCCCCACCCCCGGTTCCGGTCGCAGATCGCCTCGATCTGCTCGAACTGCGCCGCCACCTCCGGCCCCGGGCCGTCGAGCTCGACGATGAGCACGGCCTCGGCGTCGGGGAACCCCGGGCTCACCGCCGCCTCCGCCGCGCGGATCGTCGTGCGGTCCATCATCTCGATGGCGGCGGGGATGATGCCGGCGGCGATGACGTCGGAGACCGCGTTGCCCGCCCCGTCGGTCGAGTCGAACGCGGCCAGCAGCGTGCGCACCGACTCCGGCCGGCGCAGCAGCCGGAGGACCACCTTCGTGACCACCGCCAGGGTCCCCTCCGACCCCACCAGCACCCCGAGCAGATCGAGGCCGGGGCTGTCGAGGGCCGGTCCCCCGAGATGGACCGTCTCGCCGTCGGCCAGCACCGCCTCGACCCCCACCACGTGGTGCACGGTGAAGCCGTACTTGAGGCAGTGGGCGCCCCCGGAGTTCTCGGCCACGTTGCCGCCGATCGAGCAGATGACCTGGCTCGACGGATCGGGTGCGTAGTAGTAGCCGTCGGGGGCCACCCGGCGGGTGACCTCGAGGTTCATGATGCCCGGCTCGACCGTGATCCGCTGGTTCGGGATGTCGACGTCGAGCACCCGGTTCATGCGGGTCATGACGATGAGCACGCCGTCGGGATGCGGCAGGGCGCCGGCCGAGAGCCCGGTGCCCTGCCCCCGCGCCACGAAGGGAACGCGGTCGCGGTGGCAGAGCCGCACCACCGCCTGCACCTGCTCCGCCGTCTCCGGCAGCACCGCCGCCCGGGGCCGCGAGCGGTGCGAGACCAGCCCGTCCGACTCGTAGGTCGACAGCTCGCCCTCGTCGCGGACGAGCCCGTCGGGCCCGACGACCCGCTCGAGCTCGGCGAGGAACTGCGCATTCACGGGCATGGGACCGCCTCCTCCGCGACCGTCGGCCGGTCACGGTCTGGCGTACTGGTCGATGACGTTCTCGATGGCTCTGCGGCAGACGCGGCAGAAGCCGACGGGATTGCGCGTGAACATGATGCAGTCGACCTCGGAGCGGTAGAGCCCCGTCGGCTCGTAGGACGCCCCCTCGAACGCCCCGACCCGACCCGCGTACCGCATGCCGCCGAGCAGCGCCGTCTCCCGCTCCAGTTGCTCGGTGAACAGCCGGTCCATCACCGTCTCGGCCGCACCCTCGGCCCGCAGCGCGCCGCGGCGCCGCTGGGCCTCGACGCTGCCCGCCTCGAACGCCGCCTTGTCCCACGGCGTCGGCACCGGCGTGTCCGGCTCGATGAGGTCGCCCCACTTGACCCGCTCGGGGTCGTGCAGGGCCGTGACGTTCGGCTCCCACGGCTCGGGATGGAACGCGGCGCCGGTCTCGTAGGCGACGTCGGACGTGTAGTACTCGTCGGCGAGCCCCGCGAAGTGGTGCCCGAACTCGTGGATGAACACGTACTCGGCGAAGCCGGTGTCGGCGGCGGCCGTGGCCTGGAAGTTGAAGATGCCGCCGCCGCCGTACTGCTCGTCGTTGACGAGAATCTCGATGAACTCGTAGGGCGCGGCCGAGGCGGCGTCCCGGAGAGCCCGGTTGTCGTAGGTGAGGACGTAGCGCTCGGAATCGAAGATGTTGTACTGGGCCGACAACGGGGTGCGGCGGAACTCGCCGGCGCGGGGCCGCGTGACCCCCGACTCGGCCGACGGCAGGTCGAGCCCCCACACGTTGAAGTCGCTCCGCCGGCTGCGGAACGGCTCCTCCTCGAACAGGGCGTTCACGAGGCGGGTCGCGTCGGCATGGAACTTGGGAATCTCCGCCGCCGTGTACCCCTCGCCGATCACGAGCAGATCGACCTTCTCGGCGGGCGGCCCGTTCTCGAAGAGGGGCCACACCTCGCCGGCGGGCTCGCGATCCGCGGGGTTGACGAACCGGGAGGCGGGGTCGACGACGATCGACCAGAGCTCCCGGAAGCTGTTGTCCGCGTTCCGGCCCTCGAGCACGACCTGCACGGGGGCCTTCGGCCACGGAAACCGCAGCGATTCGTGGAAGCTGCGGTGCACCTCGCGGTACTCCGGCGTCGTCTCCCACTCGCCGTAGATGGATGCGAAGCCCCGGGAGTACAGCACCTCGTTCGTCCGCCCGTCGATCACCTCGAACCGGTACTTCCCCAGGTCGAGGTCGTCGACGAGCCGGGTCCGGCTGCCCGCCCACGGTCCGTCGGAGACGACCTGGTCGAGGGCGAAGATCTCCTGCCCCAGCCCGCCGGAATGGACGTAGTCCACCCGCATGGTCTTGTCCAGGAACCAAGCGTCGAACCCCGGTTGCCGTGCGATCACCGCGTCGCCGCGCGCCGCGAAGACCGCAACGACCACCACGAGGAGAAGACAGGCACGCACACGCATCATTGGCCAATTCTAGCGGAATCCGCGCCCCGATGGGGCCGCCCGCCTCTGCCCGAGAGCCTGCCCCTCTCCATCGTCGGCAAGAGCATGCGACCGGCCCCGTCGTCGGCCACCGCCTGCCGGTCTCCGCCACCCGGCTGCTAGAATCGACCGCGTCCGGCGACGACGCCCCCGAGCGCGGCCTGCGAGACCCGGGCACCGCCCCCGGACCGGGGAATCACCGGCTCCGGCCCCACGCGGGGATTCGCGCATGACCACTCCACCCTCTCCGCCTCCGCCCGACGCCGACCCCGTCGCCGACAAGCACACGGCGATCGGCGTCTGCCTCAACCTCCTGCTGCTCGGGCTCATCGCCTACGGCTACACGCAATCCGAGGACTACAAGTGGGCCTGGGTGCTGGTCGGCGTCCCCATCGCCGTCGTGACCCTGCGCTACGCCCGGCACCTCCTGACCTCGCGCTCCTGACCCCACCCGACGGCCACGCCCCGAAGCCGCATCCCTGCCGCTCTCCACCCTCGCCGGGGGGGCTGGCACGAGGCCGGGCCCACCCCCGGTCCGCCCCGACCCCCTCCGTCCGACACCCCGAGATCGCCCCCCATCCCGCGCATGTCCCCGCGAGTCCGGCGGGGTCGCCGCGCCCCCTCAGTCCGACACCGCGAGCTCTCCCGGCACAATCGGCCGCGTGCGGGGCAGCTTGCCGCGGTACGACAGCCATCCCACGAACGCGAGAACGCCCACGAACGCACCCAGCTTCACCACGTCCCCCGTCCGTCCCGCCGGCAGCCCCCGCCACAGGCCCCACAGCATCGGCTGCGCGAGGCACATCGCCCACACCGACCCGTAGAAGTACCGCCGCTCGTGGCCCTCTCCCTTCGTCGACCGCTTCACCCGCGGCAAGCGCCCCAGCGCCCCCAGCACCCACACGGCCCCTGCCAACGGGAAGTACGCCGCCTCGTACATCTGCCGCACGCTCCACACTCCCGTCGCCACCGCCGTCACCAGGCCCGCCAGGTTCAGGATCCCGAACGTCAGCACCGCGCTCCACGCGCACGTGTAGCACACCCGCCTGTAGAGCGGGTTCGCACGATCTTCCGTGAATCGGATGATGTACGGCCGCGGTTCGCATCCCGGGAGCCGGCCCCGTATGCCCGCGACTCCCGTGCCCACCACCACCGCCCCGAGCCACCACGCCATCCGCCCGTCGAAGCCCCGGTCGAACAGGTCCAGCGTCAGCGGGCCCGGGAGGATGAAGAAGACGAAGACCCAGATCGGCCAGTGGTTGAACCGATAGTAGACCTTGTTCCGCCGCCGGATCTTCCGTTCGCTCGCCAGCTCGACCGGAATGCCGCCCGCCTCCACCCGCCGCCCCCCCTGCGCCGTCGTCTCCGTCACGTCCGCTCCGTCGCTTCCGCCTCGCCCCGCCGCCGGTACCCCCGCCCGCCCCAGCCGCCGCGTCGCCCTCCGTCTCGCCCCTCTTTCCGCCCGCGGCCGGCCGCGGGCCCGCCCCCGCCGCCCGCAGCCGTACACGCCAACGCCCGGGGCGGCGCGACGCCCCAGGCGTTGGAGAAAAAACCCGGCAGTGACCTACTCTCCCACACGGTTTCCCGTGCAGTACCATCGGCGGTAGAGGGCTTAACGGCCGTGTTCGGCATGGGAACGGGTGTGACCCCTCTCCTATCGCCACCGGGAAACGCAGAGGGCCCGAACCGACCCGGGCCCTGTCTGTCAAAGAACCGGAGAACGCCGGACCCCGGACATACGCCGGGCGTCCAGCTACAACTGAATATCCTGCAAACGGCAGCTTCCTCCGCCCCACACGAGCGTGCGGGATGAAAATAAGGTCAAGCCTCACGGCTGATTAGTACCAGTCAGCTCAAGCCCTCGCGGACCTTACACACCTGGCCTATCACCTGGTCATCTTCCAGGAGCCTTCAGGAGCCGAAGCTCGGGGAGATCTCATCTTGGGGAGGGTTTCACGCTTAGATGCTTTCAGCATTTCTCCCTTCCGAACGTAGCTACCCAGCGCTGCCGCTGGCGCGACAACTGGTACACCAGAGGTCCGTCCATCCCGGTCCTCTCGTACTAGGGACAGCCCCCCTCAAATCTCCTGCGCCCGTGGCAGATAGGGACCGAACTGTCTCGCGACGTTCTAAACCCAGCTCACGTACCGCTTTAATCGGCGAACAGCCGAACCCTTGGAACCTGCTACAGCTCCAGGATGCGATGAGCCGACATCGAGGTGCCAAACCTTGGCG
>JAJEEA010000130.1 GCA_022821235.1 Vicinamibacteria bacterium
CTCCCCACTGCGCCAGGCCGAGCAGCAGCACCGCGCCGGCCGCCCCGCCGAGCGCCCGGCGCGCCATCGGCCGCCCGGCCGCGGCGGCGATGCTCCCCCACGCCCAGCGCGCCACCAGGTAGAGGCCCAGAGGGGCCAGAATCACCCCCGCGACGAACCCCGCCTTGAGCCAGGGGTCGGCCACGAAGGCGAACATCGCACCCACCTTCGGCACGTGCTGGAGGTCCCAGTACAGGTTCACCTCGCGGCCGTAGAGGGCGGCGACGGTCACCTCGACGTACCGCCCCCCCGCCAGCGCCAGCCAGCCGAGGGCCAGCCAGCCCACCGCGGCGCGCGGGGGGCGCCGCCCCCACGCGTGCAGGGCCACGAGGAGGAGCACGCCGGCCGCCGCCTCCGCCGACAGGTCGCGGTTGAACCGCACGCCGAGGGTCGGCCAGACGTTGGCGAACGTGAGGGAGAGGTTCACCAGCAGGAGGGCCGCGCAGGGGGCCGCGACGCGGCGCACCGCGGCCAGCCGCGCTCCGCCCCACCCCGGCACGTCGATGGTCATCGCTGTCGCGCGCCGGCAACTCCCGGCCGGCGGCCCCCGGCCGCCTCGGGTCGCCCCTTCCGACCGGGTACCTCCGGCCGAGGCGCCGCCGCCATCCACGAGAGCCGCCCCGGCCGGTCCTGCAGAAGCGGTTCCACGACGCAGGCTTCTAGCGGTCCAACGAGTACGGCAACCCCCGGGCGCCGACCGCGAGCGCGGCCAGTCCGCCCACCACCGGCAGCGCGTAGCCGTTGGTCAGGTACTCGGACGAGAACAGGAGGCCCATGGCGAAGTGGAAGTTGAGGATCATGAACAGCGCCGCCAACGCCGCCAGCCGCAACCGGTACCCCGCCACCAGGGCCAGCCCGGTGGTCACTTCGCCCAGCAGCACGAGACGGGCGAGGACCGGGTGGAGGGGCATCGCGAACCAGTCGATGTAGAGCTTGCTGATCGCCGGCGCCGGTCCCCACCAGTTGCGGAGCTCGTTCTCGAGGAGGCTGCTGTCGGCCGCCCAGTCGAGCTTGCCGAGACCCATGGAGATCAGGAAGATCCCCAGGACCATCGAGAGCAGCCGAAGTCCGTTGGCGCTTGCACTTGGCATCTTGCAGCCATTGTAACCGCGTCCCGGTCCGGCGCAGAATGCACCGCCATGCAGCCATCGCGCACGAGTCGCGTCTACGGCCTGGCCCGGTCACTCGCCGTCTATCACGCGATTCCCCTGCGCCAGCGCCGGCTGCGGCGCCTCTACGCGGCCTTCGCCGGCCCCCGCGACCTCGTCTTCGACGTCGGGGCCCACGCCGGCAACCGGACCCGCGCCCTCGCCGCCCTCGGCTGCCGGGTCGTGTCGCTGGAGCCGCAGCCGGACTTCGCGAGGCTGCTCCGCTTCCTGTTCGGCCGACATCCGCGGGTCTCGGTTCTCGAAGCCGCCGTGGGCGACCACGCGGGCGTCGCGACGCTGTCGATCAGCGACCGGACCCCGACGATGACCACCCTGGCCGCCGCGTGGCGCGCGGCCCGAGAGGAGGACCCGGTGTTCAGCGGCGTGCGGTGGAACCGCCGCATCGAGGTGGAGATGGTCACCCTCGACGCGCTCATCGCGCGCTTCGGCCTGCCCGCGTTCGTGAAGATCGACGTGGAGGGGGCGGAGCCGGCGGTGCTCGCCGGGCTCACCCGCCCCGTCCCCGCGCTGTCGTTCGAGTACCTTCCCGGCACCCTCGACTACACGCGCGCCTGCGTCGACCGGCTGCGGGCCCTGGGCGCGTACCGCTTCAACTGGTCGGTGGGCGAGACCTACGAGCTTGCCGCCGCCGGCTGGGTGGACGGTGGCGCCCTGCTGGACGGCCTCCGCGCCGGCCCCGCCCGACGCCGGTCGGGAGACGTCTACGCGCGGCTGGGAGCGGCGTGACCGAGCCGGTCGCCGCGGCGGATGCTACCATGAAATCTCGACGGTAAGCGTCGAGATTTCATGGTAGCATCCCGCCATGATCGACCGGACCGACCACGTCCGCACCGTCCGGCAACGGCTGAAGCAGTTTTCCGTGGTCGCCATTCTCGGACCACGCCAGATCGGCAAGACCACGCTGGCGCGGCAGGTCACCGAGGCCCACGCCGGGCGCACGCACCACCTGGACCTGGAGCATCCCGCCGACCTCAACCGGTTGCTCGACGACCCGATCCTCGTTCTGGGCGACCTGCGCGGTATCGTCGTGATCGACGAGGTGCAGCGCCGTCCCGATCTGTTCCCCGCCCTGCGCGTGCTCGCGGACCGGCGGCCCCGGCCGGCGCGCTTCCTCGTGCTCGGCAGCGCTTCGCCCGACCTGATCCGCCAGTCGTCCGAGTCGCTGGCCGGTCGAATCCACTACCACAGCCTCGGTGGGCTGGGCCTTCACGAGGTCGGCGCCAACCATCTCGACCGGCGCTGGCTGCGGGGCGGGTTCCCCGAGGCATGGCTGGCCCGGTCGAACCCAGCGGCTTTTCTGTGGATCGAGAACTTCGTGCGGACGTTCCTCGAACGCGACCTGCCAGCGCTCGGCGTACGCGTGCCGGGACCGACCCTGCGCCGATTCTGGACGATGCTCGCCCACTGGCACGGGCAGATCTGGAACTCGTCGGAGTTCGCACGGTCGTTCGGTATCTCGGACGGCGCGGTGCGCCGTTATCTCGATCTCCTGACCGGCGCGCTCGTGGTCCGTCAACTGCGGCCATGGCACGCGAACATCGCCAAGCGGCAGGTCCGAGCCCCGAAGATCTACCTCCGCGACACCGGCGTGCTGCATGCGCTGCTCGGCATCGCGGACAGGCGGTCCCTGAACACGCACCCGAAGTGCGGGGCCTCGTGGGAGGGGTTCGTGCTGGAGACCATCATCGACCGGCTGCGCCTGGGGGACGATCAGGTCCATTTCTGGGCGGCGCACACCGGTGCCGAGATGGATCTCCTGATCACCCGCGGGCGCCGCCGGATCGGCATCGAGATCAAGCGCACCTCCACCCCGAGGGTCACGCGATCGATGCGCTCGGCCCTCGGCGACCTCGCGCTCTCGGAGGCTGTCGTCGTCCATGCCGGCGGAGACTCCTACCGGCTGGCTCACCGCGTGCGGGCCGTGGCCGCGCATCGGTTGGACGCCGATCTGGGAATCTGAGCCCCGGTCGGTCCGGATGCGAGCGACCGCGCGCACGAACCGGCCGGCCGGCGGAGGGGGGACATGCCCGATTTCGATACCGCTGACGTGCGGCGGTACTACGACCGGAACACCGACAGCTTCGTCGCCCGCGGCGAAGGCGGCGCGGCCGGCGCGCTGCACCGGGCGGTGTGGGGGCCGGGCGTCGGCGACGCGGACGGCGCGGTCCACTACGTGGAGGACCGGCTTGCCGCCCGCCTGCGGGAAACCGCGGCCGGCGGACGGCAGGCGCACGTCGTCGACCTCGGTTGCGGGGTGGGAGGCAGCCTCTGCCACCTCGCGGCCCGACTGCCCGTACGCGGCACCGGGCTGACCCTGAGCCCCGTACAGGTGCGGCACGCGGAACGACGCATCCGCGAGGCGGGGTTGTCCGAACGCGTCCGTTGCGTCGAGGCCGACTACTGCGAGCCGCCGCCGGACCTGCCGCCGGCCGACCTCGCCTACGCGATCGAGTCGCTGGTGCACGGGCCCGACCCCGCCCGGTTCTTCGCCGCGTGCGCCCGCATCGTCCGGCCGGGGGGGCTTCTGGCCATCTGCGACGACTTCCTGCGGCCGGCCGAAGGGCCGGCGGCCCGGCGGACGGTCGCCCGGTTCCGGCGGGGGTGGCATCTCAACACCCTGCTCCATCCCCACGAGCTGCGCACCCTCGCGGCGCGGGCCGGGTTCGAGCACCTCTCCACCGACGACCTCACGCCGCACCTGCGGCTCGGACGCCCCCGCGACCGCGTGGCCGCGGTGTTCGTCGCACTCTGCGGATGGCTGCCCCTCGACCGGACGCGGTTCGGACACCTCGTGGGCGGAACCGCCCTGCAAACATGTCTGGCAAGGGGATGGATGGGATACGATCTCGCGCTGTTCCGGCGGACCGCGCTTACGAAAGCACCGCCCGCCCCGGCGCACGGCGCCGACACTCCCCCCGCCGGGCGGTCGGCCTGAGCGCGCCCGGGCGGGCGGCCGCCTTCACCCGGGGCGGTGCCCCGGCCGTCAGGGGTCCAGCGGACCAAGTTCGATGTCGTCAGACGATCCCATCCGCTACTGGCAGGACCTCACCACCATCGAGGCGGCGGGACTCGCCTCGCTGGATCCGGTGGTCGTGTTGCCGGCGGCCGCGATCGAGCAGCACGGGCCCCATCTGCCGCTCTCCACCGATCTCGTGATCGGACTCGGGCTGCTGGCCGAGGCGTTCCGCCGGCTCCCGCCGGATCTCCCGGTCCTGGCGCTGCCGCCGCAGGCCGTCGGCGCGAGCGGCGAGCACCGCCGCTTCGCGGGCACCCTCAGCCTGACTCCCGAGCTGCTCATCGAGTCGATGGTCCGGACCGGCGCGGCGATCCGCCAGGTCGGCGTGCGCCGCCTCGTGGTCTCCAACAGCCACGGCGGCAACGTGTCGGCGATCGACATCGCGGCGCTCCGGCTGCGGGAAGAGCACGGCCTGCTGGTGGTCAAGACGAGCTGGTTCGATGGTCCGCGCCCCGACGCCGGCCTCCCGGACGAGGAATGGCGCCACGGACTGCACGGCGGCGCCGTCGAGACCGCGATGATGCGGCATCTCCGGCCCGATCTCGTCCGCCTCGACGCCGTGCGGCGATTCCCGTCGCTGGACGAGGAGTTGAGCGGTACGATCGAGCGGGTCTCGGCCGAGGAGGGCACGTCGTTCGCCTGGCTCGCCGGCGACCTCAACCGGCAGGGGGTCACCGGCGACGCGACGCTGGGCACGGACGAGCTCGGCGCGCGGCTGGTCGCGCACTACGGACGGCTGCTCGCCGAGGTGATACGGGATGCCCGCCGTTTTCCGCTGGACCGGCTGGCATGACCCAAGGCCCTGAACGCCGCACCGCGGCGAACCGGAACGACAGATGAGCGAGCTCGCGATCCGGAAGGCGACTCTCGGCGACCTGGACACGATCGTCGACTTCAACGCCCGCCTCGCCGACGAGAGCGAGGGCATGCTCCTCGATCGCGGCACCCTGCGCCACGGGGTGCGGAAGCTGCTGTCGGACCCGGCGCGCGGCGCCTACCACGTCGCGTGCGCCGACGGCGGCGTCGTCGGCCAGATGATGCACTCGCACGAGTGGAGCGACTGGCGCAACGGCGACATCTGGTGGATCCAGAGCGTGTACGTGCACCCCGGCCACCGGCGCCGGGGCGTCTGCCGCGCGCTGTACGAGCACCTGAAGGCGCTGGCCGCCGCCGATCCCGGCGTGGTGGGGCTGAGGCTCTACGTGGAACGCGAGAACGCGGTCGCCCAGGCCACCTACGCCGGCCTGGGCATGCGGATGGCCGGCTACCTGGTGATGCAGGACCTGTTCGAGGCGGCCGACTGACCGCGCCGGACCCGAGCCTGCCCGCCAGGAGTCTGCGCCGTGGAACGGTGCAGACTCCTGCAGAGTTGGTTGCGCGGCGAGCGGAACCGCAGGCGACGCTCTCCGGGCTAGTCCGGACTCCGCGCGCCCGCGAGCATGTCGGTGAGCCAGTGGCCGGCCCGGTCGACCTTGGCCTTGACGTAGGGCAGATTGTGGCGGTTCAGGGTGCCGAACAGCGGCTTGCGGTCGACCACGTCGATGCCCTCGTCGCGCAGCGCCGCGACCTTGTGCGGGTTGTTGGTCAGCAGCAGGACCCGGTCGACGCCAATGTGCCGGAGCATCTCGACGGCGGCGCGGTAGCCCCGCTCGTCGTCGCCGAACCCCAGCACCTCGTCGGCGTCCACGGTGTCGAGGCCCGTATGCTGCAGGGAATAGGCGCGCATCTTGTTGCCGAGCCCGATGCCGCGCCCCTCCTGGGCGAGGTAGAGCAGCACCCCGCCGCCGCCGGCGGTGAAGACGCGCAGGCTCCCGCGCAACTGCTCGCCGCAGTCGCAGCGGAGGCTGCCGAAGAGGTCGCCGGTGAGGCAGGCGGAATGCAGCCGCACCGGCAGCGGGTCCGGCCACTTCGCGGGGTCGCCAATCAGGACCGCGACGTGCTCGCGGAAGCTGTTCCCCTCGCGGAACACCATGAAGCGGGCGTCCTCGGCGTGCTCCAGGGGCACGGGACCGTCGCTCACGTGGGTGACCTCGACGCGCTCGTCGGCGGCGAGGGCCTCGACCTGCGCCGTGGTCACGGAGAGGATCTCGCCGCTGGCCAACCCCTCGCCGAGCCCGCCCGCTCCCCGTCCGTTCACCGACACGCCGATGATCGCGGGCAGCAGCCCCGCCAGCCGGGCCAGCGTCAGCCCACTCGACTCCGGCGTGGTGGCCGGCCGGGGATCGAGAGCCGGCGCGTCGAACCGGCCCGCCGCGATGCACAGACGGAGGATCTGCTCGGGCTGCGTCGCCCCGTTCAGCCCGAAGCTCACGTCCCGAGAAGGACCGCCATTGCCGAGGCCCATCGCGTGCGCCCGGTGATGGGTCACCACGACGCGCGGCGCGGTGTCGAGCCGGCCCAGGGTCTCGAGGGTGCGCTGTTTCAGCGTGTCCACCGTCGCCAGCAGGACGCCGGCTTCGCTCCCGGCCTCGGAGGATCCGCTGACGTAGAGGGGCCGTCCCTGTCGAAGGTCGAACAACCCGCGTTCGGCGTCGTACATGCTTCGAACCACTTCTTGTCGCCCACGCCCTGATGAAGTGACGGGCCTCGGGTGACGATGGAGGACCGGACCGTTGCCGCCACTCATGACCGAAGACACCGCCTGGAGACTGCTGCGCGCAGTGCCTCGCGACGAGAGTGCGACGAACCGCACCGTTCCGGACGATCATAATGCAAGAGGCGGGGTACGGCTGCACGTCGACCCGGAAGGCGCCTGGCGAACCTCGGCCCCACCGAGCGACGCCGCCCGAGATCTCCTCGACCTGTACCTGCCGCTGCAGCTCGACCCCGGGCTCGTCATCGGCCAGATCGGCCAGAGCCTGGACGGCCGCATCGCCACCGAGCAGGGGCACTCGCACTACATCACCGGCCCCGCCGACATCCGCCGCCTCCACCGCCTGCGGGCCCTCGTCGACGCCGTCGTCGTGGGCGCCGGGACCGTGGCCGCCGACGACCCCCGCCTCACCGTGCGGGAGGTCGAGGGCGGGAACCCCGTACGCGTCGTCCTCGACCCGAGCGGCCGCCTCGGGGCCGACCGCGCGGTGTTCCGCGACGGGGCGGCGCGGACCGTGATCGTTCGCCGCGCGCCGCCCGGAAGCTCCGGCGGCTGGTCGAAGCCGGACCTCCTGGAGCTGCCCGCCGACCCGGCGTCCGCCGACGGCAGCCTCGCCCCGTCCGCTATCGTCGCCGGCCTGCGCGCGCGGGGCCTGTCGCGGATTCTCGTCGAGGGCGGCGGGGTGACCGTCTCGCGCTTCCTCGGCGCCGGCGTGCTGACCCGGCTGCACGTCGCCGTCGCGCCCCTGCTGATCGGATCGGGCCGGCACGCCCTCACCCTGCCGCCCGTCCCGTCCCTCGACCGCGCCCTGCGCCCGCCGTGCCGGCGCTTCCGGCTCGGCGACGACCTGCTGTTCGACCTCGACCTGCGCTGACTCGCGGGTTCCCCCGCGCCGCACCGCATGAGCGCGGCGCCATCGGGCGGTTGGACTCGATCGGCGCCCGATCGACCGACGCCGGCCGACCCGACGCTCACACGTCGCACCCCGTGGCGCGGCGCCGCCGGGTGGTGCGACCCGCCCCGCGCCGGCAGCCCCCCGTGCCGCCGCCTTGGTCGACCGGGGCCTCTGCCGCCCCAACCACCTTACGCTGATGCACCGAACGAAACGGTCACGCGCCCGCCTGACGACCTCGGTGCGTCGCGCCCGGAAGAGGACGGCCTCACGGTGCGGCCCGACCCCGATCGGCCGCCGGTCCGGCCGGTGCGCCGGCCCGGGAGCGCCCGCGTCGAAGACCGAAGGCCAGGAACAGGGCGCCGGGGGCGCTGCCCGCCAGCACCAGGAGCCCGTAGGCGACGGACACGACGACGCCGTCGGCCGCCGTCAACCCCACCGCGCCCCAGAGCACCGCGGCCGCCCCCTCGCGCAGGCCCCATCCCGCCACCGTGACCGGAATCAGCATCGACATCAGGACCGGGGCGACGAGGGGGAGCAGGACCGGAAGCGGGGTCTCCACCCCCACCGCTCGGGCGGCCAGGAGGTAGGTCGCCAGATACGTCGCCACCACCACCAAGGCGCTCGCGAGCTGCGCCGCGAACGCCGCCGGCGCCAGGTGGGCGGCCCCCACCTCGGCCAGGACCGGCCCGTACAGCGACCATTGGGACGACTGGCGCCGCATCCACACGATCGTGGCGACGACGAGCCCCCCCGCCAGCAACCCCGCCCCGATCATGGCCGGCCGGGACCCCGGGACCACCGTCACCGGGAGAAAGAGCAGGGAGCAGCCGGCCACGGTGGTCATGACCACCTGGGCCGAGAGGCGCTCGAACACCACCGCCCGCACCGCCGGCCCCCGCGGCGCCTGCGCCCGGACCTGCGACCTCGCCTGGCGCCAGGCCCGCGCGACATCGCCGAGGACGCCGCCGGGCAGGACCTGGTTGAGGAAGATCGACAGGTAGTACTCGCGCCACGCGACCGCCCACGGAAGGTCCACGCCGAGCCGGCGGGCGGTGAAGCTCCACCGCCACGCGAGCACCGCCACCTGCACGACGGAGAGGGCGAGCGCGGCCAGCACCCAGGACGGCCGCATCGACGCGAGCCGCGACGCCACCGCGCCGGCGTCGAGCCACACCGCGAGGCCGGCCAGCAGCCCCAGGCTGACCGCCGCCCGCAGGAGGAGGGGCACCCGCCCCGGCCCTCGTCGCGGCAGCTCCGCCGCCGGCCCTTCGCGCCCGTTCATTCGGCGTCACCCGGCAGCGCGAGGAGGTCGCGGTGGCCGACCGTCACCCGGAACGACCCGCGGGCCAGGGCGGCGCGGCGCCGGGCCGCCCACGCGGCGACCCGATCCGCCGCGTCGGGCCGCAGCTCGGCCGCCGCCGCCGCCCATCCCTCGACGAGCCGAGCGGCGAGGCGGCGCTCGCCTGCCTCGACCCGCCACCCGCTCCCGGCAAGCCAGGTGCGGTAACCGGCCTCATGGAAGAGATGCGCTGCGATGGGCGCAGCCGCGGGTCCCAGGGCGGGGCCGAATCCCTTGTCGCCCTGCTGATGCCGGTTGACGGCGGTCCATACGAAGCCGTCGTCGGGGTCGCCGTCGGACCGCCATTCCGCCCCGGATTCCGTCATCCACCGCACCTCACCGTCGTACGTCAGCGCGAAGTACGCGCCGCACCCGGCGTTGGCGCACCGGCGCACCAGCCCCGCCAGCCACGCCTCGGAGACCAGGTCGAGCAGGGCCGAGGCGGTCGCCAGGTCGGCCCCGTCGAGGATCGCGAGCCCGTCGGCCGAGAGGTCCCGCGACACGGCGGAGACCGCGTCGACCCCCGGCGGCGCGTCGAGACGGCTCAGCCGGTTCACGTGCCTCGGGTCATGGTCGACCAGGGTCCACCGCTGGCCGGGCGGCAGCCGCGGGGCGAGGTACCGCAGATTGGCGCCGGTCCCGCTGCCGAGATCGACCACCCGGGTCCAGCCGTGCCGCCGCCACGCCGCGCACAACCGGGCCGCCAGCTCTCCGTCCCGCGCCCGCCGATCCGCCGGCTCGCGCAACGCCAGCCAGTCGGCCTCGAACGTCTCCATACGGTCGCTCACGCACCGTCTCGTCCGGCGCCGGCTCGCGCAAGCGCCAACCGGTCGGCGTCGACCTCCCGACGCTCCGACCGCGCCCCGTCCCGCTCCCACCCGAGCCCCGTCGCGCCCGCGTCCGCCCGTCGCCGTCAGACGCCTCCATCCGGCGTCAATGCCGCTATCGCCTCCGCGAACCGGCTCGCCGACTCGGGCCAGTCCGGCAGCTCTCCGGCATGGCGGCGCGCCGCCGCGGCGAGGCGCCCCCGGCGCTCGGCACCGCCCGGCTCGACGAGCAAGCGGCGCAGGGCGTCGGCCAGCGCGGCCTCGTCGCCGGGCGGCACGAGCACCCCCGCGTCGGCCGGCACGGTGTGGGGAATCGCCCCCCCGGTGGTGCCGACGACGGGGAGTCCCCGCGCCAGCGCCTCCGCGAAGGCCATGCCGTAACCCTCGTAGTGCGACGGCAGCACGAACAGCGAGGCCCGATGATACAGGCGGTCGAGCTCGTCCGCGCCGCACTCGCCGGCGAACCGCAGCCGGTCGGCGAGACCGGCCTCTCGCACGAACGCGGCGACCTCGGCCGCGCAGGCCGGGTCGCGTTCGAGGCTGCCGGCGCAGACGCAACGCCACGGCAGGCCGGCGAGTCGGGCCAGGGCCGCCGCCAGCACCCGCTGGCCCTTGCGCGGCGTCACCGACCCCACCGACAGCAGCAGCGGGGGGTCTCCCGGCTCCGGACCCGCGGCGAGCGGGGCCGGGTCGGTGCCGGGCAGGACCGCCCGCACCCGGGCCGGGACCACGCCGTAGGCCTCGAGCCGCCGGGCCGTGAACGCGCTGGTCACGAGGACGCCGGCGCACGCGGCCAGCGCCTCCCGCTCGAGGGCCTCGAGCTGCGCCCGCCGGGGTGGGTCCAGCCCCGTCTCGTCCGCGAGAGGATGGTGCACGAGGGCGAGAATGCGCAACCGGGCCCGCTCGGCCCGGACCGGCGCCGGCAGCCCCCCGAGGGCCAGGCCGTCGATGACCACCCGCGCGCCGTCGGGGAGGCCGGCCAGCGCCGCCGCCAGCCGCTCGCGGGAGACGGCGTCGGTCGCGGGGAAGGCCCCGGCCACGCCGTGCACGGCGACCTGCCAACCCGCGGCCCGCAGCCCGTCGACCATCCGGCGGTCGTAGATGTAGCCCCCGGTCTGCTGGTCGATGGGGCCGGGGACGACGACGTGCAGGCGGAGAGCGCTCACACGCGACCTTCGTAGCTGCCCCACGCGACGTGCGACTCGCGCAGGGTGACGCAGATGGCGGCGAGGCCGCGCGCGCCCTCCCCCAGGCGCCCCTCCCGCGCATCCCGCGCGAGCCGGTCGAAGATGTGCCTGGCCAGGAACTCGGTCGAGGTGTTCCTGCCCGCGAACGCCGGCTCCTCGTCCAGGTTGCGGTAGTTGAGGTCGGCGAGGACCTCGCCGAGGCGCCGGCTCGCCAGCCCGATGTCCACCACCAGGCCGTCGTCGTCGAGCTCCTCGCGGCGGAACGTGGCGTCGACGACGTAGGTGGCCCCGTGCAGGCGCTGGGCCGGGCCGAAGACCTCGCCCTCGAAGCTGTGCGCAATCATGAAGTGGTCACGAACGTTGAGGCTGTACATGGTTCTCGTCGGAACGGTGATGGTCAGGACAGTGATCGACACAAGTTGCCGACTGCACCCCGGACGCAGGCGGTTTTCGGCGGTTCCTGCGCCCGGCACGCGGCAAGGTGATTCCCGTCACTGTCCTTGCCCGGGACGGTGACGGAGGCTGCGTTGCCCCGTGCCAGGCGCGGGAAACCGTGGAACGGGCCGCATCCGGACGCGGTTGGAAGCTCCATGGTCGATCACTGTCCCAAGGGGGCCGACTACGCCCGACTCGGGTCGCTACGCGAGGTCAATAGCGGATGCGATGGCAGAGGGTGTCCCCCGGCGCCCGACTCACGCGGGCCATGACCGCCGGCAGCTCCTCGAACCGGTCCTCGCCGGTGATCAGCGCATCGAGACGCGCGTCGCCGAGGAGGGTCATGGCCAGCGCCAACCGGCGCGCGTGGTCCCACCGCGGCGTGCGGGCCGGGGGGAGGCGTCCGACCTGGCTGCTCCGCACCGTGAGCCGCCGGGCATGGAAGGCCTCGCCCAGCGGCAGCGGCACCGGCCGGTCGCCGTACCAGCTCGCCTCGACGATGGTCCCCTCCACCCCCGCCACCGCCAGCGCGGCGGCCAGTCCGTCGGGATGGCCGCTGGCGTGGATGACGAGGTCGGCGTCGGCCCCCGCCGGCGGCGTCGTCCGGAACGGGATCTCCAGGGCCCCGGCGACCGCGGCCCGCGCGGGGTTCGGATCGACCAGGGTCAGCCCGACGCCGGGCACCCCCCGGCAGAGCCAGGCGCTGAGCAGCCCCACCACTCCCCCGCCGACCACGACGACGCGGTCGCCGACCACCGGGCGGGCGTCCCACAGCACGTTGACGGCGGTCTCCATGTTGGCGGCGAGCACCGCGCGGCCCGGCGGCACCCCGGCCGGCACGCGCGTCACCGCGCTCCGCGGGACGGTGTAGCGGTCCTGGTGGGGATAGAGGCAGAAGACGACCTGTCCGTCGAGGTCGTCCGCACCTTCGACCACCCGGCCGACGCTGCTGTAGCCGTACTTCACGGGGCCGGGGAGCTCCCCCTCCTGGAACGGCGCCCTCATCGCCTGATACTGTGAGGGCGGCACGCCACCGCGGAACACCAGCGCCTCGGTGCCGCGGCTGATGCCCGAGTACAGCGTTCGGATCGACACCTCGCCGTCCCGCCGCGGGGGCAGGCGCGCGTCCACGACGGCGCCGCGGCCCGGCGCCTCGATCCAGAACTGACGTGCGGTGATCGGCTCCCCCATGGCGAGTCCGGCGCCGACACCTTATCAGACCATGCCGGCCACGACCTCCCGAGCCGCGCCCGGTTCGCCCGCCCACCGACGGGGCCGCGTGGCCGCCGAGCTGGCCGTCGGCCTCGTGCCGCTGCTCCTCGCGGCCGCGGCGACCGCCCGGCGGCTCGACCTGCCGCGCGACTACGTCCCGGCCGCGGTGGCCGCCTACGGCCTCTTCGCCGCGGCCGTCCAGGGCCTCCTGCCGCCGCAGCCCTGGCCCGGGCTGGGCGCGGCGAACCGCGTCACCGTCGGCCGCGCCGCGCTGGTCCTCTCGCTCGCCGCGCTCGTGCCGCACGCGCAGGCCCTCTCCGGCGCCGGCCTCTGGTGGATCATCGGCATGGCCATCGCCGCCCTCTGCCTCGACGGCGTCGACGGCCTGGTGGCGCGGCGCACCGGCACGGGGACCGCCTTCGGCGCCCGATTCGACATGGAGCTCGACTCGTTCCTGATGCTGGTGCTGGCCGCCCTGGTGTGGCGGACCGGAAAGCTCGACGCCTGGATTCTGCTGCTCGCGGCGCCCCGCTACCTGTTCGTCGCGGCCGGCCGGCTGCTGCCGTGGCTGCGGGCTCCCCTGCCGCAACGGCTCCGCCGCAAGGCGGGATGCGTCGCCCAGGGCGTCGCCCTCGTCGTCTGCCTCGCCCCCATCGTCCCCGCCGGCCTCGCCGCCGCGGGGGCGGCGCTCACCCTGGCTCTGCTTGCAGGTTCGTTCGCGGTGGACGTCCGGTGGCTCTTCGATCGCCGGAGGGAGGGAACCGGATAGCACCGCGGCGCATGAGGCGTGGGCCGTCACCTCGGAGGGCGGGTCCGCACCTGCGCGCCGCCTCCGCTCGACAGCATTCGTGCGGATGGTCAGTCCCGTTTCGGGGAGCCGTGCATCAATGCCCCGAGGACATGGTGCTGCGTCTGTTCAATGGAATCGACACGGCCGGTCAGCCGCGCAATCTGCCACGAGTTCACGAGGCCGGCGAGGGCGCCGATCACGGCAGCGACAGCCGTGAGAAGTTCGACCATGCTTCCGAGTATAGTCCGGCCGCCCCCACTACACAATCCACGTGCTGTGCACGGGTGCACGTCGGATCCGCGCCGCGCCTCACGGCTCGTCGAGGCGCCGCCAGCGTAGCGTCCCGTGGTTGACGAACGGCTCTCCGTCGACGGACATGCGCATGCGGACGTCGTAGTGGAACGGCGACAGCATGAACGTGCGGCCGGCGAGCCGGACCCGGCTCCCCCCGCGCTCGATCGGCGCCGCCTCCCAGTGGTGGGAGAAGTAGCCGCCGGGGTCGCCGCCGAGGCGGCCGACCTTGAGGAGCTCCCAGCCGCGGCTGTCCTCCTCGAGCCGCACCAGGTACCGGATGCGCCGGTCGTAGACCAGGATGGACTCGACCGTCACGTCGCCGTCGAAGGTGGACGCCTCGATGGTGCTGGCGTAGGTGCATCCATCCACGTGCCTCACCGTCTCGGTCCCCACGAACTCGCTCGACTCGGCGAGGGGCGAATCGGGCAGCACGCCCTCGACCTCCCAGGTCCCGACGAAGTAGTGCGGATCGAACGGGGCGGGGTCGTCGCCCTCGGCGTCGCCCTCGACCCCGAGGGTCGGCCGCCGGAGGGCGTTGAGGCGGGCGATGAGGTCGAGCTCCTGCTCGGTCAGGCACTGGCCTTCCACCTCGGTCTCGCCCGGCTGCAGCTTGACGATGGGCTCGGCCTCGAGCTCGGCAGGGGTCTGCGCCGCCCCGGCCGGAGCGAGGAGCACAAGCAGGCAAACCGTCAGGGCCGCATTCCGCATTGATGTCTCCTGTACGCGCCCCCGCAGGGGTCCGTGGGGGCTCTGGAACACCGATCGACTCCAGGTTGCGGGTGGCCCTCCGCGCCGCGGGTCCCGCGGCTCGCGAGCCCGGCACCTGCCGGCCGCCCGGCATCCGGGCGTGCAGCCGCACGCGATCGCCGGTTTCCCGCGGCTCGCGAGCCCGGCACGGCAATCCACTCCGCGTCGGCGCGCCGGAGCGCGCGGCGAGAGCCCGGCGGTCTCGCCGCGAGCTCCCGGAAACGGAACGGGGGCGGCGCGATCAGCCGCCCCCGCCCTGCCACCGTGCGCTGCGCCGGCCAGACTCCCTAGTCGTCGTCGGCCGGGGTCTCGTCGACCAGCGTGTAGTTGACGTTGGTCAGGTACATGTCGTCCCAGCTCTGCTCCGACCAGTAGACCTCCTTGTGGGGAGCCGGGTTGCGCCGGTTGTTGCGCGAGTTGTCGTAGCGGGCGATCGACTTCACGGTGGTGCCCGCCGGCACCCGGATGGGCTCGGCCAGCTCGTACTCGAACTGCCAGTCGAAGTCGTAGTTGGGGACCCGCAGCAGTATCTCTTCCCGGCCGTCTGGATAGGTCAGCACCCAGGTGAAGTCCTTGCCGCGGACGTGGGCGTGGACGAACATCGACTGGATGATCGCGTCGTTCTGGAAGCCCCCGATGCCGGTGACCGTCCAGTTGCCGTCGTTGGGGGGAATCGGGGCGAGCAGCGGGTTCAGGCCCTGCCCCACCTGACGCGAGGCGGCCCTGGCCCGGCGCTCCTCGGGCGTCAGCGGCGGCGGCGCGACCAACTGCTCGTTCTCGGACGTGGTCTCGTTGAGGCTGAGGCTGCGGACCCGCTGCGACCGCTCCTCGGTGGCCAGCCACGCCCCGATCGAGGGCCGCGACGTCTCCGGCTTGCCGGTGGCCTGGTAGTGCAGGTTCCAGATGATGTAGTCGAACAGGTCGCCGCGGATCTCCCGCACCTGGCCGGGCCGGGCCACGTCGGCGCCGACGCCGGGGATGTAGGGGCCGAAGCCGGCGCGCTGGGCCGCGGCCTCGTCGCGCTGCTCGGCGGTCAGCTCGCGGCGCCGGGCCCGGCCGTCCGCGGTCAGTCTCGCCACCTCCTCGGCGTCGACGTCCGGGTCCCGCACCGGCACGTAGTCGACCTCGGGGCCGCCCGCCCACGCCGGCCCCCGGCCGAGCACCATGCCCGTCGGCATGTTGACGAGGCCGGTGGTGATGTGATGGGTGGCGGCGTAGTTGCCGGGCCGCACCTGGGTCGCCGACACCGTCATCACGTCGTCGAACGGCAGCGGGGTGTAGAGGTTGAAGTTGGGCGTCTCCCCCTCGGCGTCGACCTGCCACGCGATGGGGAACTCGATGACGTAGTCGGGCTCCTCGCCCGACGGATGACTCCAGCCCGCGGCCGAGAAGCGCGGCGGCTCGGGGGCCGGTCCGGCGCCTTCGGGGGCCCCGCCGTCCGCCCACGCGACGATGGTCTCGATCTGCTCGTCGCTCAGGCTCGTGTCGTTCGAGAACTCGCCGAAGCGCGGGTCGGCGAACCACGGCGGCATCTCGCGCGCCTCGACCTTCGCCTTGATCGCGCGCGCCCACGGCCGCGCGTCCCGGTAGGACAGCAGCGACATCGGCGCCACCTGGTTCGGGCGGTGGCAGCTCGCGCAGTTGTCGAGCAGGATGGGGCCGACGTGCTCGTTGTAGGTCGGGACGTCCTGGGCCGCCGCGCCGCCGGCGCCGGCCAGCGCCAGTCCGACGACACCCGCCGCGATGATGGTCCGCATATCGATGTCTCCCTGTTTCACCATCCAGGCGCTCGCGCCCCGGAAGGGCGGCGCGGGACGACTGGAGCATTGACTGCGCGGCAATCGGGCCGCAACGCGCGACGATTCCCGGGCCGGCGGCCGGCGGCGAATCCCCGCTGCTTCGAGCGGCGATGCGACGCGGGGCTCCGCCGCGGGCGGCTGGCAACCCGTGGTGGAGGTCCCCGCTGCATTCGAGCAGCGATGCATCCCGCCTGACTGCGTTGTTCGTCGGTTACATATGCCCAATATGCGCCTTCCTCACGCCTTGTCAGGAGGGCGCCTCGCTGCTCTCGGTGCAACGCGGGGTTCCACCACGGGCCGCTAGCGAACGGCGGGCGCGACCGGCGGGGCCGACCCCCCGAGGAACAACCGGTCGCCGTTGGCGAGCAGGAAGTTCCTGCCCACCCCCTTGGGCGTGCCGTCCTTGGCGTAGTAGCCCTCGACGGTCAGCTCGATGCCGATCTCGAGGGTGTTCTTCGTGACCCCGTTGCGAATCAGCTCGTTGGGGCTCCCCCCCTCGATCATCCACCGCACCATCTCTCCCTCCTCGTTCTCGATGTCCATGTGGAACCAGGAGTGCGGGTTGATCATCTCCCACCGGACGAGCTTTCCGGTGAGGTTCAGCGGCCTCTCGATGTCGAACTCGGCGGAGAAGGCGTGATGGGTCGACGCCGGAGTGGCCGCGAGCAGCACTCCCGCGGCGACGACGACGCAAGCGAGCTTCGTGCGCATGGTTCCCTCCTGAACGGTTACCGGCCGTCGTCCTCGGGCTGCTTGCGGAGGTGCCCGTAGATCAGGTCCTCGACGAACTCGACGCACCGGAACTCCAGGATGCGCGCGTTCTCCTCGACGCGCCGATACAGGGGCATCCGTATCGTCCACGGCCGCGTGAAGACGTTCGGGTCCTCCATGGTGGCCTCGTACCAGAGCGTCTCGGGGCTCCGCGGGGTGATGCGCTCCACCACCCGCATCGCCTCGCTGTGGTGGTTGCCGGACTGGTCGAACCACGTCTGGCCGTAGAACCCGGTCGTCTCGATGACCAGCGTGTCGCCGTCCCAGTGCCCGTTCGACCACCCCATCCAACTGTCGGCGGGGGCGTCCATCTGGTCCGTCATGTACACCGTGCGCACCGCGCCGGCGAACTCGAAGAGCATCATGACGTGGTCCCGGCTCTGGATGATCTGGAACGGGAACGGCATGTACATGCCGCGCGGCGTGCCCGGGAGATAGCACTTGATGGCGGGGTCGCGCTCGAGGCGGTTCGCCCGGTTCTCGTCCCGCTCGGCCAGCGCCTCCGGCGTGTACGGGATCGCGCCGCCGTCGACGATGACCCCGAGGCCGCCCGGCACCGCCGACAGCGCCCCCAGCTCGCGCACGACGCTCGGCCCCGCCGAGTGCGGCTCGACGTCCCAGTGGGCGGAGTTCATCGCCTGCCAGATCCCGTTCAGGTCGGGGCGGCCGTCGGGCGTCCTCGGCGCCTCGTAATCCGAGGTCTGACCCGCCGCGGGGACCGCGGCCAGCGCGACCGCGGCCGCCAACGTCATCGTCGCTGCGAGAGTGCGCATCGCCATGTCACCTGTCCCTGGCTCGATCCGACTGCTCGGCCTGCTCCGCTTCCGCCGCCGCCTCGGCCGCGAGCCGCTCTTCCAGACGGGCCCCGACCAGCGTGTTGTAGAGCCCGTAGTTGCCCTCGTGGCAGGCGAACTCGAACAGCGGCCCCCGGGTCCTCTGCATGAGGTTCACGGCCGTCCACGGCCGGTCCCAGGTGCCCGGATCGTCCACCGTGAACCGGTACTCGATGACGTCGTCCGACACGCGGGTGAGGCGCTCGGTCACGCTCATCCGGTCGCCGGAGCCCTGGAACGGGTTCTTGCCGTTGAAGTTGGCGGTCTCCACGACGAGGGTGTCGCCCTCCCAGCGCCCCCGCGACAGGCCGATCCACTGCTGCAGTCCCGCCGGGGGGGCGTCGGGATCGTCGAGCGGGATGATGCGCGCGTCGTGGATCATCTCGGACAGGATCATCACGTGGTCGGCCGCCTGCACGATGTGGTAGTTGGCGTTGTAGCCGTTGGGCATCATCGGCGGACCGACGCCCCGCATCATGATGCACCGGTCGTCGAGCTGGTTGGCCTCGGCCGAGTCCCACCGCCCCCCGAGCCGGGCCTGCGCCTCGGCCCGCGCCGCCGCCGTCCGCCGTCCGTCGGCGTTGACCGGCGGCAGCCGCCCGTCCGGCGGGTCGACGATCATCGAAGTGCGGAGGTTCTGCGCCCGCGCCGCCTGGCTGCGGTCGAGCCCGAACTGGGTGAAGTCGTAGTGGACGTCGGGAATGGTGCCGGGCTCGGTCTGGGCGCTCTCGCGGGCGGCGCGGCCGCCCTCGATGGCGGCGACCTCCTCGGGGGTGTAGAACTCCCCCGCCACCCCTTCCGGCCGTTCCAGCGGCGTGTAGGTCTGGTTCGACCAGAACCCCTCCAGATCCGGATGACCGTGCGGCGTGCGGGGCACCTCGTACGGTGCGTCCGCCGCACCCGATACCGCCGGCTCCTGCGCGGCGGCGGAGCCTGCCGCCGCGAGCGCGAGCACGGCGAGGACGACCGGCCAGCCGCCGGCCACGTTTCGAGGCATCTGAGCGCTCCTTCTCCGCATGCCACTCTGCCGGACTCGGGCGCACGCGGGTCGCGAACCACGGCAATTATCACCCAACACCGCGCCGCTCGCGACACCAAATGTCGGGGTTGACGAACCGCCCATCAGGTACGGCCAGGCGTTCCCCGGTATAATGGCTGGCCACATGGCTGAGACTTCCGGCGACGCGCCCCGGAACGAGAAGCTGTCGCAGGCGGCGGTTCCCGTAGCCGGCGACGGCGACCGTGCGACCACCGCGGAGGGCGATGCGCTGAACCTGGTCGTGCCGGCCGGCACCCCGGTCGCCGGCGGGACGGTGCTGGCGTCGCTGCGCAACTGGAACCGGCGGCGGCGGTCGAAGAAGCGGGGCGCCGACGCCCCGCCCGTCGCCGACGCCCTCGACGCCGCGCATCCGCCGTTGCGTTCGGCCGCCGGGGCGCCGGTGGATGCAGCCGAGCCGTCCGTCGACGAGGTCGCGCCGCCCGCGCCACCGGCGGTGGACGAGGCCGACCTCGCACCCGACGCCGCTCCCCGGGCCACGGACGAGGCGGCTCCGGCACCCGACGCCGCTCTCCCGACGATTGCCGACCCCGGCGCGCCGGGCGCTGGCGCCGACGCCGAGGATCTTGCGCCCGACCGCGCGGGCGGTCCGCCCGCGACCGGCGAGTCGCCCGCTCCGCCCAGGGCCCCCGAGCCTTCCGCGGAGGACGCGTCGCCGGAGGGGCTTTCCCCCGCCGCCGCGAGCCGCGACCTCATCGCCGAGCGACGCGTCGCGGCCCGGCGGGGCGGCGGCCAGGATCGCATCGACGCCCAGCACGCCCGCGGCAAGCTGACCGCCCGCGAGCGCATCAAGCGCATGCTGGACGCCGACTCGTTCGAGGAGCTGGCACCCTACGTCGAGCATCGCCACGCCGGCTTCGGGCTCGAGAAGAACCGCCACGCGGGCGACGGCGTCGTCACCGGCTTCGGCCTCGTCGACGGCCGCCGCATCGCCATCTTCGCGCAGGACTTCACGGTGCTCGGCGGCTCGTTCTCCGAGGTCCAGGCCATGAAGGTGGGCCGGCTGATCGAGGCGGCCACGAGCAGCGGGCTGCCCATCGTCGCGCTGCTCGACTCGGTCGGCGCCCGCATCCAGGAGGGCGTGTGGAGCCTCGCGGGGTTCGGCGACCTCTTCTGGCGCAACACCCAGGCGAGCGGCGTGGTGCCGCAGATCAGCCTCATGCTGGGGCCGTGCGCGGGCGGCGCCGTCTACTCGCCGGGGCTGACCGACTTCGTGGTGATGACCCGCGGCAACAGCTTCATGTTCATCACCGGGCCCGACGTCATCCAGACCGTCACCGGCGAGGAGGTCGACGTCGAGACCCTCGGCGGGGCGACCACCCACGCGGCGGGCTCGGGCGTCGCGCACTTCGTGACCGACGACGAGAACGGTGCGTTCGCCCTCACCCGGCGGTTGCTGGGCTACCTGCCTTCGAACAACGTCGACGACCCGCCGGTCCTGTCCCCGGACGACGCCCTGACCCCGGACACCGCGGCCCTCGACGGGCTCATTCCCGAGTCGGCCGAGCTGTCCTACGACGTCCGCGACGCCATCGGCCTCATCGCCGATCGCGGCTCGTTCCTCGAGGTGCAGGCCGACTTCGCGCCGAACGCGGTGGTCGGGTTCGCCCGGCTCTCGGGCCGGGTGGTGGCGTTCGTGGCCAACCAGCCGGCGCACCTCGCGGGGGTCCTCGACATCGACGCCTCGGACAAGATCGCGCGGTTCATCCGCTTCTCCGACGCGTTCAACATCCCCATCGTCACCCTCGTCGACTGCCCGGGCTTCCTTCCCGGCAGCGGGCAGGAGCGCCAGGGCATCATCCGCCACGGCGCCAAGATCGTGTACGCCTACTCGGAAGCGACGGTGCCCAAGGTTTCGGTGGTGCTGCGCAAGGCCTACGGCGGCGCTTACATCGTGATGAGCAGCAAGATGATCCGCACCGACGTGTGCCTCGCGTGGCCGTCGGCCGAGATCGCGGTGATGGGCCCCAAGGGGGCCGTCAACATCCTGTACGCCCGGCAGCTCGCGGCCCTCGATCCCGCCGAGCGGGAGGCCGAGCGGACCCGGCTCGAGGGCTCGTTCCAGGAGAAGTTCAACTCGCCGTTCGTGGCGGCGGCGGCGGGGCACATCGACGACGTGATCTACCCGCGCGAGACCCGGGTCCGGGTGACGGCGGCGCTCGACTTCCTCAAGGACAAGCAGACCGCGACCGTGCCGAAGAAGCACGGGAACATCCCGCTCTGATGCTCTCCCAACTCGAGACGGTGCTGGAGATCTCGGCCGTCGGCACCGTCATCCTGTTCGCGGCGCTGGCCGGGCTGCTCGGCCTCATGTACCTGCTGACCGCGCAGTGGCCGGCGCGCGCCGCGCAGTGGCTGCTCGAGACCGTCCCCGGCTCGGAGCCGGCGACGTTCGGCCGCATCACCGACGCCGAGCGCGAGCGGCGCCTCCGCGCGGTGGCGATAGCGGTGGCGGCGGCCTGCGCGACGGTCGAGCGCGCGCCCAGCGTCCCCGACCGCACGCCGTCCCAGTGGCGGCGCCTGCACCTGGCCCGGCGCCTGAACAGCCGGGTCGCGCGGACGAGGGCGCGGTCGTGAGCCGCTACCGGGTCACCGTCGACGGCCGGCGCTACTACGTGGACATCGACGACCCGCACGCGCGACCGGTCACCGCGACGGTGTCCGGCACGACGTTCTCGGTCGACGTGGAGCCCTCCGACAGCACCGACGTGCCGCTCGGCGACGCCCCGGCGCGCGCGGCCGAAACACGGCAGGCGGCCCCCGCCGAGGCCCCCGCCACGACCGTCGCCTCCGGCGATCCCGACCGCATGATCGCGCCGATTCCCGGCGTGGTCTCCTCGATCGCGGTCGCCGCCGGGCAGACCGTCGCGCGCGGCGACGAGCTGATCACGCTCGAGGCCATGAAGATGATGAACGTCATCCGGTCGCCGCGTGACGGCAGAATAGACACCGTGCACGTGGCCCAGGGCAGCCGCGTCGCGCAGGGCGAGCCACTGGTGTCGTTCGAGCCGTAGTGGTGCGTCACGCCCCAATCGGCCAGGGATCCTGGGTTTGTGGTGCGCAATCGGTGACGAATCACAGCGCCGCACACCCGGACGTTCAGTCAGGGCGCAGCACTAGCCCGCGCGGCCACGCTTTTCCGGGACCCTTGCCGTCGACTCTGCGCGGTCGCACCCACCCCTCTTCATGATTCCCCTGATCCCCACGATTGGCCCCGAAGCCCTGCTGATGTTCGCCATCGGCGGGCTCCTGATCTATCTGGCCATCGCGAAGGAGTACGAGCCGACCCTGCTGCTGCCCATCGGCTTCGGGGTGCTGCTGGGCAACCTGCCCAACTCGCCGATGAACCAGCCCGAGGGGATGCTGCACCTGCTGATCGAGTTCGGCATCGACACCGAGCTCTTCCCCCTCTTCATCTTAATCGGCATCGGGGCGATGATGGACTTCCGCCCCCTGCTGTCGCAGCCGATGTTCGCCCTCCTGGGGGCGGCCGGCCAGCTCGGCATCTTCGCCACCCTCATCCTCGCCACCCTCGTCGGGTTCCCGCTGAACCAGGCCGCGTCGATCGCGGTGATCGGCGCCATCGACGGCCCCACCAGCATCTACGTCTCCTCGCTCCTCGCCCCCGAGCTGCTGGCCCCGATCGCGGTCACCGCCTACTCCTACATGAGCCTGGTCCCGATCATCCAGCCCCCCTTGATGCGGCTGTTCACCACGCGGGCGGAGCGCCGCATCCGGATGGAGTACGCCCCGCGTCCCGTCCCCCGCGGCGCCGTCATCGCCTTCCCCATCGTGGTGACGATCGGCATCGGCATCCTCGTGCCGCCCTCGGCGCCGCTGGTGGCGACGCTCATGTTCGGCAACCTGCTGAAGGAGTCGGGCGTCGTCGCCCAGCTCGCGAGCACCGCGTCGAACGAGCTCGCCAACCTGTCGACGATCTTCCTCGGCCTCACCGTCGGCAGCCTCATGCAGGCCGACACGTTCCTGCAGCCGACGACCCTGTTCATCCTCGGCCTCGGGCTCTTCGCGTTCGCCCTCGACACCATCGCCGGCATCCTGTTCGGCAAGGTGCTGTGCACGGCGAGCCGCGGCAAGGTCAACCCCCTCGTGGGCGCCGCCGGCATCAGCGCCTTCCCCATGAGCGGGCGGCTCGTGCAGCGGGTGGCGCAGGATGAGGACTTCACCAACCACGTCCTCATGCACGCCATGGGGGCCAACACCGCCGGCCAGCTCGGCTCGGTCATCGCCGGCGGGGTCCTGCTGACGCTCTACGGCATCTTCGGCTAGCGCTGCGCAGTGGGGTGGGCGTTCGGGCGTGCGGCGCCGTGATCGGCGATCGCGGTGGGAACCCGTGCCTGTGCCCGAAGATGGGGACGTGACGCGCCACCCCTCCGCGCCGCAGACGGCCGCCTCCTCAGCCCGCGGCGACTCCCGGCAAGCCGGCTCGGCCAGCGCCGCGCGGAGCGTGACATACGGGATGGTCGGCTGGTCGTCCGCGCCTCAGGCGGCCGCCCCGTGCCGCCGGCTCCCGGCAGAATCGGCTACGCCGGCGGCGGCGTTGGAGGGGCACACCCGGGCCGCAGACCTTGGCGCGACCCCGACCTGCAGGGCATCGGCGGGCGGCAGGGGCGCGGGCAGGCCGGCAGACGACAGTGCGACAGACGTGACGAACGAGCCGGCCCGACGGCGCCTTTCGGTGTAAGCTACGGCGAATCGGAACGTCCAGAAAGGGGAACCTGCATGCGCCAGCACTCCATGGTGAAAGCCGTCGGCGCCGCCGCCCTCCTGGTGGTCGGGTCGGCGATCGCGGCCGAAGCCCAGTACAGCCTCACCGTCAACCGCGACCGGCTGATCAACGCCGCGAGAGAGCCGCAGAACTGGCTGCTCATGAACGGCGACTACACCGCGACCCGCTACTCTCGGCTCACCCAGATCGACCGCGACAACGTCGCCGACCTCCGCATGGTGTGGGCGCTGGCCCTCGGCGGCATGCAGGACACCGGGCGCAACGGCCCCGAGGCCGAGCTCAACCCCCTGGTCGACAACGGCTTCCTGTACACCAGCGACGGGTGGGGGACCGTGTACAAGATCGACGCCCGCAACCCGAACTACGGCGAGTTCGTCTGGATCGCCGACCCCGGCGTCGACCACGAGGGCAACACCTCGCGCACCCGCGGCATCGCCCTCTGGGAGGACCGGGTGCTGGCGAACCTGCCCGACGGCCGGGTCATCTCCATCGACCGCGAGAACGGCGAGATCATGTGGGACGTCGAGATCACGGGCGTCAACGAGTTCGGCCGCCGCGAGCGCTTCCTGACCGCCCCGATCGTCGCCGAGGGCAAGGTCATCGTGCACAACGGCGCCGGCGACGGCGGCACCCGGGGCTGGGTGGCGGCCCTCGACGTCGACACCGGCGACGAGCTGTGGCGCTGGTGGGTCGTGCCCGAGCCCGGCCAGCCCGGCAGCGAGACCTGGAAGGACGACCACAACGCCTGGAAGACCGGCGGCGGCGGCATCTGGCAGACCGGGTCCTACGACCCCGAGACGAGGCTCTACATCGTCGGCACCGGCAACCCGTTCCCCGGCTACGACGCCGAGTTCCGCCCCGGCGACAACCTCTACACCAACAGCGCCGTCGCCCTCGACATCGACACCGGCGAGCTCGAGTGGTACTTCCAGTACACCCCGAACGACTCGTGGGACTACGACGAGGTCGGGGTGCACATGCTCTACGACCTCGAGATCGACGGCCGCATGCGGAAGGTCGTCTCCCACTACGCGCGCAACGGGTTCTTCTACACCCTCGACCGCACCGACGGCAGCTTCATCCGCGGCGCCCAGTACGTCAACGACCTGAACTGGACGGCGGGGCTCGACCCCGTCACCGGCAAGCCCGTCGAGTACGACCCGAACCTCGACGTCCAGATCTACAACCCCGAGGCCCGCGCCATGCGCGGCGACCGCGACGAGATGAAGCGCGCCTGCCCGACCTGGCACGGCGGGGTCGCCCACCAGCCCATGGCCTACAACCCCGTGAAGCACATCGCCTACGGCGTCGGCACCGAGGGCTGCTTCGAGCAGACCGGCGCGGCCATGGTCCCCGCCTCGCCCGAGGGCGACATCGATCCCCAGCGCAGCGAGCGCCGGCAGTACGACAGCGACCTCTACTACGGCGCCCTGACCGCGTTCGACGCGGTCGACCACGAGGTGATCGGCAAGGCGGTGACCGAGATCGAGATCCGCTCCGGCGTGACCGCCACCGCCGGCGGCCTCGTGTTCACGGCCCTCCAGGACGGCTGGCTCGTCGCCTACAACGACGAGACCCTCGAAGAGCTGTGGCGCTTCAACGTCGGCACCCCCCTCAAGGGCGCCCCCGTCACCTACGCCATCGGGCCCACGCAGTACGTCGCGGTGCAGTCCAGCGGCCGCCACCTGCACCCGGTGAGGTACGACAACCTCGAGAACTCGAGCTACCTGTTCGTGTTCGCCCTCGACCAGCGCTGACCCCTTCGCTCCGCTCTCCCCGGACGGTCGGACCGTCCGGGGAGGACAGGACCATTCCCTGCTTTCTGTCTGTCCTTGTACTTCCCATGGACTCACCACAACTTCTTCGACTTCAGCGAATCGAGGTCGACGGCCTGTTCGGCATTTACGACCATCACATCGACCTCAACCTTGAGGACCGGGTAACGCTCCTGCATGGCGCGAATGGCGTTGGAAAAACCACCGTCCTGCGAATGGTCGACGGGCTCTTGCGACAAAAACTCACCTACTTCCGACGTATTCCGTTTTCTCGCCTGCTTCTCGGCTTCCACGGCGACAGCGTTCTTGAGTTGACGAACAAGGGAGGCACCACCGAACTCAAATTAACGAAGCCGAAAAGCCGCCCCCGCTCATCCCGCATCGACCTCGGCCCGACCGAAGCAGAGTCCATCGCGGCAAAAGCCGACTACCTCCAACCTTACAGCAGCGTTCCCACTGCATGGATTGACCTCAGGTACGACGAAGTGTTGTCCGAGTCGGAAGTCATCTCCAGATACGGCGCGCCGACTACCCGTCGCAAGAGTACCCAGGAGCATGACATTCCTTGGCTTAAGGACTTCCTGAATCGCGCAAATGCCTACTTGATCGAAGCTCAACGATTGGTCCGCACTCCATGGGATCTCAACTCGCCCGACGACCTCCAATTCCGGCGTCGGCGTCGGTCCATTCCGTTTATTTCACGTGTTTCCGAGTGCAGCTTCAACTTCAAGAAACGGCTCGACGATACTATGGCCGATTATGGACGGCAAGCACAGACACTGGATCAAACATTTCCACAACGTCTTATTTCGACGACCGAACCACTAACACCGGAGGACCTACGTCAGCGGATGACAGCTCTGGACCAAAAGACAAAGGACTTCATGGAGATTGGCATCCTTGAGGAGACTCCCGCGCCACCCTTCGATACCGACAGACTACGCGACATGGACCCCACTGAAGCGCGTGTCATGACGCTCCACATTCAGGACACCGAACACAAGCTCGAAGCATTGGAGCGCCTAGCGAGCCGAACTCGCCTTCTTCTTAAGAGCGTAAACGGAAAATTCCAAAACAAGCAGATTCATGTAGATCGAGAAAACGGCTTGGTAGCGAAAGATAAGGACGGCGAGCGGTTGCAGCTAGACTTGCTATCCTCCGGCGAACAACACGAGCTTGTATTGCACTACGATCTTCTGTTTAGGGTCCGCCCCAACACCGCCGTCCTGATCGACGAACCCGAGCTGTCACTTCACGTTGGATGGCAGAAGAAGTTTCTCCCGGATCTAGCAGAGATTGTCCAACTATCCGGATTCGACGCGGTGGTCGCCACCCACTCGCCTTTCATCGTCGGCGATCGAGACGACCTCATGGTCGCTCTGGGCAATTGAGCCTGGGTCGCGTTAGTAGGCACGACGATGCTGCACGGGCACAAATCTCCCGGGACGCTTGTGGCCGAGATCAAGATGAGCCGCAGGTCTCATGAGGGTGCCTTTCTGCTTGTCGAAGGCAGGGACGACATCCGCTTTTGGAAGTCGCGGTGCCATGCCACCTGCGAGCTAATAGACGGCGAGGGAAAGCCGAACGTTATCGGAGGAATTCAACAACTCGATACCGAGCAGTTCCCAGGTGCTCTCGCAGTCGTGGACACCGACTACGACCTCCCCACACGCCCGCGCGTCGAGTCCGGCAACCTGCTGTACACGGACGCCCACGACCTCGAGTGTCTTCTCTGTCGGTCGTCCGCTCTCGATCGAGTGCTAGCCGAGCACGGCGCTCTTGCGAAGATTCAGCAATTCGAGCTCGCAGGCGTTGACGTACGCACAGCCCTTCTCGAAAGGACATTGGTCTTCGGACGCTTGCGGTGGGCAGCGTCCCACGCTCGACCGGCGATTGCCCTGCGCGAAATTGCGGTACAGCGGTTTGTGGACGAGAATACCTGGGCGGTAGACGCCGAGAAGCTGCTTCGCCAAGCTGCTCCCAATGTGCGGGCAATCGAGGGTCGTCTCGCGCAACTTCCAGAGGCGGATCCCTGGTACATTGCCCGGGGACACGATATGGTCCAGATTCTCAGGATAGGGCTCCGGCGGGTTCTTGGAGACCTACCCGCCCGCATCAAGGCGAACGACATCGCCGGATTTCTTCGCGTGGGCATGTCCCCCGAAGCTCTGAGAGGCACGGGTCTGGGGGCCGGTCTTCATTCGTGGCAGGCAGCGAATCAGCCCTATTCAATACTGGCGGATTGACGGTGGCGGCAGCGCTCACGACAGTCGTAGCCGCGCCGAGGTGCACGGATGTTGAGCGACCTTCGCCATGCGGTCCGGGTGCTGGGCAAGGCCCGGGGCTGGACGCTCGTGGTGCTGGTGTCGCTGGCGCTGGGCATTGGCGCCAACACCGCGCTGTTCAGCGCCGTCGACGGCATGCTCTTCCAGACGCTGCCGGTGGCCGACCCCGACGGTCTCGTGCGCCTGCGCTGGACCGGCGACAACGGCGCGGCCCGGGGGGTGACGTCCGCCGGGACCACCGGGGGCAGGGGCGTCTCGGGCTCCTTCTCGTACCCCGCTTTCGAAGCGCTGCGCGACGCCGGCGAGACCCTCGCCGGGATGTTCGCGGCGACGCCGACGTCCCTGACCCTGGTCGTCGACGGACGGGCCGAGATCGCGACCGGCCTCGCCGCCACCGGCGACTACCTCCGGGTGCTCGGCGTGCAGCCGGCCGCGGGCCGCGCCATCGGCCCGGACGACGACCGGCCGGGGGCCGAGCCGGTGGCCATGATCAGCCACTCGTTCCGGGAGCGCCGCTTCGGCCCCGAGGCGGACCCCACGGGCACGGTCATCCGCGTCAACGACGTGCCCACCACCATCGTGGGCGTGCTGCCGCCCGGCTACGTCGGCATTCGCCGGCCGGACGCGACGGCGGCCGACGTGCACCTGCCCCTCGCCACCCTGCGGTTGCCGGAAGGCTACGGCAGCCTCACGGACGCGACGTTCTGGTGGCTCCCGATCATGGGGCGGCTGGCCCCGGGGGCGACCGCGGCACAGGTGCAGGGCAACCTGGACGGGGTGCTCCGGGCCGCCGCGCAGTCGGCGCTGGCGTCGTTCCTCGACGGCCTGACGGAGGACGAGCGGGGGCTCGCGCGGAACCGGAACCGCAGCGCCGAGCCGCGGCTGCTCGTCTCGTCCGGCCGGCAGGGGCTCTACGACGCGAGCCCCCGGTCGTCGGGTCAGGCCCTCGTTCTCGGCGTCGTCGTCGCCCTCGTGCTGCTCATCGTGTGCGCCAACGTGGCCACCCTGCTGCTGTCGCGGGCGGCGTCGCGCGAGCGGGAGGTGGCGATTCGCATGTCGGTCGGCGCCACGCGCGGGCGGCTGGTCCGCCAGTTGCTGACCGAGAGCCTGCTCCTCTCCGCCGCCGGCGGGACGCTCGCCCTGCCCGTGGCGTGGGCGGCACGCCGCCTGCTGCCGTTCGGCCAGGCGAGCCCTTTCGACTGGCGGGTCTTCGCCTTCGCGGGGGGGCTGAGCCTCGCGGCGGGCATCGCGTTCAGCCTCGTGCCCGCCCTGCGCGCCACCCGCGCCGACCCGGCGGGCGCGCTCAAGGAACAGACCCGGAACGTGGCGCTGTCGCGCTCGCGGCTGAGCCGGACCCTGATCGTGGCCCAGGTCGCGGTGTCGCTGGCCCTGCTCGTCGGGGCCGGGCTGTTCCTGAAGACCCTGGCCAACCTCCGGGGCGTCGACGTCGGGTTCAACCCCGAGCGGGTGCTGCTGTTCCAACTCGACTCGACCCGGAGCGGCTACGCCGCCGAGGAGTCGGTCGCGCTGTACACCCGCATCGCCGACCGTCTGCGGGTCCTGCCGGGCGTGCGATCGGTCACGGTGGCCCAGACCGCGCTGCTCGGCGGTGGGGTGTGGATCAGCACCGTGCACGTCGAGGGGCAGACCGGCGCGGGTCAGGGCACCCACATGATGACGGTGGCGCCCGGCTTCTTCGACACCATGGAGATCCCGCTGCTCGCGGGACGCGGCTTCGAGCCCCGCGACGACGCCGACGCGCCCCGCGTCGCGGTGATCAACGCCGCCGCCGCGACGGAGCTGTTCGGGACCGGCGACGCGGTGGGCCGGCGGTTCGGGTTCGACCCCGAGGAGCGGGGCGAGGTCGAGGTCGTCGGGGTCGTCCGCGACACCCGCTACGACGACCTGCGGGGCGCGGCGCCGCCGACGGTGTTCCGCTCCGCCGTGCAGTCTCCGCTCCGCTCCGCCACGTTCGCGCTGCGGACCGCCGGCCCGCCGAACGCCCTGACTCCGGCGGTGCGCGAGAGCGTCCGGCAGATCGACCCGCGGCTTCCGATAATGAACGTCACCACCCAGACTGCGGCGATAGCGGAGCGGATGTCGGCCGAGCGGCTCTACGCCGTCGCCTATGCCTCGTTCGGCGGGCTGGCGACCCTGCTCGCCGCCATCGGGCTGTTCGGGCTGGCCTCGTACACCGTGACCCGGCGCACCGGCGAGATCGGCATCCGGATGGCCCTCGGCGCGCCGTCGACGGGCATCGCCTGGATGGTGCTGCGCGAGTCGCTGGTGCTCGTCGCCGCCGGCGTCGCGGCCGGGGTCGGGATGGTGCTGCTGGCCGGCCGCCTGGTGGCGAGCCTGATTCACGGCCTCGCCCCCACCGACCCGGTCACCATCGTCCAGGCGGCCGTCCTCCTCGCGGTCATCGCGGCGGCGGCGGCTTGGCTGCCCGCCCGGCGCGCCTCCCGCGTCGACCCCCTCACCGCGCTCCAGGACGAGTGAGACCGCGGACCGGCCGGTGGTCGTGCCCGAACGCCCTGCCGTCGGACGACACCCCTCACCGCGTCCAGGACGAGTGAGACGGCAGACCGGCCGGTGGTCGTGCCCGAACACCGTGCCGTCGGACGACACCCCCTCGCCGCGCTCCAGGACGAGTGAGACGGCGGACCGGCCGGTGGTCGTGCGTGAGTCGTGCCGGAACGCCGGGCCGTCGGACGACACCCCTCGACGATGGTGCGAGGACAGCCGCCCTGCCCTGGTCGTCGACGGACGGGTCGAGCTTTCGACCCGCTTGGTCAACATCGGCGACTACGAGCGGGTCGAGCTCTCGACCGGCCTGGCCGCCGTCGCCGACCGTCGTGGGCGGCTTCAATCAGGTCGAACGTGCTCCGTCAGGAGCCGCGCCGCGTTCTCCCTGGTCAGCGATTCCACGTCCTCGGTGCGCTCGAGGAACGGGCGGACGTCGGCGACGGCGCGGTCCCAGTCGAGGGCGTCGATTCGGGCGGCCACGGTCTCCCGCCAGGTTCGGGCGTTCAGCTCCGCGCCGGCCCGGTCGGTCTGCCGCAGCGCCGCGTTCAACAACGTCAGGTTCGGCGCCGGCCACGTCGGGTCGCTCAGATACCAGATCAGGTCGTACAGGTCCCGCCCCTTGGTCCAGGGCCGCTGCAGGAGGGCGTGGAGCTTGCCGGCGAGCAGCGACGCCCGGTCGTGATGGCAGAGGCGCAAGGTGACGTGGCGGCGCACGAGGCGGGTGTCGAGCACGGCGCCGGCCGGTGGACGCGTATCGACCTCGATCTTGACCGCGAGCGCCTCCTCCCGGCGAAGCGACAGGCCCGCCTCGTGCAGGATGCCCCTGACGCGCACGAACGCGCCGTGCACCGGCCGGCCGTCCCGCATCGACAGGTCGACGACGTAGCCTTCTCGCGCCAGCTCCGCGCGGATGGCCTTCAGCCAGGCCCGCAGGTCGTACCGCGACGGGTCGCCTTCGAGCGTGAAGTCGAGGTCTTCGGAATAGCGCGGCAGCGCGAAGAGGAAGCGCAGGCAGGTCCCGCCGTGAAAGGCGAGCGGCACCATCGCGCCCGCCTTCTGCAGAACGCCGAGAATGCGGGCCTGCAGGTATTCGCGAGCCCGGTTGCGGCCCTGCACCGGATCGACCGTGCGCACGAGGTCGAGAAGATGGGCCTTCACAGGACCTCGAAGCTGTCCGCCCGATCACCGGCCATGGCGCGAACGCGACGGGCCGCCCGCCGCAGCTTCGGCCGGGCCGCGGTCGCGGCCAGCCGATCCATCAGGTCCAGGTCCAGGGCGTCGAGGTCGAGGCGCAGCCCGGCGAGATGGGGCGATTCGTCGCCGCCCGGGCACAGGTGGACGAGATCGAGCAACGCCTTCTCGGGCCGCGCGACGAACGCCTGCTGATGCCGGCCCACCTCCACGCACCGATAGCCGAACAGCAGGTCGGCCTTCACGTGGCGGCACGAGAAGCGGCCGAGCGCCGTGGTGCGGAGCTCGGGCCGCGCGGCGGCCACGCTGGTCACCTCGGGCACGTACTCGGGAATGCGCTGCGCGTGCGCCAGCGCGGAGAGGCCGCTGACGTAGGATCCCTGCACGAGACGGTTGGCGACGAGAAAGGGGTGGGGCGCACGCCGGCGATAGGGAGGCGCCAGCGCATACAGCCCCCGCCGCAGACGGTGGAGCCGGCCGGTCCGGGTCCAACGCGCGAGCTGGCGCCTGACGTCGGCGGGGTCGACGGCGCCGGCCAGAAGGAGGCCGGTTTCGAACAGGGGTTCGTCGCCGACGATCTCCAGCAATTGATCGAATTTCATAGCGACAAAATGCCGTACATGTCATTTTATCGCGACGAAACTTGTCGGCGCTACCCGGGGGCAGCTTCGGGGAAGATGATGTTGCGCCGAACCCGACGTATCGGGAACACGAGCGGCGTGCCGTCGCCGAGCGTTCGAGCCGAGCCGAGGATCTCGACCGCTCGCCGGCAGAGTGGAACCATGCGTTGGACCCAGCTTCGGGTGCCGGTCGGCTGGACGAACAGGTACAGCCCGTTGCCGTCCGCGTGGCGTCCGGGCGGCGCGGAACGGACGAAGGCGGCCGAGAGGGGCAGCGACAGCAGGAAGCCGGCGGCCACCGCGGACCCGATGACGCAGGGTGGCATGGCGGCCTCCGCCTGGCGCCCAACCGACCCTCCAGGCGTCCGCAGCCGTTCCACGGCGCAGACGGCTACCCCAGCAGCGACAGCAGGAACCCGGCGGCCACCGCCGAGCCTATGACGCCGGCCACGTTCGGGCCCATCGCGTGCATCAGGAGGTGGTTGTTCGGATTGGACTCGAGGCCCACCCGGTTGACGACGCGGGCCGCCATCGGCACCGCCGAGACGCCTGCCGCGCCGATCAGCGGGTTGACCTGACCGCCGCTCAGGCGGTGCATGGCCTTGCCCATGAGGACGCCGGTGGCGGTGCCCACCGCGAACGCCACGAGGCCGATGGCGAGGATGCCGATGGTCTCGGCGCTGAGGAAGGTCTCGGCGGCCAGCCGCGAGCCGACGGTCAGGCCGAGGAGGATGGTCACGATGTTGATGAGCTCGTTCTGCGCGGTCTGCGACAGCCGCTCGACCACGCCCGCCTCGCGCAGGAGGTTGCCGAACATCAGCATGCCGACGAGCGGGGACGCGGCGGGCAGCAGCAGGACGACGAGCAGCAGGACGGTGAACGGAAAGAGGATGCGCTCGGTCGCCGACACCGGACGCAGCTCGTCCATGGCCACCGCGCGCTCCTCCTCGGTGGTCAGCGCCCGCATGATCGGGGGCTGGATGATGGGCACCAGCGCCATGTACGAGTACGCGGCCACCGCGATCGCCCCCAGCAGATCGGGGCTCAGCCGCGAGGCGAGGAAGATGGCGGTCGGCCCGTCGGCGCCGCCGATGATGCCGATGGCGGCGGCGTCCTGGAGCGAGAAGTCGATGGCCGGCACGAGCTCGCTCATGGCCAGCGACCCGAGCAGGGTGAAGAAGATGCCGAACTGCGCGGCCGCCCCCAGCATCAACGTCTTGGGGTTGGCGATCAGGGCGCCGAAGTCGGTCAGGGCGCCGACCCCCAGGAAGATGAGCAGCGGGAAGATGCCGGTCGACACGCCCACCGAGTAGAAGTAGCCGAGAATGCCGTCGGGGCCGCCGATGTCGGCGACGGGGATGTTGCTCAGGATCGCGCCGAAGCCGATTGGGATCAGCAGCAGCGGCTCGAACCGCTTGGAGATGCCGAGATAGATGAGGACCCCGCCGACCGCCATCATGGCGATCGGCCCGATCCCGCCGAAGTTCGCAAGACCGGTCGTTTCCCAGAGCCTCAGGAGCAGGTCGGATTGCATGCGGCGCGTTCCATGAGTCTAGTGGTGCGTCAGGTCCCAATCTTTGGACACGGATATGGGTCTACCGCGCGCAATCGTTGACGAATCACAGCACCCGTGCCCGAACATCCAGCCATGACGCAGCACCAGGTCGAGGTTGCGGGACCGATTGCGCGGAAGGAGCCGGCGGCGAGAGTCGCGGCTGCGTTCGAGCGGCGACGCATCCCGCGCCTGGGCTCTTGCCGGCGCCCTCCGGGCGCGGTGGAACGCGGGGTCTCATCACCGGCTGCTAGGCGATGTGGAGCAGGGGGTCGCCCTTCCGGACCTGGACGCCCTCCTGGACGGCGATCGAGACGATGCGGCCCGCGCGGGGGGCGCTGACGTTGGTCTCCATCTTCATC
>JAJEEA010000302.1 GCA_022821235.1 Vicinamibacteria bacterium
GCCGGCGAGGGCGACCGGCGGGGTCACCATCGACATCATGCCGAAGTAGAAGATGAACAGGTGCGCGGCCAGGGGCACCACCCCGAGGTTGCCGAGCACGGGTCCGATGAGGGTCGCGAGCAGCAGGTAGCACACGGCCGAGGGGAGGCCCATGCCGAGGACGATCGACGAGACCATGATCAGCACGAGGGCGAGGAACAGGCTCTGCTCGGCCAGGGGCAGGATGGTCGCGGGCAGGCGGGTGCCGATGCCGGTCAGGGTGACGATGCCGATGATGATGCCCACCGACGCGGACGCGGCGATGAGCGAGACGACGTCGCGCGCCGACTTCGCGAAGGCCCTGACGACGTCCTGAATCGACAGCCGGGTGCGCTCGTTGAACGCCCCGACGACGACGATGCCCACCAGCGACGCGGTCACGGCCCGGAACGGCGTGTAGCCCAGGATGAGCAGCAGGATCAGAAGGCCGAGGGCGGTGGCGAAGACGATGCCCTCGTGGCGCGACTCCGCGAGCGGGGCGGCCGCCGCGGTCCCGCCGGGGCTCCCCCCGCCGGCGTCGTCCGCCGTCCCGCGCGCGTGTTCCGCGGCCATCGTCCCGCGGGCATGGAAGTGGGTAATCAGGAACAGCGACAGGTAGTAGAGGATCGCGGGAATCAGCGCCGCCCGGATGATCTCGAGGTAGGTCACCGGGGGGTCGACGATCTCGAGCATCATGTAGGCCCCGGCCCCCATCACGGGGGGCATCAGGGCTCCCCCGGAGCTCGCCGCCGCCTGGATGCCGGCCGCGGTCGTCGCCCGGAAGCCGGCGCTGCGCATCATCGGGATGGTGAAGGTGCCGGTGGTCGCGGTGTTGGCGACGGCGCTGCCCGACAGCGATCCCATCAGGCCGCTGGCCAGCACCGCGACCTTGGCGGGCCCGCCGGGGCTGCGACCGAAGACCGCTTGCGCGAAGTCGATGATGAAGCGGGTGGCGCCGCACGCCGAGAGGAAGGCGCCGAAGATGACGAACAGGAAGACGTAGGTGAACATCACCCCCAGGGCGACGCCGAAGGTGCCCTGCGCCTGCAGGAACGCCTGGGCGACGATGCGCTCGACCGAGTACCCGCGGTGGGGGAAGAGCCAATCGGGCATGCCGGCGCCGACGTACGCGTAGATCAGGAACAGGCCGGACAGAATCGGTAGCGCGAGCCCGAGGGAGCGGCGCGCCGCCTCGATGACCAGGAGCAGGCCGACGACGCCGACCGCGATGTCGGTCCCGGTCTCGAACCCGGCGCGGTTGCCGAGGCTCGAGCCGCCCTGCCACAGGCCCTCGAAGAACGGGTCGTTCTGGACGAGGATCCAGCCGCAGCAGACCGTGGCCAGCCCCGCCAGGACGAGGTCGCCCGCCCTCGCCGCGGGGTGGTTCTTCAGGTTCGGGTGGACGGGGACGTTCAGGAAGCAGATGACCAGCCCCAGCAGGGCGAAGACCGCGAGCTGCGGCTGGGGGGCCAGGATCGGGTAGTTCACCTGGACGAGGGTGAACATGCACAGGCCCACCGCGAGCACGCGGGTGGCCGCCTGCCGCGGGGCGTCGGAGTGGCGGCCGATCGAGGCGGGTGCGGTCGTCTCGGGCATGGCGTGGCTCTGCCGACGGCGCAGGCTCAGGCGAGACGGCGCTGCCGGACCGGGTGCGCGCCGCCGGGCAGCAGGAGCGACGCCAGCCGGGCGAACCAGTGGATCTCGTCGCCGGGGCGGTACACGCCGTCGGCCGGCACGAACCGTCGCATTCGCTCACCTCACTCTCAAATCGGTAGACATCCTCGAACCGGGGCGCCTCGCTCGACGACGCGCGGCTCCGCATCCTGCGCGATCCGACACCGCTTGGTCCGCCGCCATGTCGGGATGCACGCGAGGAGTCCGGGAGCCTGTGGGTCGGCCCCCTGCCGCCAAAGCGAAACTTCCCGCGCTTGGTGGGCCCGCCACCAGGCGCTCGTCCGCCCCGTGATTCCGCTGGACTTGCCCGGTTCTTTTCGATGCCCGGAACGGCACCAGGGGGGTCGAGGCGCCGGCCCCGTGGACCGCCGCCGAAACCCGCCCCTATTCAGGAAGGCGTTGAAGACTCGGAAAACGAACAGCCCCGAACCCTTCGTGAACGCCAAGAGGCCCGTCGGCGAAGGCGCGGGCACTCTGGGAGGGCGACCAGGGGGAAGCGTTCACTCCAGCGCCGCCACGGCGGCGCGCAGCTCCATCAGGTGCGCCGCCCGGATCGGGTTCGCCCCCGCCGCCGGCGCGTCGTCGGTCCAGTCCGGCTCCGCCTGCCCCGCCGCGGCGTACGCCGCCGTCAGGGCCGACCGCAGCTCGAGCAGATGCACGAGCCGGACCGGCGTCACCCCCGCCCGCAGCTCCGGGTCCGTCCAGCCGAACCGCGGCAGCCCGGCTTCGCGTCGCAGGACGTCGATGCGCGCCCGAAGCTCTGTGAAGTGAACCGCCCTGACCGGCGTCACCCCGGGCCGTATCGGGTCGTCGGTGAACGGCGCCGTCACCCGCACGCCGAAGGCCTGCGCGGCGCTCAGGCCGCCGGGGTCGGTCGCCCTCACCTCGATCACGGCCCCGCCCGGGGCCACCGCGGTCAGCGTCACGCGGGCCCCCGCCGCCAGCACCGTCACGACGTCGGGCGCCGACGACGACACGGTGTAGGTCAGGGCGTTGCCGTCGGGGTCGACGAACGCCCCCGACACGTCCACGTCGAGCGCGCCGTTCAGCGCCAGACGCAGATCGGGCAGGGCGCCTGCCGCGGCCGGCGGACGGTTGGCGCCGGGGGGGCGGTCGCGCAATCGCGCCACCGCGGGACCCGTCATCTCCAGCACGGCCGCGGCGTCGGCCGGGCCGCCCACGCCCAACCCGCCGGCGCCGTAGGGAACGCCCAGGGGGTCGCCGTTGTAGCTCTGGCGCGCGTTCGAGAAGCGGAGCACGCGCGGGCACACCGTGCCGGCGTCCGAGCACTGGCTGGGTTCGGACATGATCGTGCGCCAGCGGCGGCCCCGCGCGGCGCCCGCCGCGAGCCCCGGCTGGTTCACGTAGCCGTAGGCGGGATGCGCCGCCCCGCGTCCCTCGCCATGCACGTCGTACCGATCGTGGAAGAGTCCCAGGTGGTGTCCGAGCACGTGCGTGAAGCCGCACCCCTGACGGGTGAGACTGAATGTCACGGCGCCGCGATCGCAGTGGTCGGATTCGCCGACCATGAGGCTCACGATGTCGGCCCCGACGCGGTCGCGCAGGGCGTGCACCTCGTCCAGGTGGCCGTCCGAGCGCAAGAGGAGGCGCACCACGTCGACCCTGGAGTCGCCCGTCTCCTCGTACGCCACCTCGGACCGTTCCACCAGCCTCAGGCGGTGGCGCACCCCGCTCGCGGCAAGGGCCTGGTTGGTCTCGGCGATCCCCAGGTCGACCGACGCCTCGAGCGCGGCGGCGCCGCCCAGCGCGTCGCGCGCGGCCCGCGTGTAGACGACGGCCACGTCGATGGTGGCGGCCGTCGTCGTCTCGCCGCACACGCGCCCCAGGAAATCGACCGTTCCCGCGCGGTCGCGCCAGCCGGCCGACCCGCAGGCCTCGGTCACCATGATGTTCAAGTGCTCGAGCCGCGGGAACCGCTGAGCGGGCGGGACCGGTCCCGACAGAACCCAGTTGTGGGACAGGCTCAGCCACCGGAGGTTCGCCAGGCTTCCCAGCTCGCCCGGCACCGGGCCCGTCAAGTCGTTCTGCGAGAGGTCCAGCCACTCGAGGTTCGCGAGGCGGCCCAGCTCGCCCGGAATCCCACCCGACAGCTCGTTCTCGTAGAGGAACAGCAACTCGAGGAGGCCCAGGTCCCCCAGACTCGCCGGCACCGGCCCGGTCAAGTGGTTCGATGCGAGGTCCAGCGCCTCGAGGTTCGCCAGGCGGCCCAGCCCGCCCGGAATCGGGCCCGACAGCTCGTTCTCCTCGAGGTACAGCACCCGGAGGAGGCCCAGGTTCCCCAAGCTCGCCGGCACCGGCCCGGTCAAGTCGTTGGACGACAGGTCCAGCCAAACCAGGTTCGCCAGGCGGCCCAGCGCGTCCGGAATCCCACCCGACAGCCCGTTCTCGTGGAGCTGCAGCACGCGGAGGAGGCCCAGGTTCCCCAACTCCCCCGGCACCGGCCCCGTCAAGTCGTTCGACGAGAGGTCCAGCCAATCCAGGTTCGCCAGGCGGCCCAGCCCGCCCGGAATCCGACCCGACAGCTCGTTCTCGTGGAGGTGCAGCCCCCGGAGGAGGCCCAGGTTCCCCAGACTCGCCGGCACCGGCCCGGTCAAGTCGTTCGACGAGAGGTTCAGCCACTCCAGGTTCGTCAGGTTGCCCACCTCGCCCGGAATCCGACCCGACAGCTAGTTCTCGTGGAGGTAGAGCCCCCGGAGGAGGCCCAGGTTCCCCACGCTCGCCGGAATCGGCCCGGTCAAGTCGTTCTGGCCGAGGTCGAGAGCAACGAGTTGCCCCAGGTCTCCCAACACGGGCGGGATGGGGCCGGTGAGGCCGTTGTCCGAAAGAGACAGTTCCGTGACCCTGCCGTCGTCGTCGTCCGTCTGCACCCCGAACCATTCACCCAGGGGCGCCGTCGTGGCCCAGTTCGAGCTGTCGACCCAGCTCGCGCCGTTCGTCGCGCGGTAGAGCGCCACGAGCGCCGCGCGGTCCTCCTCGACGCCCTGCGCGGCCGCCTCGACGGCAGCGCCCCCCGCCAACACGGCGGCCAGCGCCGCCACGCGAACGACCGCGGCAGTTGCGGCGCCTCCAGGGAGTTGTGGATGAGCACTTCTCGTCGTCCGTCTCGGTGAGCCGAGCGGGCAGCGGCCCGGGGTCGCCGCGCCCCCAGGGAGTTGTGGATGAGCACTTCCCTTCGCACGTAATGGAACGGGGAGGATCCCCGAGACCGATTTCAACTGTCGTTCTCCTTCACGTACGAAGCATCCGAACCTCGCAGGCGTCGAACCGGGCGCCGACGGGCGCTCCTGCCGGTCACGGTCTCCGCGGACGCCGGTACGGCCGCCGCGAGCAGCGCCGCTGCGAGCAGACGGGGTCTCATCGCCCTCCTTCGCCTCCGGGTTCTCGGCACGCCGGGCGGGAGTCGGCGCGTCGCATCCGCTGAACCCTCCCATCGATCAGGGCGTTCGCAGAGCGAGAATCGAACAACCGACCGGCGCCGTTCACCCGTGTTCCCCCCGATCGAGCCGGGGCGGGCGCTTCATTCCCGTGCACTCCGGGGGGTGGGTGGATCAGGCGCTCGGCCCCCTCGATCGAGGCGGGGGCGGTGCTTCATTCCTGCGCGACTCCGAGAGGGTGGCGTGGGGATCAGGCGCTCGGACCGCTCGAGCGAGCCGGGGGCGGGCGCTTCATTCCTGTGCGGAAGCCGACCGGAGAAGGGCCGTTCCGGTCGTCGCCCGTGTCGCGGTCCCTTGCCAGATCGGGTCCGCTTCGTACACGATGCCGACAGGTCATGGTGTTGAAGCCCGAGCCGCCGCCCCTGAAGCCCGGCCAGCCCGCGCCCGCCGGCTCCACCTCGTCGTCCGAGTCGCGCCTCCTGGAACGGGTGCGGCAGGGCAGCCATCGGGCGGCCGAGGTGCTGTTCGAGCGGTACGGGTCGTGGCTCCGGAGATGGACGCGGGGCCGGCTGCCGCGGCGCGTGCGGGGCTCGGTCGACACGAGCGACATCGTCCAGCAGGCGCTGGGCTACACGTTCACGCGACTCGACTGGTTCGAGTCGAAGCGCGGGAGCGCCATGCGGGCCTACCTGCGGCGGGTGGCGGAGAACCGCATCCGCGACGAGCTGCGGCGGGCGACGCGGCGTCGCGACGCCATCGCGCCGGACCAGGCGGTTCGGGCGTCGGAGGAAGGCGCGCCCCAGTTGCGGCAGCTCGTCGAGGGCGATGCGTGGAGACGCTACCTGGACGGTCTCCGGCGCATGAGGCCCCGGGACCGGCGCCTGGTCGTCGGCCGCGTCGAGCTCGGCTACAACTACCGGCAGCTCGCCCTCCTCGAACGCCTGCCGAGCCCGGATGCGGCGCGCATGGCCCTGCGGCGGGCGCTGGTTCAGTTGGGCGCCCTCATGGCGGAGCCGTGACGAAGGCCCCGGCTGTTCGGTTCCCGCTTGGCGAACGCCCAATCAAGTAGAGGCGCTCCGGGACCCGCGAGGCGGGGCCGTCGGGGAAGCCGGCCTGGCGAAGGCATGGGGGATGGCGGCGGAACGGCGGCGACTCCGCCGCAGCCCCGGGAGGTCGGGGAAGCCGGCCCGAAGGCATGGGGGATGGGTGAGGACGATCGCCTGGTCGTCGACGTGGCCGACGCGCTGACGCTCGACCAGGACGTCGATTGGGACCGGTGCGCGCGGGAGGCCGCGCCCGCCAGCCGCCGGACGCTGGAGAATCTGCACCTCGTCGCCGGCCTGCTGGCCGACTCGCGGGCGCCGCGAGACCCGGCGGCGGCGTCCGACCTGCCCGGCGGCGTCGTCGTGCGCATTGCCGTGCGGGTCCTCGTCACCGTGGCCGCGCTCTGGGTGGCGGCCTCGCTGCTGCTGGGCCTGTGGGGATGGGACGAGTTCCGGCGCGAGGACAGCGAGCTCACCCCTTTCTTGATGTTGGTGGTGGCCGGTCTCGCCGCGACCGGGTGCCTGTTCCTGTTCGCGGGGCGACGCGACCGCCGCACGTGGCTGCTGGGGGCGTACTTCCTGGTCTCGGCCGCGTTGGTCAATCCGTTCGCGCTCCTCGGCGTCCTCCGGGGGGCGCCTCCGGTCGAGCCGTTCGGCTATCCCGACTTCGCCTTCCCCTACGTGTACCCGTTCATGTTCGCGCCCGCGTTCCTGTGGGCGTTCGCCCGCGAGTGCCCCCGGGTCCGCCGGGGGACCCGCCTCGACGGCCTGGCCCGCCGGATGGTGCCGGTCAGCGTGCTCGTCGGCGGTCTGCTCTGGGCCGGCGTGGTCACGTGGCTGGCGCTCGCCGGGGCGGGCCGCGTGGCCCCGGCCGTCTCGTGGGTCGTGTTCGACGGGATTTTCGTCGTCCTGAACGCGTTGTCGCTCGGCGCGGTCGCGGTGGTCGTGCTGCGCGCGCACACGGCTCCGGCCGACGAGTTCCGCCGCGTCGTCCTGTTCGGCATCGGGTTCCTGCTGTTCATCGGGTTGATCGCGGCGTACAACGTCGCCGAGCTGTTCAGGCCGGGCGACTGGCTGTCCAACTACCAGTCGTCTCCGAGCATCGCCGTGATTCAGGTGCTGCGGTTCCCGGGGCTCCTCCTGCTCTGGTATGCGGTGCTCGCCGCCCGCGTGCCGCACCCGCGCGAAGTGGTGCGGGCCTCGTTGGGACGGCTGCTGGCGCATGGCTGGCGGCTCGGCTTCGGGTCGGCCGTGGCCGCCGCGGCCCTGGGCTGGCGCCTGGCGACCCGGCCGGAACAAGCGGTCGGGGCGGCCGCTGCCGATCCGGTGGTGCAGTCGCTCGGCGCGGTCATGCTGTTTCTGCTGCTCGCGGCCGCCGCCCGCGGCCACCTGGCGGCCCGCCTCGATGCCTGGCTCTATCCCGACACCGCCGATCAGCGGCAGGCCCTGGCCGATGCCGCCGCGGCCCTGGCCAAGGTGGGGCGCACCACGGCGGTCGGACGCATCGTGCGCCGGACGGCGAAGCGCGGCTGCGGCACCCCCGTCACCCTGCTGGTCCGGACCGCGGCCGGGGCCGAGGGCCTCGACGACCCCGACGGCGACATGCCGCCCCTGGCGCGTGCGTCCGCCATCGTCTGCCTGCTGGAGACGGCGGGCGGCACGCTTCGAGTCCATCCGCGGGACGAAGCGTCGTACTTCCACGTGCTGCTGGACGACGACCGGCGGTGGGTCGTCGAATCGGGCGCCGACGCCATCGTGCCGGTCCCCGGACCCGGGGCGGAGCTGCTGGGCGTCCTGGTGGCGGGCCGGCGCCTCGACGGGCGGCTCGCCCGGCCGGTGGACGTCCCGTTTCTCGAGGGGCTGGGGGCGGCGGCGGGGCTGGCCCTCGGGCGGTTGCTGCTCACCCGCATGGAGGATGCCGCATCGCCGGACGCGCCGCCGGCCGAGGAGTGCCCCGCGTGCGGCTGCGTGGCGGAGGCCGGCGGGCCGGCGGCGTGCGACTGCGGGACGGCCTATGTCGAGACCGAGGGGCCGAAGCTGCTGGCCGGCAAGTATCGCCTGATGCGGCGCCTGGGCAGCGGGGGGATGGGGGCGGCGTACCTGGCGCGCGACCTGCGGCTCGAGCGGGACGTCGCCGTCAAGACCCTGACCGGCGAGTCGGTCTCCCGCCTGATGGGCTCGAAGCCCGAGGCGTGGGCCATGGCCACGGTGACGCACCGGGCGGTGGCGCAGATCCACGGCATCGAGTCGTGGCGGGGCCGCCCGTTTCTCGTCGTCGAGCTCCTGTCGCGCGGCACCCTCGCCGACCGGCTGCGCCGCGGGCCCGTGCCCGCGCCCCGCGCCCTCGACATCGCCGCGTTGCTGGCCGACGCTCTCGCGGCCGTGCACGAGGCGGGGTACCTGCACGGCGACGTCAAGCCGAGCAACGTCGGGTTCGCGTCGGACGGCTCGCCGAAGCTGCTGGACTTCGGCCTGGCCCGCGAGGCGAACGACGCCACCAGCACGGGCGGCACCCTGGGCTACCTGTCGCCCGAGGTGCTGTCGGGGCGGCCGGCCGACGAGGCCGACGACGTCTGGTCGCTGTGCGTGATGCTGTACGAGATGGTCTCGGGTGAGCATCCGTTTGCCGGCGGCGGGGCCGACGAGGTGCGGGACCGCATTCGGCGCCAGCGTCTCGACCGCGGCGCGCCGCCCGCCGGCGCCGACCCGTCGTCGGCCGCGCTCGCGTTCGCGGCATCGGTGCTGACGGCTTCCCGGGCGGCGCGGCCGGCGACCGCGGATGCCTTCGCTGCCAAGCTTCGGCGTGTTCGGCGAGAGCACCTGGAAGTGTTCGCTTTTTGAGTTGCCTGCGTTCCGCGGACATCCGGGTCGTCGGCTGCAGAATCGTCGAGAACCGGCGCCGGGCTTGCCCCGCGAGACGCGAACACCCTTGAGATCGACGCGAGCGGTCGCCTTGTTCTCCGCCTTGTCCGGCATCTCCATCGACGACAGCGGCTCGGGCTTCAACCCGCAATCAACACGGAATCACTGTGAACCCCCGGTCAGGCAAGGGGGTGCCCCAGGACGGAGCAGGGCGCCGCCGGCCGCCGACGACGCCGAAACTGGCGAAGATCTGAAAAAAAACTCCTCGTCCGTTCGGTTTCCGCCGCTCAAACGTCTTTATGGGTGAGATCAGGCGGTGAAGATCAGGAGGGCCGAGCCGATTCTGAACTCGGTGGCGCCCCGCCCTCCAGCGCGAGAACGGCCCGGGAACCAGCTCTTCTCAACCCCACGGCACGCCCGCCGGGGTGCCGAGAGGGCAGGAGACCAGCGATGCCATTCGACAGTCGCACGGCCGCCGTTCTGCCGCTGGCGCTCGTCGTGCGCGTGCTCGTGGTCGCTGGCGTCGCCGCAACGCCTCGCGTTGTCGTCGGGGGGGGCCTGACGGTTGCCGCCCCCCAGGACGCCGCCGCCGGTGAGGCGAGGCTCGCCCTCGACC
>JAJEEA010000482.1 GCA_022821235.1 Vicinamibacteria bacterium
GGCCGGCCTTGCCGCCGCGGAGGCCGCCTTTCGCGCGCGGCGGCGGCTGGCCCTCGCCGCGTCCGGCGCGGCAAGCGGTCTCGCCGTCGCCGCCGCCGCCCACCTCCTGGGACGCCTCGTGCTCGAGGGCCTGTTCGGCCGCGACCTCTCCCCGCTGACGGGGGCCGTGGATGCCTGTTCCTCGGAGGAGCGGTCGGGCTGGGCTACGGGCTGGCCACGCCGACCGCGGAGGGCGGCATGGCCACCCCGCACGGGCTCGCCCGGATCCGCGTCGCCCTCCTGACCGGGCTCGCCTGCGCCCTGGCGGCGGGCATGCTGGGCTGGAGCGGCCGCTTCCTGGGGGCGATGAGCCTCGACTTCATGGCGCAGAGCTTCCCCGGCTCGCAGGTCGGCCTCTCGCCCCTCGCCCGCCTCCTCGGCGAGCCGGCGCCGGGGGTCGTGACCCGGGTCGCGATCAGCGCCTTCGAGGGCCTGATGTTCGGCTCGGGCCTCGCCGCGGGCCTGACCAGACGACCGCGCTGAGCGCGCCGCTTCGGTGTTCCCGCGCTGGCGGCAATCCCGTGCTGCGGCCGCTGCGGCCTCCGGACCTCCCGCCTCTGCCCGGGGTTCCGCGTTGGCGGGCAATCGCAGGGCGACGCCGGGCCGGGTCGTCCTGCTGCCCCTGTGTTCCCCGCCGGCGGGCATCGCAAGGCGGCCGCCGGGTCGCGCCATCCCTTTCGGGGAGTTCGGCGGACTGTCTTGCCCGGCTTTCAGGGGAATATCACCGAACCGTCACTTCCCGCTCATTTCTCGTGGCGGCCCTCCGTCGATACTCACCGCAAGCGAGTCCTGTAGCGGCCCCGCCGCCGACGGCAACGGGCCCTGGGTCTGACGCACCACGAGAACCCGCGCGGCGAGCAACTTCGCACGCGCACCCAAGGAGTGACACGATGCAGCAAGCGCTCGGCTCTCTGCACGACCGGTTGGCTCCCGCCGAGGAGATCTTCTTCACCTGGCTGATGCGGGTGTTCGCGGCCGGGACGCTCGTCGGCTCGGCCTGGATCGACGACGCGCCCCCGCTGGAGCTCGCGGCCGCCATCATCGCGATCTACGTCGCCGCCCGGGTGGTCACGCAGCTCGGCCGGCTGGCCGCCGCCGCCCCCTTCGAGAGCCGGCCCCTGCGGGTGATCTTCGCCGCCGGCGCCCTCGTCCTGCTGGGTCTGTCTTTCCTCGTGGTCGTCACCCTCGTCGATCACCTGACCTTCTCGATCTCGGGCTGAGGACCGGGCCGGACGGGTCCGCGCCGGCCGGAGCTCCGAGGTCCCGCGCGAGACGGCGGTCGGCAGGCGAAGAGAGGCATGAGATGGAACCAGCGGAGAATGGCCTCCACGTGGGGCTGATCATGGACGGCAACGGCCGCTGGGCCTCGGCGCGCGGCCTCCGGCGCACCGAGGGCCACCGTCGCGGGGCCGACGCGGTGCGGCGCGCGGTGGAGGCGGCGCCGGGGCTCGGCGTCACGACGCTGACGCTCTACGCTTTCTCGGCCGACAACTGGCGGCGGCCGGCGGCCGAGGTGTCGGCGCTGATGGGGCTGCTCGAGTCCTTCCTCGTCCGCGAGCGCGCGGGCTGCCGGCGGCGGGGCGTGCGGCTCGCGCTGATCGGGCGGCGTGACCGCCTGTCGCCCGCGCTGATCCGAGCCATCGAGGAGACGGAGCGGGCGACGCGCGGCGGCGCCCGCCTCTACCTGCGGCTGGCCGTCGACTACTCGGCCCGCTCGGCGATACTCGCCGCCGCCGGCGACCTGGGGCCGGGCGAGCCCTGCGACGAGCGCGGCTTCCTGCGGCGGGTCAACCGCGCGTGCCACTCCGATCCGGACACCCCGCCGGTCGACCTCGTCATCCGCACGAGCGGCGAGCAGCGCCTGAGCGACTTCCTGCTGTTCGAGGCGGCCTACGCCGAGCTGCTGTTCACCGACACGCTGTGGCCGGACTTCGACGGCGAGGACCTGCGCCGCGCGGTCGAAGTGTTCCGCCGCCGCGATCGCCGTTACGGAGGATTGGCCCGGGACGAGGGTGATCGGGCAGAGCCGACGCGCGCGGATCTTCGCGGATCCGCACCGGGGAGCAGGAGACCGACAACGCGGTCGTCGGTACCTCAGAGCGGCGTGTCGGTCGGGCGGCTGACCGGCGTCAGGCCCCCGGCCGGGGCACCTGCAGGTCCTTGCAGATCTTTCTCGCGAGGTCCTGGTTGATCTCGTTGTGACGGGGAATGGTCGCGGCCTTCCTGGCCGTCCGGTTGACGTACACGGTGTGACTGCGGCCCTCGCGCAGGAAGGCGCATCCGTGTCGCGCCAAGTGCCGCAGCAGATCCCGGCGCTTCACGCCGTCACGGTGAGAGGTTCCCTGATGACCGCCGCGCCGGCAGCATCCTCCCGGGTGAGGATGCGGTTGGCTTCGACCACGAGGGCGACGGCTTCGCGGAGGTTCGTGCGGGCTTCTTCGAGGGTGGCGCCCTGGGTGTTCGCGCCGGGGAACTCCTCGATGAAGGCGATATAGCCTTCCGGAACCTTCCGGAACACTGCCGTGCATTGCAGGTTCACAACTGGCTCCGCACGATATGGTCGCGGAACGGTCAGAGCGTTCCGCGGCCCCACGCCCTGCCGCGAGTCCACATCGTCTATAGCCGGCTTCAGACCCCTCTGACGGATCTAGGGGCGGCTGTGGTTGTCCCCGCAAGTGGGGTGTTCCCCGGTGTCTACAATTTCAACAATGCGGATTCTCCCCGTTCAGCGATTCTACTGGTCGGCCGGCCGCAGCGTCAACCGGTGCGCGGCGTGCTCCTCCACCGCTTCGCGCGTGTAGAGCAGCGGGAAGTACTGTCCGTTGCCCAGGTTGTCGGCGAGGTTGCCGTAGAAGGGGCTGCCGGGCTGGGCCGACTGCCCGGGGGCGTTGCTGGCCACCGACCGGTCGGGGTCGGCGAGGTCGATGATGCGGCGGAAGTTGGCGCCGGTGGCGTTGAGGGCGCCGAAGCCGCCGGGGCGCTCGACCGCGGGGAGGTCGAACTCGGGAACGAACATGTGCTGCAGGGCGCTGGCGTGGACCCGGCCGTGCCGCCACTCCTCGCGGTCGGGGCCGAGCTCGCGGGTCAGCCGCTCGATCGCCGAGGTCAGGCCGGCCGCGATCAAGGCGCGGCGCTCGGCCTCGGGCTTCTCGGGGTCCCGCGCGCCGGCGTCGACCTCGGCGTTCCACCGCACGTACAGCGCGCCCGCGGCGCTCTCGCGCGACACGGTGGCGTCCCACCCGGCGATCAGCCCGCGCGCCCACTCGACGTCGGGATCGTCCGACGTCCAGCCCTGGAACGCGGGGATGTCCCGCTCCGCGGCCAGGAGCCTGGCGTCGTGCTGGATGCCCTTGTGGTCTTCGACCGAGAGCGTCTCGCCGGCCCCGAGAATCTGGTGCAGGCGGGCGATGCGCGACGTCTCGACCCCCCGCGACGAGTGGTAGAAGACGGGGCGCCCCTCGTAGCCCGGCGGGTGGACGTTGTTGTTGGCGGTGGCGACGTAGCCGCGCTCGGGGTTGAACTCGCGGGGCAGGTCCTCGCGGAACCCCTTCCACTCGTAGTCTCCGTTGCCGGGCACCGGCAGCCGCCCGTTCCAGCCGTCGCGGTCGGGCGTCAGGCCGGTCACCTGGAGCGCGATGTTGCCGTCGGCGTCGCCGCAGACGAGGCTGTGGGTGGGCACGAGCCAGTGCATGGCGCGGTCGAAGAAGTCGGCGCAGCTCTCGGCCTGCGCGAGCTGGAAGCTGCCCTTGTAGGCGGCGGTGCCCGGCTCCTGCACCACCGATCGCACCGCGTAGGCGACGCCGTTCTCGAGGTCCTCGTGGAAGACGGGGCCGTGGCGGCTGAACTTCAGCACGACGGGCTCGGGGTCGCGGCCCTTGACGGGGATCTCCTCCTCGATGATGCGCAGCGGCTCCCAGCCGTCCTGCCACCGCACCATGTCGGGCTCGTCGGGGTGCAGCTCCTCGACGTAGACGTCCACCATGTCGGTGCCGGCGAAGGTGAAGCCCCACGCCATGCTCGCGTTGCTGCCGGCGTCGACCCCCGCGAACGGCGGCTCGCCGCCCCCGATGACGTTCCAGCCGGGCGCGTTCAGGTGCACGAAGTAGCGGAGGGCGGGCATCTCGATGCGGCGGTGGGGGTCGTTGGCGAGAATCGGGACCCCGGTCGGCGACCGCGCGCCGGTCATGACCCAGTTGTTGCTGCCCTCGGTGGCGACGACGCCGGGCAGGACCCGCGCCGCCCGCGGCTCGCGCGGGCTGACGAGGTCGCGGTACGGCTCGACGATCTCCAGGGCGGGCAGCCGCCCCGCCGTGAACGGGTCGCCGTCGCCGGCCCGCATCGCGTCGAGGATGTCCTCGGTGATGATGGAGACGTCGAGGCCGTCGGGCACCACGAGGTCGTCCCAGGGGTCGGGGGCGAAGCGCCGGTTCGCCTCCTCGGCCCCGTAGCGGGCGACGTTCAGCGCGAGCTGCATCTCGTGGAGGGCGTGCCCGCGCACGCTCGGCACCCCGAGGGCGGCCCAGCGCAGCACCGCGGTCTCGGCCGTCCACGGCTCGGGCTCGACGCCGGTGAGTTGGAACTCGACCGGCAGGTTGTCGCGGTTCTGCTCGACGAACGCGTTCACGCCGGCGGCGTGGGCCGTGAACAGGCGGTGGGCGTCGGGGTGGTAGCTGGTCCACTCGGTCTCGTCGAACGGCCCCCGGAACATCATGAGCCGGGTGCGCCGGTCGTAGTCGAGGGCCTCGGGCCCGAAGACCTCGGCGAGCCGCCCCTCGCGCCAGCGGCGCCACATTTCCATCTGCCACAGCCGGTCCTGGGCCATGACGTAGCCCTGCGCGAAGAACAGGTCGTCGTCGTTCTCCGCGTAGATGTGGGGCACCCCCCACTCGTCGCGGATCACCTCGACCGGCGCCTTCAAGCCGGGCACGTTCAGCTCGCCGTCGATGGTGGCGAGGGTCCGCTTGGCGAGGGCGTCGAGCGTCTGCGCCTGCCCGGCGCCGGCGCAGAGGGCCGACGCGGCCATCATCAGGACCGCGAGCATCGCGGCGCGTGCGGGCGCGGCAACGAGACCGCCGGACGTTCGTGTGGCAGAGGTTCGCATCGTCGTTCTCCTGAAGTTCTCGTCCCCCGGGGTCACCAGAACAGGCTCCTGATCATCTGCAGCCCGATCAGCAGCACCATCGGCGAGAAGTCGAGCCCGCCCATCGGGGGCAGGGCCCGCCGGATGGGGTCGAGCAGCGGCTCGGTCAGCGCGTTCGTGAAGTTGGCGACCGGGTTCGTCGGGGGCAGTTGCATCCACGAGGTGACCACGGCCACCAGCACGATGATCGAGTAGATGTCGATGAGCTGAATCAGCAGCGGCATGGCGTCCTCATCCGGCGGTGCGGACCGTCTCGTAGGTGGGGACGCCGTGCTCGTCGAACCAGCGGAACGCGGCGGGCCGGTCGAAGAACCAGTCGCGCTCGTACCGGAACCCCATGAGGTTCGAGTGGTTGTCGCGCTTGAAGGGGTCGAGCCCCAGCGCCTGGCGCCCGGCCTGGTCGGCGTCGTCGGGGCCGATCATCGGGGTCGGCGAGATGAGGATCTTGAACGCGGCGTCGCTCGCGAGCAGGGTCTCCTGCGGGATGACGCTGTCCGCGGTCACCTCGCCGGCCATCTCGCCCTGGCCGTTGGTGATGGTGATGGGGTCGGGCGCGGCACCGCCGCGACCCGCCAGCAGGCCCAGGCCGAGTGCCAGTGCCACCGTCTTCGTCATCGTCGCCCTCCCGGAACCGGCGCGCCGCCCGGCGTGCGCCCGCCGTTCCCGTCGCGTGCTCGCCGCATCTCAGACCTGCATCCTACACGCACCGGGCCGCGGATGCCATGCGCGGCGCCCGGTCGGCCGTCCTCACCGGTTCAAGGGGAACGGCAGCCCGTCGAAGCGATAGCCGAGGTGCCAGGCGATGTAGTCGTGGCTGAAGTCCTTGCCCCGGCTCATGAACCGGAAGCTGACGTCGCTGAACCAGCGCGCGCCGAGGCGCATGATGGTCCCCACCCGGTAGTACGGGGCCGGCCGCTCGTCGGACCGCGTGCGCGCGAGGTGGGTCCCGAAGTGCAGGTAGATGGAGAAACGGCCCGCGATCTGCTCGTACCCGGTGTAGAGGCCGAGGCTGCCGCCGCCGCTCAGATCGGCGTCGGGCGCGCGCGCGGTGCCCCGCGGCCGGCCCGTCTCCAGCGACCCTTCCAGGCCTCCCCCGACCTGGCCGAGGCGGTAGAACCGGCGCCAGACCGACCCCTTGAGGGCGGCGACCTGGACGTACCCCCGCGGGCCGAACCCTTCCTCGCGCCAGAAGAACCCGACGCCCCGCACCGCGAGCCCGCCGTCGAGGCGCGTCTCCCAACGGTCGGCGAACGGCGGCCGGTCGTCGCGCCGCCTTGGCGGCCCGCGCACGCCGAGGCTGCGCTGGAGGGCGACGCGGGGGGCGGTCACCGTCAGGCCCCGGTTAGGGCTGCCGACCCCGCCGTTGGAGAAGTGGTTGAGCGAGAACCCGGCGAGCAGATCGAGGCGGTCGGTGAGGCGCCGCCGGGCCTGGAAGCCGAGGTCGATGTAGCTCGTGAGCCGGGTGGTCGGATGCCGCTCGAAGGGGAAGTCCTCGAACGCCGGGGGGTTCCAGCCGCCCGTCACCCCCATCCCGATGGTCGTGAGCACGTCGACGGTGGCGATGGTCGGCAGGATGGGGGTCTGGATGAAGCCGTACACCGACACCGGCCGGCCCCGGTCCGTCGGCCGGCCGCCGAAGTCGGCGAACTGGACGCCCACGCCGTAGGACGGGAAGCGGTAGGTGTGGTGCCACAGCGCCGACCCGTCCGTGTGCCTCACCAGCTCGACGCGGTACGACCGGAAGGAATTGCGGGGCAGGGGGTGGGTCTGGCCGACGACCCCGGGCTGCAGGTCGAAGCGCAGTGACCAGTCCTCCGGCGTCTCCGGCCAGAGCTTGCGATGCATGGCGCGGAACGCCTTCGGCAGGAACCAGTCCGCGCCTGCTTCAGGGCCGGAGCCCTGGACCGCGGCGGGGGCGCCCGCGTCTTCGTCGTCCGCCGGCACGAGCTGGCCCCCGTCCGTCTCGGGGGCGGACTCCTGGATCGTCGCCGGGGCTCCGGCGCCGTCGTCGTCCGGGGACTGGGCCGCCGCCCCGGCCGCGAGCACGGGGCACAGCAGAAGCCCGACGAGGGTCAGGAGACGGTCACGCACGCCAACAGCCCGGTAGTTCGCCGCCCGCCAGTTTCCCCACCGACCCGTCAAGACCTCGGCACCGTCCTACGACGCCGGCTCCTCCGGCAACGCCAGCGCGATCAGCTCGGCATTGCTGCCCCCGCTGCCGACCGCGACCAGCAAGTACTGCCGGCCCTCGTGGCGGTAGGTCACGGGGTTGCCCCCGGGCGGCGCCGGCAGGTCGACCGAGCCGAGGTGCTCGCCGGTGGCCTTGTCGTAGGCGCTGACGGTGCGCGAGCCGGCCGCGGTGTCCTCGTAGCCCCGGCCGCCGTGGTTCATGATGAGCAGCGACGGCGTCACCAGCGGCCCCGAGCTGATGCCCCCGCCCCCGCCGAGGGGCGGCAGGTTCAGGTGGGCGAGGGCGGGATGGTTCCGCGGCCCGTCGCCGTGAGGCTGCATCCACGCCCGGTCGCCGGTCGTCAGGTCGAGCGCCGTCACCCGCTTGTAGGGCGGCTTGAACAGCGGCAGCCCCCGCGGCCCGGGCAGCCCGACGCCCCACGGGTCGGTGAAGTAGCCCACCGTCGCCGGCGCCTCGTACTCGACCACCTCGACGACGATGAGGGTGCTCGACGACGACACGAACAGCCGCCCCGTCTCGACGTCGACGGCCGCCCCCTGCCAGTTGGCGCCCCCGCCCGCCCCCGGCACCTGGATGTACGGGGTCTCCGCGCCGCGCAGCACCGGCGGCGAGAAGATGGGCCCGAACCGCGCCCGGCTGCTCACCAGCTCGAGGGCCTCGGCCCTCAGCTCGGGCGTGAAGTCGATGACGTCGTCGATGGCGATGCCCTGCCGGTCGAACGGCGGGGGCCTGGTGGGGAACGGCTGGGTCGGCGAGTACCACTCCCCGGGCACGCTGCCCTGCGGCACCGGGCGCTCCTCGATGGGCCAGACGGGCTCCCCCGTCACCCGGTCGAAGACGTAGGTGAACGCCTGCTTGCTGACCTGGGCCAGGGCCTTGACCTCGCGGCCGTCCACGGTGATGTCGACGAGGTTGGGACCGGTGGGGAAGTCCCAGTCCCACAGCCCGTGGTGCACCGCCTGGAAGTGCCACTCGCGCTGCCCGGTCTCGATGTCGACGGCGACGATGCTCTCGGCGAACAGGTTGTCCCCCGGCCGCATGCCGCCGTACCAGTCGTTCGACGGGGTGCCGGTGGGCAGGTAGACGAGGCCGAGCTCCTCGTCGACGGCCATGTACGACCAGACGTTGGTGTGCCCGCTGTAGCGCCACGACTCGTTCTGCCACGAGTCGACCCCGAACTCGTCGCCCTGGGGGATGGTGTGGAAGATCCACTTCATCTCGCCGGTGCGGGCGTCGTAGGCCCGCACGTCGCCCGGCGACGCCTCGCGGAGGGTGATGTAGGTGTCCTGGATGATGCTGCCGGTGATGATGGTGTCGCCGGCCACCGCCACCGGCGACGAGTAGGTCATCCGCGACGCGTCGATCTCGCGGTTGTAGCCCTGCGTCAGGTCGACGTAGCCGCCCTCGCCGAAGTCCGGGTAGAGGGCGCCGGTGCGCGCGTCGAGGGCGACCAGCTTCAGGTCGTGGTTCGACATGAAGATGCGGGCGTCGCCGCTCTCGCCGTCCTTCCAGTACGAGAGCCCCCGGTGGTGCCAGCCCATGTTGGGGGGCCGGTCCATGTCGTCGTAGATGCGGGGGTCGTAGGTCCACACCGTCTCGCCGGTGCCGGCGTCGAGGGCCGCCGCCTGCCCGAGGGCGGTGCTGACGTAGACCAGGCCGTCGGCCATCAGCGGCGACGACTTCATGGCGCTGGGCCGGATGCGGTCGTGCTCCTCGGCCACCGCGCGCGACAGCGACGTCCAGCGCCACGCGACTTCCAGGTCGGTGAAGTTCTCGGCGGTGATGTCGTCGAGCGGCGAGTACTTGGTGTTGGCGGCGTCCCGGCCGAAGTGGTGCCACTCGCCGTCGGGCACCCGCGACTGGGCGTCGGCGGGCACGGGGCCGAGCGCCAACACGGCGGCCAGGGCCGCGCACGGGACGAGGAACCGAAGCCGGGTGCCGTTGTCCATCGAGCCTTCTCCTCGGTGCCGAATCCTCGCTTGCCGCATCCGCCCGGCCTTGGCCGGTCCGCCGGTCGTCGCCCGCCGTTTCCCGGAACGGCAGGCGGCGCGGAAGTCGAAGTCAGCGCCACCCACCCTGTCGTCGTCGGCCGGCTCAGTTCCGCTCGGCGCCCGACCGGACCCCTCCACACATCGTTCCCACGGCGCGGGCTCTTGCCCGGTGCGGTTGATCCGGCGCGTCGATCCTGGCCCGCCAATCGGTGCCCGCGGCTCCGCTTGGCGCCCGCCCGCAGTCCGCGCCGTTCTACGGCGCAGACTCCCGCTCGGGCCCCCGCAGGTCGAAGAGCGGCTCGGCCACCGTCATGCCCGCCCGGTGCGCCTCGGCCGCGGCGACCACCGCGGCCAGCGCGTCGGGCCGCTCGGCCGCGATGTCGTAACGCTCGCCCGGATCCGCACCGAGGTCGTACAGCAGCGGCGGGTCGTGCTCCAGCCGGCCGGTCGGGGGGCTGCCCGCGATCCGGCTGCGGTCCGTCGGCTGCATCCACCCCCTGGGGGCGCCGTAGCGGCTCTGGGTCGTGAAATGCGCCTTGTAGCGGCCCAGCCTGAAAGCGAACAGCTCGCCCATCCGATAGTAGGCCATGGTCTCCCGCGGGGGAGGCCCCGTGCCCAGCAGCACCGGGCTCAGGTCGACCCCGTCGATGGGACGGTCGTCGGGCGCCGCGCCGCCCCCGAGGGCGATGGCGGTGGTGAAGAGGTCCATGGCCGAGCCGATGGCCTGGACCACGCCGGGAGCTATGGTTCCCGGCCACCGGAACAGGCCGGGCACCCGCATGCCGCCCTCGAAGGTCGTCCCCTTGCCGTTCCGCAGCGGGCCGGCCGAGCCCCCGTGCGACCGGTAGCTGAGCCAGGGGCCGTTGTCGCTCGTGAACACCACCAGGGTCCGCTCCGTCAGCTCGAGGCGCTCGAGCGTCTCGAGCACCTGCCCCACCGCCCAGTCGATCTCCTCGATGACGTCGCCGTAGACGCCGGCGGCGCTGTGGCCCCGGAAGCCCTCGGAACGGAACAGGGGCATGTGGGGCATGGTGTGGGGCAGGTACAGGAAGAACGGCCGGTCCCGGTGCGCCTCGATGAACGAGACGGCCTCCGCGGCGTAGCGCCGGGTGACGGTGTGCTGGTCGGCCGGGCGTTCGATGACGGTCTCGTCCCGCATGAGGGGGACGTGCCAGTAGTCCGTCCGCGGATGGAACATCGCGGCCCGGCGCGTCGCGCCCGACGGCACCCGCCAGTCCATGTCGTTCGAGTAGGGGATGCCGAACCACGAGTCGAAGCCGTGACGGGTCGGCAGGTACTCGGGCAGGTGGCCCAGGTGCCACTTGCCGACGATGCCGGTGGCGTAGCCCACGTCTCGCAGCGCCTCGGCCAGGGTGATCTCCCCGGCCGGCAGTCCCGCGCGCGAATCGGGGAAGAAGACGCCCTGCCGCCGCCCGAACATCCCGCTCCGCAGGTGGATGCGGCCCGTCAGCAGGGCCGCCCGGCTCGGCGAGCACACCGGCGCCTGGCTGTAGAAGCTGGTCCACCGCTGCCCCTCGGCCGCCATGCGGTCGAGGTGAGGGGTGCGGATGGTGGGGTGGCCGTACGACCCCAGGTCGCCCCAGCCCAGGTCGTCGGTGGTGATGATGACGATGTTGGGCGGCCGGTCCTCGCCCGGCTGGCCGGCGGTCGCGCCGGCGAGAGCGGCCCCGCGGCTCGACGCCGCGAGCAGGGTGAGGCCGCAGACCGCGGCCAGCCGGGCTCTTCGGCGGCTCGGGGCCGCATTCCTGCTTTCGGGCATCGGCGCATTATAGTACGGCAACCTGCTGCTCGCCGCAGGGCCGGTCGCCGCCGCGGCGGGCGCGCGTCCGCGGCGTGTCGATCGGGGTGCGGAGTCGCCGCAAGCCGCAGGACCGCACCGGCATCGCGAGCCGCGGGGCGCCGTTGCCCGAGACGTCGCCTTCGCCCCGGTGGGCGGCCGGCAGCGGGCCGGATTCCTGACCGACCGGAGGCTCGCGGCCGGCCGCCGCACCGAGCCGCGGCCCGAATCATGGCGCGCCGTCGGCGTTCCATGCCGACGCGCCGATTCGAGGATGCCGGGCGGCTTGCGAAAGGCGAGGGGAGGGAGCCATGCGACGGTTCGGACGGGTCTTCTGTTGCTTGGTGCTCCTGGCGCTGGCCGGGATTCTCGGTGCGCCTCCGGCGGCGGGGCAGCAGGTGGAGCGGATCTGGTTCGACCCGCCTCAGGACCGGACCACGTGGCACCGCGGCGACGTGGTGAAGGCCCGGATCGTTCCCACCGTGCCGATCCCGGCGTCAGGCAGTCATCCGGAGCTGGAGCTGATCATCGGCGAGAACACCCGGAAGGTCGAAGGCCGCCTCTACCAGAACGGCAGCCGGGCCCAGTTCTACTACACGGTCCAGAGTGACGATGCCGCCGTCCCCGACGAAGTCCGGATGGCCAGGGTGTCGCTGGGCGGTTTCGAGGTCGACCTGAGCGGCTTCACCCCCACCGAGGGCCCCTACGCGGTCGACGGCAGCTCTGCCGGCGTGCCGCCGGTCATCGACGGTTTCGGGCTCAGCTCGTTCTTCGTACCGCCCGGCAACGTGTACCGCCCCGGCGACGAGATCTACTGGTTCGTCCGGTTCCACAAGGAAGTCACGGTGGGCGGGGCGCCCGTGCTGGCGCAGCGCATCGGCGAAGACCTGCGGGAGGCGCGCTATCGTCCCGACGTCCGGACGCTCGGGAACAGCGTGCTCTACTTCACTTATACCGTGCAGGAGGGCGACTGCGACACGGACGGGGTCGGCCTTCCCGCCGACGCGATCAGCGGCGGCTCCATCCGCGAGGCCGACGGCTCGCGCGCCGCCGACACGTCGCACCCCGAGCAGGACCCGGCGAGGGACCTGCAGGCCGACGCCGTCCGGACGGTGGCCTGCGCGACGGTGCCGGCTCTCCCGGCCCCCTGGCTGGCCCTGCTGGCGTCGCTCCTGCTGGCCACGGGCGCGCATCTCGTCCGGCAGCGGCGCCTGGCCTGAGGTCCGCGGCCTTCGCGGCCGCTCGGGAACGAGCGGCGAGCGCGCGGACGGCGGCGTTCCGGCTTCGGACGGGCGCACCATAGCGGCGGCGCCCGGGGGTGTTGGGGTGTGGGCGTTCGCCCCCGCGGCAGCCGCCGGTTCTCCGGGTGGGAGCCGCTGGCCACACGGGTGCGGCAGGGGCGCGATGCGAGGGATTTGACATGACGATGCTGACGAGACGGGAATGGCACAAGCTGTTGGCGGCTGGCCTGCTGGCCGGCGCGTCCGGCCGTGCGCCGCGGGCGCGGGGCGGGCAGGCGGAGCCGGGCGGCGAGTCGCGCATCCGCGGCGTGCTCATCGGGGTGCAGAGCTACAGCTTCCGCGACCGCGACCTGCAGGGCCTCATCGACGGCCTGCGCGCCGTCGGCGTCACGAGCTGCGAGCTGTGGCAGGGGCACGTCGAGCCCCGCGAGCTCGGCGGCCGCGACGCCCGCGAAGACATGCGGCGCTGGCGGCTGACGGTCCCCCTCGACCACTTCCGGTCCATCCGCGAGCGCTTCGAGCAGGCCGGCCTGACCCTGAACTCCTACAACATCAGCTTCCAGGACCACTACTCGGACGACGAGATCGACCGCGGCTTCGAGATGGCCAAGGCCCTCGGGGCGCCTGCCATCACCGCGTCGGCCCACGTCAACAGCGTGCCCCGCATCGCGCGCATGGCCGCCGCCCACGACATGCCCGTGGCCGTGCACAACCACTCGACGATCGACGCCAACGAGTTCTCGAGCCCCGCCCAGTTCGCGGCCGCGGTGGCCCAGGGCGACGGCCGGTCCATCACCGTCAACCTCGACATCGGGCACTTCGTGGCCGCCAATCACGACCCCGTCGCGTGGCTGCGCGACCACCACGACCAGGTCACGACCCTCCACCTCAAGGACCGCCGCCGCAACCAGGGCCCGAACGTCCCGTGGGGCGAGGGCGACGTCCCCATCGCCGAGGTCCTCCACCTGGTGCGCGACGAGGGGTGGGACATCCCCTGCAACATCGAGTACGAGTACCGTGGCGGCGACACCGTTGAGGAGGTGCGCCGCTGCTTCGAGTACAGCCGCGCCGCGCTGGAGGCGTGAGAGACAGCAGCTTCCCGTCCTGAGACTGTGCGGGCAAAGGAGGAAGAGCATGGAGAACACGGCCGCGAATCGCCGTTGCGCTTCGATAGCCTCGGTGTTGCTCGCGATGGCCTTTGGCGTGACGGCCAGCCATGTCGGTGCCCAGCCCAGAGAGTACATGAAGAAGCCTTCACCCGAAGAACTCTACGTGGCCTTCTCCGAGGGCATCCAGTGCCCGGTCCCCCTGGAGCACGTGGTGAACAGCGCACTGGTGCGTTCCCGGATACGCCGCAAACCAACATGGGTCTACGATGAAACAGTGTTGTTTGCGAACGTCCGATGCATGGAGACACGAAGCTTGAATGGAAGAGTGACTGGACTCGTGTATAGCGTCGACGTTTCGTTTGGAGCTTTTGTTCGTTCAGAGCCCGGAGCTGAGTATTCATTTGATCCCGTCAGAATCGATGTGGGAAAGTACGGAGCAATGGGAACGACGAGCCTAGACGACCCCGGTCGTCAGTTTCTTGAGAATAGTTTGCGCGATCAGGTAGAAAGCGCTCTCGTCGACTACCTGCGGGCCAATTTTGATCTGTGACCTTCAGGCGCATCTTGTCGGGGCGCTGCAAGGTTCCGCGGCATGGCCGGCACGCAGTATGTCCTTGAGGGTGGAACGGACCATCACCTACGCGAATTTATTTGCGGGGGGAGTCTTCAGTATGTCCGCTACCGTATCAGGTGCCGCATACATTCACGACGAAGATGTGAATCCCGACAAGCACATCGATGCGAATAGAATGGATGAAGCCATGGTCGCACTCGTCAATCGTGCGACCGTGGTTCTCGAGGAGACTTGCGCAGGCTATACCTATGCTCAGATGAGAGTCATAGAAGCTTCTCTGACGTCTGCGATGGCGTCGCATCGTGCCGTACGTGCGGCCCTTGCGTCGGGCCACGAGAATCCAACGTCGGTGGACGCATTGGCGTTAGCCCGCATTCCACTCGAGGGCCTCTACAATACCTGCCTGTTCACTGAGTCTAGCGACTGGATTAACCAGTACTTGCGCGATGATTGGAAGAAGCAGTACATACAGTTCTTGCTCCAGAGAGAAGAAACAAAGAACTTGCCGAGATTTTCAGACTTCTCTGAGACAGGTCTGAGTGACCTGATGAAGCTGGGCGATCTGGTTGGTGTATCGCAGGAAGAAGTGGCTACAATAAACCATGAACAACTTGGAAACCCGCCACCGAACGGCAGGCACAGAATCAAACCCTTTCCGACCCCTGGACGAGCCATGGGAATTCTCGAGGAGGGGAGCGATAAACGAAGAATGCTCGAGCGTCTCCACTACGAGTATGTATTCCTTTGCACTTTTGTTCATGGCCTTTCCACTGCGTCTTTCTTCAAGATTACGTTTGACAGTACTTCACGGTTCAGGAGCCTCTGGGGAGAGGGAGAACTGGTTGATACGTTCCACAAAACCGTGGCCACCCGCGCGTATTTCGCGAGTCGCTTGGGCGTGGTGCAAACTGCGGCGGAGATTGCAGTCTTGTACCCGGGAGACGTTGAGTTGAGGGCGGGTCTGGCGAGCGCGTGGGAAGAGATGTCGAGAGATTCCCTCCTTGGCAAAGCTGTTTGGGAGCTACGGACCAAGAAGTTGCTTGGTGTTGTCGAGGGATCCCAGCGGGCGGGAACGGAGCGCGGCTGATCTCTTGGGCGGGTGCTGCGGATAGGCGTGCCTTGGAGGGCGTTGGGCAGGCGCCGGGCGTGGCGATTGAGGCGGACCATAGTGGCGATACGGTAGACTGGCTGCGGAGGCCGGAGGCAGACATAGAGGACGTCACCCCATGACCCCACTGACCCGCGCGAAGCTCTCGGCCATGATGTTCCTGCAGTTCTTCGTGTGGGGCGCGTGGTCGGTTCCCCTCGGGACGTATCTCGGCGAGGCGCTCGCGTTCCCGGGGCAGCAGATCGGGCTGGTGTTCGGGACGACCGCCGTCGCCGCGATGATCTCGCCGTTCTTCGTGGGGATGGTCGCCGACCGCTGGTTCGCGACCGAGAAGCTGCTGGCGGGCCTGCACGTCGCGGGCGGGGCGGTGCTCTTCCTCGCGTCCACCCGCACGACGTTCCCGGCTGTTTACGGGGTGCTGCTGCTCTACGCGCTCTGCTACATGCCGACCCTGGCCCTGACCAACTCGCTGTCGTTCCGGCAGATGGTCGAGCCGGCCCGCGAGTTCCCGCCCATCCGGGTGCTGGGCACCATCGGCTGGATCGTGGCCGGCCTCGCGGTGGGGTTCCTGCGCCTCGAGGACACCCAGCGGCCGATGCAGATCGCGGCCGCCGCCTCCGTCGTGCTCGGCCTGTACTGCCTGCTGCTGCCGCACACGCCGCCGAAGAAGGCGGCGGCCCGGGTCACCGCGCGGGACGTCCTCGGGCTCGACGCCCTGCGCCTGCTGCGCGAGCCGTCGTTCGCGGTGTTCGTGGTCGGCTCGATGCTGCTGTGCGTCCCCCTGCAGTTCTACTACGCGTTCGCCAACCCGTTCCTCAACGAGATCGGGGTGGTCAACGCGGCCGGCAAGATGACCCTGGGGCAGATGTCCGAGATCGGGTTCATGCTGGCGATGCCGTTCTTCTTCCGGCGGCTGGGCGTGAAGGGGATGCTGCTCGTCGGCATGGCCGCGTGGGTCGCCCGCTACCTGCTCTTCGCGTGGGGCGACAACGGGTCGCTGGTGTGGATGCTCTACGGCGGCATCCTGTTGCACGGCATCTGCTACGACTTCTTCTTCGTGACGGGGCAGATCTACGTCGACGAGAAGGCCCCGCCGGACCTGCGGGCGGCGGCGCAGGGCCTCATCGCGTTCGTCACCCTCGGGGTCGGCATGTTCGTCGGGTCGTGGCTGTCGGGGCTCGTCGTCGATCTCTACGTGGAGGGGGCCGGCCACGCGTGGGGCCGCATCTGGATCGTGCCGGCGGTGTGGGCGGCGGCGGTGCTGGCGCTGTTCGCCCTGTTCTTCCGGACCCGGCCCGCCGGTCCCGCCCCCGCGGCGGCCTCGGCGGCGGCGTGATGCGGACGGCGAGGACGAGACGCATGCAGGACAGGACGCGGTTCTTTCCGTTTCTGCGGTACGAGGACGCCCCCGCGGCGTTCGAGTGGCTGCATCGGGCGTTCGGGTTCGAGAAGCAGATGCTCGTCCCGGGGCCGAAGGGGACCATCGCCCACGCGCAACTGCGCTACGGGGGGAGCGTGGTCATGATCGGCACGGCCGACGACGACTTCATGAACATGAAGAGCCCGAAGGCGGTGGGCGCGGTCACGCAGGGGATCTACGTGCAGGTGGACGACGTCGACGCCCACCACGCGCGGGCGAAGGCGGCGGGGGCGGAGATCGTCATGGGGCCCGAGGACACGGAGTACGGCTCGCGCGAGTACGCGGCTCGCGACCCCGAGGGGCATTTCTGGAGCTTCGGGACCTACGGGCCCGAGACCGGCTCGGCCGCGGAAGGCGGGCCCGGGGCCGAGGCGGGCCACGGATCCGAGCCGTAGAACGGCGCGGGTTCCCGGAGGGTCGGTTGGACGCCGACCGGACGCCGCGGCGCGACCTTTCGGTCACGTTGGAGCTTCGCCGGCGCGAGACGCCCGCGGCGCCATCGGCGGGGCGGGAATGCGCGCCCGGCGCGGCGCGGGTTCTTGCAGGGGTGGGTTGGGCGCCACACGGAGCCGTCAGGCGCCGGTTGGCGGGCCAGGAAGGAGCGATTCGTTGACAGCGTTGCGGAACACGTCGTGCGCGTTCATCGGGGCCGGGGCCATGGGCGAGGCGATGATCGGCGGCCTCGTACACCACGACCTCGTCTCCCCGGAGGCGGTCACCGCGTCGGACCCGCACGAGAGCCGGCGGAGCGCGGTGAAGGAGCGGTTCGGGGTGCGCACCACCGGCGACAACCGCGACGCGGCCCGCGGGGCCGACCTCGTGGTGCTGTCGGTCAAGCCGCAGATGCTGTCGGCGGTCTGCGACGAGCTGCGGGGGACGCTCCGGCCGGGGGCCCTGGTCATCTCCATCGTGGCGGGGGGCCGCATCGCAACCATCGCCGGTGGCCTCGGGCACGACGCGATCGTGCGGACCATGCCCAACACCCCGGCCCAGGTCGGCGAGGGGATGACGGTGTGGACCGCGACCGACGCGGTGTCGGCCGTGCAGCGCGAGCAGACCGGGGCCCTGCTCGGCGCGCTGGGAAAGCACCTGTACGTGGGCGACGAGGGGTTCCTGGACAAGGCCACCGCGGTCAGCGGAAGCGGCCCCGCCTACGTCTTCCTGTTGATCGAGGCGCTGATCGACGCCGCCGTCCACCTCGGCTGGTCACGCGCCTCGGCCCAGGAGATGGTCATCCAGACCGTGATCGGCGCCGCCGCCTACGCGCGGGAGACGGCGCTGCACCCGGCCGAGCTGCGGAACCGCGTGACGTCGCCCGGCGGGACCACCGCCGACGCGCTCTACCAGTTGGAGGAGGGCGGCTTCCGCACCGTGCTGTCGAAGGCGGTGTCGGCCGCTTACCGCCGCAGCGTGGAGCTGGGGGGCGGATAGGGCCCGCCCCTACTTCTTCTCCTTCTTGCCGACGAGCACGAAGATCATCACGATGTGGAGCAGGAACGCTCCCGCGGTGGTGAGCAGCACCAACAGGATCGGGTTCATCGACTAGGTCCTCCCGGAGCCGGCGCCAGGCCGGAACGCACGCTTGATGAAACGAACGGGCAGACTGAAGCACGCCGGGAGTCTCGCCACCGGCCGCCTTGCGGCGATGAGCGGATCTTCACGGCACGCGCATTGTATCCGGTTCGGCCGCCGAACCGTTCCCGATTTCACGCAAGGCCGACCGCCGGACTCCCTACGGACCAGGCGTCTGAACCCGTTCCAAGGCGCCGGCGCCTGGTCGCGGGCGCAGATGCCTGGTCACGGCGCAGACGCTTGGTTTGCGGCGCAGACGCCCGCTCACGGCGCAGACGCCTGGTCGCCGGTGCGTTCGTCGCCCACCGCCTCGCAGGCGGCCAGCTCCCATCCGTGGAACACCACGGCCAGGCCGACGTGCCGCACCCCCGGCTGGCGGCGGCGCAGACCGGGGTCGGCCAGGTAGCCGCGCAACTGCGTCCGGGCCTCCTCGAGCCGCGACGCCACCACCGATTCGTCGGCCGCCTCGCCGCGCTTCAGGTACTTGACCTCGATCACGTAGCCGTAGCGGACTTCGGGGTACCGAGCCAGGAACGGCTCCAGGTGCAGGTCGGCGTAGCCCTTGCCGAGCTCGCGCTCCGAGTGAATCAGGAAGTGGTCGACCAGGCTGAAGTAGGCGGCCAGGAACGCCTGCACCACCTTCTCGCCGTTCAGGTAGTCGCGGATGCCGGTCTGCGCCCCGATCGCCTCGGCCAGGTACTCCAGCGCGGGCCGCCAAGCGCCGCGGCAGGCCATGTCGACCACGAGGCCCGAGAACCGGTAGTGGCTGACCGAGAAGACCCCCACGTCGCGGTAGCCGTCGCGCAGGTAGCCGTACATCAGCCGCCGCACCGTCTGGTTGGGGATGCCGAGCCGGGTCCTGCCGTTCGCCCGGCCGCGGATGCTCAGCAGGCCGAAGTAGTACAACAGCGACAGGAAGTTCTCGGGCTCGACGAGCTCCTCCAGCGGGAAGCTCAGATTGATGTCGGTCTCGGCGCCTCCCTCGCCGGCGACATGCCGCAGCAGGTCGAAGTTGCCGTTCAGCTTGGCGCCGGCCTCCCGGCTCGTCACCAGCAGGTGCCGCAGCTTGCCGTAGTCGATGCGCACGTTGACGTCGATCAGGCGCCGCGGGACGCGCCCGGTCGAAATGGCCTCCTTGAGGTAGTAGAGCACCATGTCGGTGTTGTAGACGGCGCCTTCGGCCTCCTCCGTGAACCGGTAGCCGTCGTACCATTCCCGCATCACGTCCATCGCCGCGTCCACGTCCTGGTTCAGCGCGCCGCCGTCCCGGTAGGTGGCGAGCAGGCCCCGCACCTCCGCCTCCGTGAAGCCGAGCAGGTCGTTGAACCCGGGGCTGAGGCTGACGTTCTTGCCGATGTTGAAGCCGCTCGTCACGTCGTCCATCGTGATGGGCGAGACCCCGGTGATGAACAGTCGCTCGAGCCCGCCGCCGCTCTCGCCGGCGCCCGCCTTCAGCGTGGCGAAGAAGTTGCGGAAGAAGCCGCCGCCGTGCGTGAACGACTCGTACGCCTCCCGGCCGTGGTGGGCGAGCACCGTGTTGGCGAAGTTGTCGTACTCGTCGATGAGGCAGTACAGCGGGATGCCCTGGTCGCCGGCCCAGGCGAACAGCTCGCCGAGCCTGCCTTCGGCGTCGGCGGGTGCGAGAATGCGCCGGACCGCGGCGTCGGGAAACAGGTCCGCGTTGCGCTCCAGCGCGCGGCGGATCACCATGGCGCAGTAGGTCTCGAAGCGTTCCCGCAGCGTCTCGAGGGTGTCGTCGAAGGCCGAGAAGTTGAACCGCAGGATGACGTAGCGCGAGCGGTCGTCGGTCGGTTCCCGCCCGATGTCGGTACCGTCGAAGACGGCGCCCCACTCGTCCGCCCGGCTGCGGTCGTAGTAGTTCTCGAGCACCGACACCCAGAGGCTCTTGCCGAAGCGCCGGGGGCGGATGAGGAAGACGTAGCTCTCCTCCTCCAGCCGGCGGAGGAACCGCGTCTTGTCGACGTAGAGCCAGCCCTTCAGGCGGATGCGCCTGATGTCGGCTTCACCGTAGGGGATGCGGGGGCGGGCCGTGGCCATCCGTGGCGGTCCTCGCTGCCGGCGCAGGACGACGTCGTGCCCTGCCGCGCTTCGTCCCGCTCGACGGCCGTGGCGGTCCTCGTCCTCGCCGGACCCGTGTCAGCGGGCACGTCGATCATGCCACACACGGTCCGCGGTGCCCGACAAGGGCGGGCCGCGCGTCACCAAGGGGCCGGCGCCTCGCCGTCGACCACGCTGCCGGACACCGAGATCCGGATCGCCGAGCGGCCGGGTGTGGGTCCGCATTTTTGCCAACGGTCGCGAGCTGAACGAGTGGATGATCGAGAACGCCCTCGACCAGGGAGCGCACCGCCGCGTCGAATCGGGTCGGGCACGGAACGTGCATTTGCTGGCTGCATGCCTGAAGCGACAAGTTTCGACGACGAGGACGACGTGACGGTGCGGCACGGGCGGCGGCGTCATCGGTGCGACGCCCGCAAGATGCTGGCGGCAACGCTCCGGGCCGGGCCGGCGGTGGTCGGAAGGGCCCCGGGCCGGGCGACGACCGGCGGTGAGGTGCAGGTCGGGCCCGTGACCCTCACGTTCGGCGGGCACACGGCGGGTGCGCGGTGCAGGTTCGCCGAGGCGGTCCGGTGGCTGCGCCGGCACGGCGCCGGCCGCGTCGACGTGGTGCTGCGGGGCGGCTCGCGCGCACTCCTGGTCGCCTGGCCGTGCGGGGTTGCCGCGCGCCGGCCGCAGTCAACCGAAGGTGACGCCGTGCGCGCTGCCATCGGCGTGCTGGCCCGCCTCGAACGGGCGGGCTCCCGGGCCCGTGCCGGCGCCGCGCGCCGAGCGGACCGAACCGGCCGCCGCTGATCGTGCCCCACCGGGTTCGCGGCGCCCTGGCGCGCGCGACCGGCGTCAGCCTGCGAGCCGTAACCCCTGGGCGTGGTCCGCTTGGCGGCTGGCCGCGAGCAACAGCAGGTCGAGCGGCAGCAGGCCGAGCCCGGTCCGCCCGTCGGGTGGCACCGTTGGCGCGTCCGGACTGACGAGGAGGCAACGCCCGCGGAACCGCGGGAAGCGCTCCATGAAGCGCTGCAGCCCGGCCGTGGAGTGACGCACGGACGAGGCGGTCTCGAACGCCAGAGGGCGCTCGGGATGGTCGTAGACAAGATCGACCTCGTGGCGGCCCTCGCGCCAGTGGTAGAGCCGGACCTGGGTCTGCCGGGCGAGTGCGTGCAGGTGGCCCGCGGCCATGTTCTCGAAGAGCAGTCCCATCTCTTCGGCGTCGGTCAGCGGACCGAGGCCCCGCTGGAGGGCCGCGTTCCGGACCGCGCCGTCGACGAAGTAGATGCGCCGTCCATGGCGTTGCACGGTGCCTTCCCGCCCCGAGTAGTTGGGCAGCGTGAAGACGAGGAACGCGCGTTCCAGGTAGGACAGATAACGGTCGAACGTTGGCTGCGACAATCCGTCGAGCTCCTGGCACAGGTGCTGGACGAGCTGGAACCGATTCGAGTCCGGGTCCTGAAGGTTCTCGCACAACCGTCATTGGGGGCTTGCGCTGACGGGTTGCTCCCGACGAGGGGAGGGCGGCCTCCGGACTGCGGTTGTCCTCCTTCAACGATGGCTCTCGTCATGGTGCCAGCACGTTGTTGATGAGTTCAGCGATCTGCCGGGAATCGATGCCGCCCTTCTCGTCGTCCCGCGTGACGATCAGGACGCCGGTGTCTCCGCCGCCCTCCTCGTGCGGCAGGATGTCCGCCGCGCGGTACGCTCCCAGCTTGCGCTTCCACCGGGCCTCGTAGTCGGGGTTGCGCAGGAGTCCCAGGTGTTCCCAGTAGTATCGCGCGCCCGTATCGTCGTCCACGACCGTGAAGTCCGGATATCGCGTCTCGCCGTTGGGCAGTGCGAGAGGCGCCTCGTACTCGTAGCGGTCGATGCCTTGCGCGAGCAGTTCGTTGGCGATGATGACCTCCGACTTCGAGCGGGCGAGGTCGCCACGCTTCGTACGATGGATGAGCCGGTCTTCGAGGAATCGCTCGCCACCGTCGACCTCGAACCGGATCGGGTTAGGCGGTGCGAAGAGGTTGGTCAGCCGTTGCGCGATCTCGGAGTGTCTCTCGCTCGCATATCGGCGGAGCGCCCGCAGATCACCACGGTGCAGTACGATGACTCTATCCTGCTGCCGGGTCAGCGCGGTATACAGCAATTCGCGGGAAAGCAGCCAGCATGGATCCGGCAGCACGACGAATGTCCTCCCGAACTCGCTACCCTGCGTCTTGTGGACAGTTAGCGCGTACGCGAGATCGAGGGGAGGTGTGCCCTCTTCGCCGCCGAACTCCCACGTCTTGAAATCGTAGTCCCGACCGGGCTGGGAGGTGAATTCCACTTCCAGGAAGGGAAACAGCTTCTTCTGTCCACTTCTCTTGTAGTTGCCGACGACGATCCCCACATCGCCGTTGGCCACGTACGACGGGCGTTCGGCGTCTTCAGGGTAGACGGTCCGGTCGCTGCTGTTTCTCAGGTTGATGACCTTGTCGCCGTAGACGATCCCTTGGGGGCCGAGTGGAGGGTGGATCTTGCGGAACCCGCGCGACGTTGCCCGCGACAGCCACGTTCGGCGAAAGGTCTGCTGAACGAGACGATTCAGGACGTCGACGCCGTGTTCGGCGCCACGTACGGGGGAGATGATCTGCCACCGCTCTGCCTTCGGGGCTTCGTCGGCACCCCGACTGCGCCAGAAGAAGGTGCCTCCGTTGAAGATGGTCGCGCCGAGGCTGCGTTCGAAAGTGATCTCGTCATCCTGACCGCTGAGCTCGAGTTCGTCGACTATCAACTCAAGCAACCGGCCGTGGAGATCCTCGCCATCGGTCCACGATTCGAAGCGGAGCTCGTCCATCTCCTCGTTGGCGAGCCGGTTCCAGATCTCGTCGGCGGCAGGATCCGGATTGCCCCCGAACCAGCCGGCGAGCAGCAGGTCGGCGCGCGTCGTTCCCCGCTGGCGACGCGGAATGGTGAGTTCGGCGTAACCGGCGTCGACCCGAGGGAAGCGCTGCTCGACGCCTTCGGGTGCCAGCTCGCGGACGATATCCACGAACGGCCTGCCGCTCCCGATGGGAGGAAGCTGGCGCGGGTCGCCGACCAGCACGAGCCTGTCGACTCCGCTCAGACCGTCGAGCAGAGCGGCGAGCTGTTCTTCGGTGAGCATCGAGCACTCGTCGACGATGACAGTGCGGTAGTCGCCGCAGCGGCTGGCGCTCCCCGTGACCACGTAGCGTCCGGTGTCCGGCTGGTAGCGTTCACCGAACCGCATCAGGAACTGCGCGATCGTGAACCCGTTGCCCATCTCCGTCTTCGTTTCGAGCTGCACGCGGGCCTTGCCGGTCGGGGCGAGCAGCAACACGCCGCCTCGGGACACATCGTCGAGGTGGCAGAGCATTCTCAGCAGCGTGGTCTTGCCGGTGCCCGCGGCGCCGACCAGCACGGAGAGCCGCGACGCGAAGATCTCCGCCAGCGCCTCCGCCTTCTCCTGGCGTGCGAGGCGTTCGGCCGCCGGGTCGTTCGATTCGGAGGGGAGGTCCCGGAGCGTTTCGTCGACCACGGCGCGGAAGTCGTGCGCCCCCTCGTGGCGCCGGCTCCTGGCGCCCAAGCGCTTCCGGATCGTCCGGCCGATGAGCCCGGTGGTGTCCACGAACCGTTCGAGTTGGTAGGCGGGGCTGCCGTCGGCCATCTCCAGCGGACGAACCACGCCGGCCAACCGGTCGCCCAGGCCGGCGACGACCTCCGGCCCCACCGGGCAGTCGGTCTCCAGTTGCATCCTCTCGATGTACGTCGTCAGCCAACTGCGGGGCAGCAACGTATGCCCCTGGTCGGCACCCTGTTCGAGGGCGGCCACGAGGAGCGCGCGAACCCGGCGGGGGTCGACCTTGTCATGGAGCCGTGACCGTTCGGGCAGCGGATGCGCCTCCAGAACGACCCTGTCGGGCAGCAGGCCCCGGTCGATCGTCGTCACCGAGATGGGATCGCTCGACAGGCGATCGATCTCATAGAGAAGATATGGATTCGAGATGAGATCGGCGTCGCTCAGGTGGTTCGGTCGTCGATCGGGGTCGAAGAAGCGCTTGGCTTGGTCGGCCTCGATCGAGAAACGGCTGAGGAGTTTCAACAGTTCCGTCCTCTCGGGGGACATCGCTCGCCAAGCCCGGACGAAGCCCTCTCCGATGAGCTCCTTCGCGTAGCCGGTTGCTGTACCCGGCGATTGCATGACGCGTTCGAAGGCCGGCCAGGGATCGACGCTGCCGTTGCTGCTCCCCGTTGCGCACTGTTCGGCCAACTCGTAGGCGACCAGGTTGCCGCCGTCACCCAGGAACGCAGTGAGCGCGGAGCCGAACCCGGGGTAGGGACCGCGCATACGCCACAACCGGTTGAGCTGCCGATCGAGCCATGCCCTTGCCCGTTTCCACCGTCCGGGCAGGACGGTTTCGATCCGCTCCAGTGCGCGGACGCAACTCAGCACGGTGGCAATCGCATGGTCGTGCGACACGTGCTCTGATCCGTACGAGAAGCTCCAGAACGCCTCGCCGGGTGCGAGGGCGAGGAACTGCTCGGGGTCGAGGCCCCTGTCGCTCGCAAGGTCCAGCAACTCCTGGAACGGGAACAGGAATCCTTCCTTGAAATCCGGCCGGATCGAGTGCGCGACATTCCGCTCCCACACGACACTCCGGTGCGGCGGACTCGGGGTTGAGTACCGGTATTCGACGTGGTCATCGACAGCCCGCACCAGACCCACGCCGACGATGACCCGACCGGTGGCCGCTGACAGAGGCGTGTCCTTCGCATAGAAGAAACACAACGACTCCTCCGGCCGAACCGCGCCGAAGAAGGTGTCCAGCATGACGAGTTGATTGGCGCGAGCCTGGATCCAGTTGTTGCGGAATCCGAGGTCAGGCTCACGATCCGGTTGAAACGCCAAGTCGTACTTGGCGATGATCGCCGCGCTTTCGTCCTTCAGCATCCAACGGAAGGGTACGCAGGCGGCGGCGTACGGCCGCATCGTGTACGGCGTCGGAAGGAAGTGCCCGTGCGAGTCAGCGTTGCGCTCGGCGTACGGATGCCGTTTCGTCACCGTAATCGGAAACGGCGCCATGAAGCTCGCGCGTTCCGCCTTGCACGCCGGCAGCTGGTTCTCTGGCAGGTCTGCCAGCGATCTGCCGGCTGCCTTGGTCTCAGCGTCGTCGTCCTTCTCGTCGGCAATCCGGGGAAGCACCCGGCAGGCCACGTTGCCGGCAGGCCGGTTACAGACGGTTCCGGCCCACCCTCCATCGTGCCAGGGCACGCGGATCGAGAGGTGATGGACTGGCAGGGGACGGGCTCCAGCGATCATGCCGCTACTCCCGGGTTGGTGTTGCGCTCAATGACCATGGGCGCGCCGGCTCCACCGCCCGCCGGCGGAAGCGGCGACACGACCGGCGCTACTTGCCATTGGTCGGGGCGTTCAATCCTCGAACGCGCGCCAGGGACCGACGAAGCCGGTCGCTGGGTCGAAGCACTCGGAAAGCGCGCGATCCAGCCAATCAGCCGTGTACCGATTCGCTCGCATCCTGAAGGCGAATGCCTCGTCGCTGACGGTCGGGTCGCGCCACGGCTCGGGGATCAGATCTTCGTACGACGGCCAGCGTCCCATTGCGGCCCCGTTCAATCCGTAGGTGCTTCCGCCGTCAGCGCGGATCGTCACGTGCGGCCGCTTCAGGCGTCCGGTATCGCGGCCGAAATCTGGAATCGGGTACGTGAGGATCTCGCATCGGACGGTTGCAGTCTCGAAGGTGAACGGCCAATCCTCGCCGTCGTTCCCGCCAACCTCGAAACCGGTATCAACGACGACGATCCGTTGGTCGCCCTCGCCGCCGCCGCATGCGACCAGCCCGCCGAGTAGAACAACAGGCAGAATCCGCATTGCTCCTTCAGGTTCAGAGCGCAGACGCCGGGACCGCCGGCCGCATGCCGGCGAGGCGCGCGTCGATGATCTCGACCGCCTCGCGCATGATGCGGTCCACGAGCTCGCGGCAGGTGGGTACGTCGTGGATGAGTCCCGCCACCATGCCCGCCGACCAGACGCCGGCGTCGGTGTCGCCGGTGTCGAGGGCCTGCTTGCCGCGCTCGCCCGAGACGAGGTGCTTGATGTCGTCGATGGTGGCGTCGCCGCCGGCCTCGATGGCGTTGACCTCGTCGGAGACGGCGTTGCGGAAGACGCGCGCGGTGTTGCGCAGCGAGCGGAAGATGAGGGCGGTGTCGCGCTCGGTGGCGGCGACCAGGGCCTGCTTGATGTTGTCGTGGATGGGGGCCTCGCGGGTGGCCATGAACCGGGTGCCCATGTTCATGCCGTCGGCCCCGAGGGCGAGGGCGGCGACGAGGCCGCGGGCGTCGCCGAAGCCGCCCGAGGCGATCATCGGGATGCTGACGCGGTCGGCCGCGCACGGGATGAGGACGAGTCCGGGGATGTCGTCCTCGCCGGGGTGCCCCGCGCACTCGAAGCCGTCGATGCTGATGGCGTCGCAGCCGATCTTCTCGGCCTTGACGGCGTGCCGCACCGACGTGCACTTGTGGACGACCTTGATGCCGGCCGCCTTGAACGCGGGCAGAAACCGCTGCGGGTTGTTGCCGGCGGTCTCCACGATCCGGATGCCCGACTCGACGACGGCCTGGGCGTACTCCTCGTAGGGGATCGGCTTCAGGGTCGGGAGAATCGTCAGGTTCACCCCGAACGGCCGGTCGGTCATGCCGCGGGTGCGGGCGATCTCGCGCGTCAGGGCCTCGGGCGAGGGCTGCGTCAGCGCGGTAAGGAAGCCGAGGGCGCCGGCGTCGGCGACGGCCGCGACGAGCTCGGCGACGCCGACGTTCTGCATGCCGCCCTGCACGATGGGGTGCTCGATGCCGAAGATTTCGGTGAAGCGGGTCGAGATCATGGTCGGAAGCGGGTCGAGATCATGGTCTGGGCGTGCAGCCTGGGCCTCGGGCGCCTCGACTCCAGTTGGCGCCCCCCGGGCGCGGTGCCACGCGGGACTTCACCACGGGTTCCCGGGAGGGTCGGCCGCCGGCGGTCAGGGTGGTCAGGGCGAGAACGGGATGTCGTTCAAGGCCTCGAGGTCGTTCGAGAGCGCGGTGTCTCCGGCGGGGAACCGGTTGCCGGCGAGGATGAAGGCGACGAGGCTCGCGGTCTCGTCCTTCGACAGGCTGCCGGGGGCGTCCTGCGGCATCTCCTCCTGGATCAACTGGAACAGCTCGCCGATGGAGCGGCCCTCCCACCGGTTCCTGAACGTGTGGTCGCCGAGCAGGGCGGCCATCTCGGGCACGAACGCGCTCAGGGTGCCGTGGCACGAGACGCACTGGTCGTCGTACAGCCCCTCGCCCGCGTCGGCCTGGGCCGACGTGTAGAGGCCGTCCGCCTGGCCGCCGGCCGAGATTCCGCCGGTCACGACGAGCGCGACGCCCGTCGCGAGAAGAAGCGCACGCATGGTTCGGTCTCCGGCGACAGACGGGAGCCCGGAGGCTCCCGTCTGCCCCGTTCGCCGAGTCTAGTCGTCGTCGACGATCAGCGTCGCGTTCCGCTTGGGAACCTGCCCGCCGGTCTCGATCTTGGTCACCAGCTCGACCGTCGCGATGTCGATGACGGCGACGTTGTTGTCGCCCGACATCGAGATGTACGCGTACTTGCTGTCGGGGGTGATGGTGACCCAGTTCGGCGAGTGGCCCACGCGGACGCCGCCCACCAGCTCGCGCTCGGGCAGGCTGTAGACGTACACGCTGCTGTTCAGGCTGCTGTTCGCGACCAGGTACTTGCCGTCGGGGGTGACGCCGATGCCGTGGGCGGTGTTGCCGCCGTGCCCCGGGGTGCGCTCGTTGTTCGGCAGCTCGGGGTACTCGACGCGGTCGACCCACTTGCGGGTCTCGAAGTCGAGCACGCCGAAGCCGTTGAAGTTCGAGAGCTGCGCGTAGATGTGCTTCGTCGACCCGTCCTCGTTGACCTCGAAGGTCATCGGGCGGATGCCGAGGTCGGAGTAGGTCGTCCACACCGGGAAGTCGGTCTCGGTGCTCACGACGGTGATGTTGCGCCCGCCGACCATGCCGGCGATGGCGTACTTGCCGTCCGGCGTCACGTAGGTGTTGTGGACCCCGCCGTGCACCGAGATGATGGCGGTCATCTCCTCGGACTCGGTGTCGAGCACCTGCAGCGCCCCCGGCGACTCGGCGATGGCGGTGTAGACCTTGCGGCCGTCCGGGGTGATGGCGATGTTGTTGGGCCGGCCGATGAGCTCGACCTGCTTCGTGACCTCCAGGGTCTCCATGTCGACGATGTCGACGGTGTCGTCGGACTCGTTGGCGACGTAGAGCTTCTTGCCGTCGGGCGACGGCGCCGCCCCGTGGGCGCGCTCGATCCCGTGGATCACGCCGATCACCTCGTTGGTGAGCGGATCGATGACGTGCACGTTGTCGCCGGCGCTGTTGGTCTGGATGATCCGGACCGTCTGCGCCGCCGCCGCGACCGGGATGACGAGGGCGGCGACCGCCGCCAGAACCACCAGTCTGCGTGTCGTGACCATTGCTCGAACTCCTTCTCTGTAAAGCGCGTTCCCGTCGGTTGCTACTGAGCTGTCTCCCCGAGCACCCAGGCCGAGAGGGTCTGGAACCAGGGGTCTTCCTGCGACGTGAACTGCCGTCCGCCGTTGTGGAACTCGTCGCCGCCCGCGTCGCGCTCGAGGGGATGCATCAGCAGCCGGCTCTCGAGCGGCTTGCCGGGGACGACGAGCCGCTGGAGGTTCTCGAAGTTCATGCGCGACTGTTCCTCGGTCCAGCCGTCGGCGCCCCGCTCCATCTCCTCGAGGAACCCGACCCGGCCCCCCTCCGCGTGGCACACCACGCAGCGGGTGAAGCCCGCCTTTCTCTCCACGAAGATGGGTTCCACGTTCGCCTTGTAGTACTCGAAGTCGAGGGTCGGGGTCGACTCGGATGCCTGCGGTTGCGCCAGCAGCGCCATGAGAGCCAGGACGATCGTCATGGAGGCCTCCTTGATGTCTGTCCCTGTCGTCCCGGGCCGGAGTCACGACAGGGTCGGGCGTGGCAGCGCCCTTCCGGCGTCACGAACGCGCGCGCGGCCCCGGTGCGGCTCGACGCCGCCGCCGGCCGCGTGATCGCCGTAGAACCGCGTACATATCACGTTTGCCGCCCGCCGGGGTCGGAAGAAAACAGGACGAGCCCCGCCGTATCCCGGGGCCGACCTCTGCCGCCCGCCGGGGTCGGAAGAAAAGAGGACAGACCCCACCGTATCCGGGCCGACCTCCGCGAAGCCGCCGCCGGACGGGGCAAGAATACCACCGCCCGCGCGCCGGCATGCGGCGAACCTCGGCAGACCCGCCATGATGCAGCGGATCGGACCGTCCCGCTTGCCTCCGGCGGCCGGTATGCCGACAATGATGGCAGCCCGGCGGTGAGGAGACGGCACCGCGTTCGCGGGACTGCCGCCGAGGGCGGTGGGAAGCCGCGGGGTGTCGGAAGCCGCGGATCGTCGAAATGACGGCATCCCTGCGGCGGGGGGGCTGCGCCGCGTTCGACGCGGGGCTGCCGCCGCAGGTCGTCGGAAGCCGCGGTCGGTCGAGAATGGGGCGACCCCGCGTCGGGAGACCGCACCGCGTTCGACGCGGGACTGCCGCCGCGGGCGATCGGAAGCCGCGGGCGGTCGGAAAGCCGCGGCGGTCGGAGTCGCGTTGCGGGAAGCCGTGGGCTGCGGAAGCCGCGGGTCGGGGAACGGAGACGGGGCCCGGGCCCCGGGAAGACGGAAGGTCTGCATTGGAGAATCACATTCGGGTCGAGCCGGTGACGCCGGTCATCGGGGCCGAGGTGTCCGGGGTCGACCTGAGCGCGCCGCTCGCCCCCGACGCCGTTGCCGCCATCCGAACCGCGCTGATGAACCACCTGGTGGTGTTCTTCCGTGACCAGAAGCTGACCTGGCCGCAGCACAAGGCATTCGGCCGCCTCTTCGGGGACCTGCACGTCCATCCCGCCGCGCCGAAGGACGCCGAGCATCCGGAGATCCTGGTCGTGCACGCCGACGGCGACTCGAAGTTCGTGTCCGGCGAGCTGTGGCACTCCGACGTGTCGTGCGACGTCGATCCCCCGATGGGGAGCATCCTGCGGGTCGAGCAGGCGCCGCCGTCGGGCGGCGACACCCTGTTCGCCAGCATGTACGCCGCCTGGGAGGCCCTCTCCGACCGCATGCAGCGGCTGCTCGAGGAGCTGACGGCGGTGCACGAGGGCCGGCAGTACTACATCGGCCGCTACGGGGGCGACAACCTGCGCGACGGCGTCTACCCGTCGGCCGAGCACCCCGCGGTGCGGACCCATCCCGAGACCGGCCGTTCCGCCCTCTACGTCAACGAGGGTTTCACCACCGGGTTCAAGGAGCTCAAGCGGGCCGAGAGCGACGCCCTGCTCGCGTTCCTCGTGCGCCACTGCTAGGCCCCCGAGCTCCAGTGCCGGTTCCGCTGGCACGCCGACTCGGTCGCGTTCTGGGACAACCGCTGCACCCAGCACCACGCCGTCTGGGACTACTACCCGGAGGTCCGCCACGGCTACCGGGTCACCATCCAGGGCGACCGCCCGTTCTATGCGCCGGGCGCTCGCGCCGGGCAGGCGACGGCGGGAGCGGCCGCCAGCTAGGACGGTGCGGGCGCCGGCAGGGCCTTCGGGCGCCGGCGCCGCGGGAGTCCACGCCGAGGACCGCGCGCTGTTCCAGGAACGGTCGGTTGCGCCGCAGGCCACGAAGCGGCGAACCCCTGTGAACGCGCACTCGCCGTTCCGGCTCGTGGACGGCGGCGCTCTCCAGCCCCGGACCGCGCGGCTCTTGGGCACGGCTCTTGCTTCCCATGACCGCATGGAGCGACGAAGGCCATGAGCGGATCGGCGGTCGACCGGGGGGCTCGCGAGCGGGGCGGCGTCGACGTGGACGGCTTCGTCCATGCCCTGGCCAGCCGCCGCCGGGACCTCCATCAACTGATCGTCGACACCATCGCGGGCGCGGTGACGGCACGGCGGGCGGTGCTCGCGGTCGGTGACCACGCCGGCGAGAGGTTGACGGTGACCGCGACCCGCGGGGGTCCCGCCGCGCCGGCCACGGGCTCGGTGATCGCGCCCGGCGCGGGCATCACCGGGCGGACCTTCGCGACCCGCCGGCCCCACCTCGAGTCCGGGGCCGCCGCCGAGCCGGGGGAACCGTGGTTTCCCTCTCGCGGCGGCTCGTGCATCTCGGTGCCGCTGGTGGCCCGGGGTTCGGCGCTCGGGGCCATCACCCTGGCCGACCGGGCCGGCGGGCAGCCGTTCGACGGGGCCGATCTGGCGGCGGTGCAGGGGTTGGCCGCGACGGCCGCCCTTGCCCTCGCCTACGAGCGGGTGGAGAAGGTCAAGAACCGCCTCGAGCAGGTGGTGGCCGTCGATCCCCTCACCGGGCTCCTGAACCGCGGCGGTCTCGACGCGCGGCTTCGCGAAGAGCTCGACCGGGCCCGCCGGCACCGCGAGCCGGTGGCCCTCGTGGCCATCGACGTCGACCGGTTCAAGTCGCTGAACGACGCCCTCGGCCACCCCGCCGGCGACGCCGTCCTGAAGGGGCTGGCCGCCATCTTCGACGGGTCGGTGCGGGCCGGCGACCTCTGCGCGCGCTTCGGCGGCGACGAGTTCGCCATCGTGATGCCCCGCACCGCCGCCGCCGGCGCGTGCCAGAGCGCGGATCGCATCCGGCGGCGGGTGCAGGACTACTGGCCCGACTCGATCTCGCCGCGCCCGCCCGGCCTCCGCATCACGGCCAGCTTCGGGGTGGCCGTGTCCGGGGCCGACACCACGCCGGCCTCGCTCGTCGAACGGGCCGACCGGGCCCTCTACGCGGCCAAGGCCAACGGGCGGAACCGGGTCCAGCTCGGCGCGGGGGCCTGATGCGGTCGCCCGGAGGTGCAAGGGGCGGGGCCGACGCACGGTCCGGACCCGTGATGGAACGGAGCTATGTATGATCGAAGGCATGATTCGAGTGGACGTGGCGGATGCCGACGACGGGCTCGCCGATTGTCTCGAATCGGTCGAGCATGGCGAGACGGTGCTGCTGTGTCGGCGCAGCGTCCCCGTCGCGGAGATTCGACCGGCCCCTGGCAGCCGAAGCACATCACCATCGGCGGCGCTCGTCGAGCATGCGGGCGACCATCGGGACGTCGCAACCGCTCTGGAGCAATCGGGCCACGGCGCGATCGCTGCCCGGCTCGTTCACCTGCATCGACTCGTCGACGAGGACCCCGAAGAACCCCGCATCCCCATCGAGTCGCTGCGGGGACTGGCGTCGTTCCTCCTGAACGAGCCCCGTTTGCCGATCCCGCGCCTCGGCGTCGGCCCGGAGGGCTTCATCCAGGCGGAGTGGCGTGTTCCCGAGGACGGGATGCTCGCCCTGAAGTTCCTGCCCTCCGGGTTCATCCGATTCGCGGCCGTCTCTGCCCCTGTTCAGCCCGGCATCGAGCGTCGGCGCGTCAACGGGACCCTGCCCGCGCCCGCCGTGTCGGATGCCATCCGGGCCTTCACCGACCTTCTCGTCCAGCCTGCCGATGAGCGACAGGACCATCCCTGACCGCGACCATCTGTCTCGGGTGCTACAAGCTCCGGGGTGGACATGTCACGTGGTACCCTGTCCCGCATGAAGAGCGAAAGAGGGTGGCTCGTGGGTGTCGGTGCGGTCATGGCCGGCCTGATCCTGGCGTGGGTCGCGCCGCCAACGGCCGCCTTGGCTCAGCCCGTTGCGGCGGCGGCCCCGTTGACCCTGGACGCCTTCCGCGGCGACGGCGCGGCCTGCTACGACCGGTCGGTGCAGCCGCAGACCACGGTCGTCGACAGCCACATCCATTTCCGGCCCTTCGGCGGGCCCGCCGTCCCGTTCGAGGAGATCGTGCAGTACCTCGAGGCGACCGGCGTCCTGTTCGCCAACGTCTACGGCATCGGCCAGATGCTGCCCGCGTCGTCCCCGTGCACCTACTACCTCGACTGCCCCGGCACGCCGCTGGCGCCGACCCTGAGGAACGACTTCGTCAACGCCGCCAACGCGGTGGTGAAGACGCCCGAGGGCCTCCACCTGACGCTGGCCATGACCTTCCCGGACCTCGCGGACCCCGACTCGGTCCTCGACGGCATGGCGCTGCTCGACGACGAGTACCCCGGCCTCTTCCGATGGATGGGCGAGGTCAACCTCGTCAAGCAGGCGGTCTTCGCCAACGGGCGGGGGCCGGTGTCGGCCGAGGCCATCGACGGCTGGGCCGGCTTCATGGCGGTGCTGCGCGAGCGCGGCATTCCCATCGCCATCCACTCGGACCTCGGCAGCGACGACGAGCCGACCCTCTACCTGCCGCTGATGGAGCAGGTGCTGAACACCTATCCGGACAACCCCATCGTCTGGGTCCACATGGGGCTGTCGCGCGAGCTGACCACCATGGACCCGGCGCGGCACGCCGAGCTGATGGCGTCGATGCTCGAGCGCTACCCCAGGCTGATGCTCGACATCACGTGGCGGGTCCTCGACGACGCGTACTTCTCGACGCCGGAGGGCCGGGCCGCCTACGTGCCGTTCCTGAACGCCCACTCGGAGCGCATTCTCCCCGGCACCGACTTCCTCGCGTCGCGCGACAAGGACTTCGACGTCTACCGCGAGGAGCTCGAGATCAACAGCCGCATCCTCGGCCATCTCGACGACGAGGCATTCCGCAACATCGCCCTCGGCGAGAACTACTTCCGCCTGCTCGGGCTGGACTACGAGGCGCCCCGGGTTTGCGCGGGGTGAGGCAGGACGTCGGCGGCACAAGCGGGAGTACCAACCCCAATCGCTCCAGCACTCGTATAGTCCTTGTGTGACTTTCTGTTCGTGGTGTCAACTTTTATTAGCGCGTTCATAGCAGACCCGCAACAGCGGGTAGGTCTTGAGGTTTCGCGAACATCTTCGCGCAAGCCACGTCGAAACCGCTAAGGGCATAGCTCGTTGAATCGCTAACGGAGCTCTGGCCAGGATGCAGGAGAGCATCGACGGTAGCCTCACACTGCGGTGCGCCGGATTCCCCGGCAGAAGCCAGTACGACCCGCCCCGAGGCCGATCTTCAGGCAGAACGGAGAGGCCTTGAAAAAGACCGCTCTTGAGCTATACTCCCGCGCAGCGGGACTCAAGTGATTTTGGGAGGCCAAGATCTGGGCGCGCAGCCCGAGTCGGCGATTCGCCTCCTGAGCATTTGCGGGACGTTGGCTGCGTTCGTCGCGCCCGCGCCGCCGGGGCAGTTCACCGCACTTCCGAATTCACCGACAATTCGCATGTTGAGTGGCGCGCGCCGCCGGTTTCCCGACCCGGCGCCACCGCGCACAAGCAGTTTGCGAGACGTAGCTGCGAAGCCGCCGTTCCGCCGTCCCGACCGCAGCGGCGTTCATCCAATGGGCCTGATCGCCGACGACTGCGGCGGCACCCGTACCGATCTGCAGCACTGCTTCGACCTGCTCGGTCTCGGTGTCGCCGGCGTTTGCGCCCTGTGCGGTGATGCTGAAAACCGTGCGCGTTTAGAGGAGACTGGCATCGGCGAACCGTCACAGACTCCATACGGCCGTTGCACGCGCGATGCCCTCGATGGTTTGCGGCAGCGCTTCGTGCAATGCCATGGACGAGGCCTTGGTCGGGATCCTCAGTCGCTCACTACGCCACGTAGGCGCGGGACCAATCTCGGAAACCCCCTAACTGATGGGGCGCGCTTGACCACGGGCAGCTCCAGTTAAGCAGGAAAGGAGATCCAATGGGCACACTTGGTGACTTTATGAAAGAACTTGCAGTCCTGATGGCAGATGCCGATCTGCAACTCCCCCTGAAGGATGAGACGCCCTGGCATCATCTCTTCTTGCAGCTTAAGCAGGCGAAGGGCATCGAAGATCGCCCGGCCTTCCTTGACAACCTCGTATTTGACTGGGACGGTCCGGCGCCTAAGTGCCAAGAACTCTCGGAGTTCTTGCATGCGCTCCATTGGAGTGCAGCCGTGACTGCCCATAACCCTACCTATGAGGCCATCCAAATCGGCACCGATGTCGCCGAGCGCTGGCGACCTTCTCGGCAAACTGCCTTCCACGAGTGGGCGCTTGAGCAAGCGAAGGCCGAGTTTCCTGCTAGGGTTTAGTGAAATGGCTGGTGGGTTAGGGTTGGGTGTTTACAGGAAGTTGCACGAAATAGTACAGGGTTTTGACCAGCACCTCAGCGATGCACATAGCGACTTTTTTGGCCAAGGTGCATCTCATCCGGTTCTGGACCTGAAGGGTCACAAGGTCATCCATGATAATCTGTGGGGGACCAACAAATTCACGTGGATGGAGTGCTTGTTGATCGATTCGCCGATCATGCAACGTCTCAAAGATATTCGCCAGGTGGGTTTGGCTTTTGAAGTTTATCCATGTGCGCACCATAAGCGATTTGAGCATTCGCTCGGTGTTCTGACATTGGCATCAAGGACCTTCGATGCGTGTGTCGCAAATAGTTCCGGCGAACTCAAGACCTTTCTTCCTAGCTTATATGGCGGACGATCGTACGAAGCTTGCATCGGGCGACTGAGGCAAGAACTACGCTTGGCGGCGCTCCTGCACGATGCGGGTCACAGTTTATTCAGTCACGCGTCCGAAAAGGTATACTCTCGCTTGCCGTTGCTGAGGGACGCATCCGCGGAACTTACGGATATTGCAGGGAAGGAGAAGGGCGCCGGAGAGGTTATTTCGTTCTGTCTGGCGCGGACGAACGCCTTGAGATCACTGGTGGAGCGCGGACGACGCAAAGTGATGGATTCGACGGGCGAGGATGAGTATGTGGATGAGGTGGATTTTGATCATGTCTCGTTGATGATCATTGGTCGGACTTGGCATCCGTTCCTCCAGTTCCTTGGGGATATAGTGTCATCGGCCTTTGACGCTGACAAGCTTGACTATCTTCTGCGGGATGCGGTGGCAGCGGGATTGCCGCTGCGATACGATCTGGACCGGTACTTGCACGCAGTGCGCCTGAATCGGTCTGAATTGGCAGACGGTGAAGAGAAGCTGCGTAGACTATACGATGCGGTTGGTGAAGGCAAGGCTGAAAGACGGGAGGCGTCGAACGGCCGGGGATACAGCTGCTATGAGGCGTATCGATTGCGCCTTCCGGCGTCTGCGTTGAACGTAATTGAGCAGATTGTTATCTGCAAGATGATGCTGTTCAGTTATTTGTACCACCATACTAAGGTGAGGGCTACTGAAGGGTTGTTTGAGCGGATGCTGGAGCGAGTCCAGAGGAAGTGGATGAAAGACGGTAGATTGAGTGAGCTCGCGATTCTCCGCCGGTACATGGAGTTGTCGGACTCGTCTTTGCGAGGGTGCTTCCTGCAATCCTCCGATCACGCGGTGAAACGGGACGCATATCGGATTGTAAACAGGCTTGCTCCACGCGAAGTGATGCGCATTAACTCCAGCATGGCCACTCATGGTGATCGGGCGCCGATCAATGATCTGTTGGCGGACCTGCAGAATCGTCACAAGCGCGATGAACTGGTACGTAGGATCGAAACCTTGATGGGCGAGGCACTGATCCGGGGAGGTTGTGAGGCACTCGGTTCCACAGTGGAGACGGCACTCGATGCAGCTGGAGTGTGGCTGGACGTTCCAAGGGCGCCAAAATTCACGGATATTGATGAAGTTGCGAGCGGGGCGGACGACGACAGCAATATTGGGATTCGACACGTGTTTCCGGTGGACAAGTGGACACAAGCATACACATCATACAGCTATAACGTGCGGGTTTTCGCGTTTTCGGAGTATATAGCGCAGGTGAGATCGGCGGCGCGAGCGGCGATTGCGGACGTGACGGGGGTGAGGAGTGAGGAGTTCTACGCGAAGGCGCAGAGAGCGCGGTGAATGGTTGTGGGGCGCATGGGGTGGGGGAGAGACGAGGAACTCCGGTCAGCCGCCCAACAGCCCCACCACGGTGATCGCCACCGTCACGCACACTGCCGCTCCGAGCGTCATCCAGATGCCCACCTTGGCCATGTCGCGGATGGAGAAGTAGCCGGCCGAGTACGGCAGCACGTTGGTCGGGCTCTCGGTGACGAGGATGAACGCCAGCGTCGAGGTGAAGGCGGCGGGGGCGGCGATGGTCCAGGCGTCGAGGCCGAGGTCGAGGGCGAGGGCGAGCAGGATCGGCATGATGAGCGAGCCGGTCACGGTGTTGCTGGAGAACAGCAGGTGGAGCGCCGCCACCGCGAGGACGATGACGAAGGGGCGCAGCACCGGCGGGATGAGGATGAGGTTGCCGAGCAGGAGCTGGGCGAGCCAGCGGGCGGCGCCGGTCTCGAACACCATCAGGCCGAGCGACAGGCCGGCGACGATGAGCATCACCCCGCCCCAGTCCATGTTGGCCTGGGCCTCCTTCCACGACATGACCCGGATCATGGGGAGGAACAGGGTCAGGCCCCCGGCGAGGGCCACCGCCTGCACCGGCGGGTCGACGAGGCCGCCGGTCAGGTCGGCGAGCCACGGGGTGACGAGCCACGCGGTGATGGTGAGCGCGAAGATGACGAGGGTCTTGCGCTCGACCGGCTTCAGGGGGCCGAGGGCCTCGAGCTTGGCCTCGATCTCGCCCTCGCCGTAGGGCAGGGTCTCGATCTCCGGGGGGAAGATGCGGAGGAGCAGCCACCAGCCCACCGGGATCATCAGGATGGCGGCGGGGACCCCGAGCACCATCCACTGCCCGAACGAGACGGTCACGCCGGAGATCTCCTCCAGGTAGCTGAGGGCGAGCACGTTGGCGGCGGTGCCGGCGGGGGTGCCGATTCCGCCGATGAGGGGCCCGTAGGCGCACGAGATCATCAGGGCCCGGCCGTAGTTGCTCTGGAGCGGCTTGAGGCCGGCGTCCTTCAGCACCCCGACCCCGAGGGGCAGCATGACGGCGGCGACGGCCATGTCCGTGATCCACATCGAGAGCAGCGCGCCCACGATGAGGAAGCCCAGCAACACGCGGTCGGCCCGGGTGCCCGCCCGCAGCAGCACGTGCAGCACCATGCGGGTGCCGAGCCCCGAGAACGTGAACCCGGTCGAGAGGAACAGCACCCCGATGAAGAACACGATCAGGGGGTTGCCGAACCCGGCGTTCACCGCCGTCGCGAAGTCGGTGATGCCGAAGGCCGCGATCAGTATCACCACGAGCAGCGAGGTGACCGCGAACGGCATCGCCTCGCCGACCCACAGCGTGACCGCGAAGAGCAGTATCGCCAGGCAGGTCTTGCCCTCGGCGGTCAGCGGGATCAGCTCGCCCGCCCGATCGAGGGGGGCGGGCACGGGCAGCAGGTGGACGACGGCCATGAGGACGGTGGCGCCCGCGAGGATCAGGAGCGCCCGGTAGTCGCTGGTCGGTGCGTTGGGGTTGGACATGGTCGACGCCTTCGCTTCGAGTGCTCCGCCGGCTGATGCGCCGCGCCCGTCGTACAGGAGTCGGGACCGGAGGCTCGGGGGATGATACTGCGGCCGGCTCGACGGCGGCCCCTCGCCAGCCGCCCGCGTCTCCGATCCCGCGGGGAGTCCGGTCTCCGATCCGGCGGGAGTCCGGTCTCCGATCCCGCGGGAGTCCGGTAGCTCTCCGCCACGCGCGATCAGGGCGCGGTCCGGGGTCGGTCGTCGTGCTGGTCGGCGCCGCGCTCACCGTCGGGCCGGCGCCGCGGCACGTCAGGCGCCCCCGGCAATCAGCCCTTCCGTGACCCGCCGCCGTGGTTCGTCAGGCGCCCCGGCGATCAGCTCTCCCGTGAGCTTCCCGCCGCCGGCCGGCGCACCGCCATCACCAGGGCGGTCGCGGCCAGCGCCGCCCCGAGGCCGAGCATCGCCGGGCTCAGCCCCGCGATGCCGCCTTCGCCGGCCGCGAGCCGGACCGCCGCGAACACCGCGACCCCGGCCGCGATGGAGGCGAACACCTCGGGCGTCCGCACCCGGCCGACGTAGAGCCCCACGATGACCGGCACGAACAGGGTCACCGTCAGCACCGTGTAGAAGATGCTGAGGGCCGCGATGATCGAGCTCAGCGCGATGGCGAGGGCGGTGGCCCCCGCCCCGCCCGCCACCGCCGCGCCGCGGGCGACCCGCAGCAGCCGCGCGCCGTCCGCCCCCGGGTTCAGGAACCGCGCGTAGAGGTCGCGGGACAGCGACGTGGCGAGCATGAACAGGATGGCGTCGGCCGAGCTGAGCTCCGCCGAGAAGACGGCGGCGAGCCCGAGGGCGCCGACGAGCGGCGGCAGGGTCTCGATGAGCACCGTGGGCAGGGCGAGGTTGTGGTCGTCCAGGTCCGGGGCGACGGTGCGCGCCATCATGCCGAGCAGGGCCGGCGCCGCCGCGAACGCGAGCAGGGCGGCGGCGTTCAGCCCCACTCCCAGCCGCACCGCGCGGTCGTCGCGGGCCGCGTAGACTCGCTGCAGGATGCCCGGCGAGACGATGAACGAGGGGCCGATCATGAAGAGCAGGAACCAGCCCGAGCCGCCGCTCCGCCACGGGTTCCAGTAGCCGTCGATCTCGCCGGTCTCGGCGACGACCTGCGACAGCCCGCCGACCGCCGTGAGGACGAGGGGGCTGACGACGAGGAAGCCGGCCAGCAGCACCACGAGCTGGACGGCGTTGACGCGGACCGAGGTCAGCAGCCCCCCGGCCGTGAAGTAGACGGTCACCGCGGCTCCGCCGACGAGCGAGCCGACCCACGGATCGAGCCCGCTCACGGCGTGGAGCACCGCGCCCATCGCGATGATCTGACCCGCGAGGATGGCGAGGGTGGCCACCCACAGGAGGGCCGCGATGAGGGCGCGGACCTCCCGCCCGTAGCGGTGCTCGAGGAAGTCGCCGACGGTGTGCAGGTCGTGGGCCTCGGCGAGGCGCCGCAGGCGGGGGCCGACCCAGAACGCCAGGAAGAGGGAGCCGATGCCGGCCGAGCCCACCCACCACCACGCGCTGAGGCCGTCGCGGTAGCCGAGCGCCGCCGCCCCCATCGTCGAGCCGGCCCCGATGTTGGCCGCGAGCAGGGTGGCGAAGAGCAGCCCGGGCCCGAGGCGTCGGCCCGCGACGAAGAAGTCGCCCGGCCCCGCGACCCGCCGGCCGTGCCACAGCCCCACCGCCATGAGCAGTCCGGCGTAGGCGAGGATGACGGCGAGGTGGAGGTTCACGGATGACGCCCTGTCAGGCCGGCGCCCCGCCCGGCGGTGGCGGCACGCGGCCTTCTGCCGAGGCGGCCGTCTTCACTGCCGGTGGCGTGCGCGGCACTTCGCATGGTGATGCCCGCGAGCCTGCGGTGAAGGGCGCTCCGGACCATGCTCGTGAACTACCGGTACGCGGGACACTACGGACAGTGACGGCAAATTGCCTTGCTACGCGCCCAATACAGGCACCGCCAAACTGGCTGCACCCGGGGTGCAGTTGGCAACCTCGTGTCCATCACTGTCCTACGGCCGGGCCGCGAGATCCCGCGCGGCGGGGTAGCCGGGGATGCCGGCGGCGGCGCGCGCCGCCCGCACGATGGCCTCGGCCATCGCCTCGGCCGCGAGGGCGCCCACCGTCCCCACCCCCGCCGGCTCGTCGTGCCGGCCGGTCGCCAGGGCGAATATCGCGTCGCCGTCGCTGGGCGTGTGCGCGGGGACGATGGCCCGGGCGAGGCCGTCGTGGGCCATCCGGGCCACGGTGGTCGCCTCGGCCTGGGTGAGGGCGGCGTTCGTGGCGACGATCCCCAGGGTGGTGTTCTCGCGGGGTCGCCCGGCGCGGCCCGACCCCGTCCGCAGCAGGGTGCGCGCGTCGGCGAGGCGGGCGCCGTCGGGGGTGCGCACGCCCGCCACCACCCGGCCGGTGGCGGGGTCGACGACGTCGCCGACCGCGTTGACGGCGGCCAGCGCCGCCACCGCGAGCCCGCCGGGCCCGGTGATGGCGGCAGAGCCGATGCCGCCCTTCATCGCCCGGCCCGCGCCGCCGAGCTTGCCGACCGTCGCCCCCGCCCCCGCCCCGACGTTGCCCTCCGCCACCGGGCCCGCGGTGGCGGCGGCGGCGGCGCGATAGCCGCAGTCGGCGGTCGGCCGGATCGCGGGGTCGCCGACGCCGAGGTCGAAGAGGATCGCGGCCGGCACGATGGGCACCCTGGCGACGCGGGTCTCGAACCCGATGCTCCGCTCCGACAGGTACCGGACCACCCCGGCGGCCGCGTCCAGCCCGAACGCGCTGCCGCCCGCGAGGACGATCGCGTGTACCTGTTGGACGGTCCTGGCGGGGTCGAGCAGGTCGGTCTCGCGCGTCCCCGGCGCGCCGCCCCGCACGTCGACGCCGGCTACGGCGCCGGCCCGGGTCAGCACCACGGTGCAGCCGGTGGGGCGCGCGGCGAGGGTGTGGTGGCCGACCTCGATGCCGGCCACCGCGGTCAGCCCCCGGTGGCGCTGGGCGGCCGGCGCGGGCGGGATCAGGAGTCCACCCGCAAGACAGGAGACGGCGACGAGTATGCGGCGGCCCATCGCTGGGGTCGGTTCCCGGATTCTTCGGATGATAGCGCGGAAGTCGCTGCCGTGGCACCGTGCGCCGACGGAAGAACACGCCCGGCGCGAGAGCTCTTGCGCCCGGACCACCCTGCAGGACCGGCGCCGCCTGGGCGGCGCAGATTCCGGGCAGACGGCGTGTCCCGGACGTCCCGCGTGGGGTGGGGCGCTCGCTCCGGGAACCGGGGGGCGGGCGCCCCACGGCCCGGAGCCCGCGGTCGCTGCCCGCCCGACAACGCTCCGGGAGTTCGCGCCGTTCCGCGGCGCAGCCCGCCAACTCGTCGTCGTCGGTCTCGATGCGCTGCAGGGTCTCGCCGGCGAGGTGCGGTCACTGCCCGCCCCGCAGCGCTCCGGGAGCTCGCGTCGTCCCGCGGCTCAGCCTCCTACTCGCCGTCGTCGGTCTCGATGCGCTGCAGGGTCTCGCCGGCCAGGTACCGCTCGTACTGCTCGTCGGTCATGAACGCGACGTCGGTCCAGCCGTGGCCCATCTCGTCCATGGTGCGCGAGCCCCAGCCGACCCAGCCCGAGGGGTCGGGGTTGTGCCGGTTGTTGGCGGTGTTGTCGTGCCACGACACCGTGTGCAGGATCGTGCCCTTCGGGAACACGTGCGGCGTCTCGTAGGCGTAGACGATCTGCCACGTCTGCTCGTAGTTGACGACGTCGGTCAGCACCTCGCGGCGGCCGTCGAGGTGAATCGCCTCGAGCAGCATCCGGCTGCCCCGGAAGTGCATGTGGGGCTGGAAACTCAGGATCAGCGCCGCCTGCGGCAGCGGCCAGAACCGCTCGTGGCGCGCCACCGTGTTGGGCGGAATGCTCAGCAGGGCGACCCCGTTCAGGGTGTTGTCGTCGATGAGGAGCCCCGTCGGCATCCGGTCCGCGTGCAGGGGGAGGTCGTGGCCGGCCGCGAGCAGCCGGTCCTCGACCGCCTCGCGGTTCAGCCGCCAGTCGTGGCCGATGCCGGTGCGGATGCGGTGGGCGGTGACGATCAGCTCGGGCACCTGCCCCTTGGGGTAGAACTTCACGCCGACCTTCTGGCGGTCGATGGTCTCCTCGCCCCACGGGTGGTAGTGCGGGGCGAACCGGAACAGCCCCCCCGCCGGCAGCTTCCGCCCCGTGCCGTCGGGATAGTACTGGCCGGTGCTGCCCATGGCGTACTCGATGAGGTCGATCTCGCGGGTGTTCGACCCCATGCCGAGCCGGAACTCCTCGCGGTCCTCGACCGTCTCGGGCACGCTGACGTAGACGTGCGAGTGGTGCACGCAGCAGTACGCCTCGGGGATGATCTGCACCCACTTCACGTAGCGATCCTCGGTCAGCCCCGGGTCGACGATCTCGGACGGGTAGAAGTCGGGGCCCTCGGCGGGAATCTCGAAGCCCTTCTCCATCTGGACGATGAGGTCGGGCTCGCCGTAGGTCCACTCGTCGAGGGCCGCGAACTCGAGGGGCGGGGGCGCGTCGGCGGGGTTGCCCCGCGGGGCGCCGGCCGCGACCCACTCGACCACGGTGGCGATCTCGGCGTCGCTCAGCGACGGGTCGGCGACGTACTCGCCGATGCCGCGGTCGATGTGCCACGGCGGCATCTGCCGGGCGACCACGCGGTCGCGGATGGCCCGCGCCCAGGGGCGCGTCTCCTCGTAGGTCAGCAGCGACATCGGGGCGCCGGTGCCCGGCCTGTGGCACTTCTGGCACGACCGCTGCAGCAGGGGCAGCACGTCGCGGGTGAAGGTGGCGCCGTCCTCGGCCTGGCCCGCGGCGGCGGCGTTCGGGCCGAACGCACCGGCCGCGAGGGCGAAGGCGGCGGCAAGGGCGACGCGGATCGAGGCGACGCGCATGGTGTTGACCTCCAGCAAGGGTGCAACGGAGCCGATGTCGGTCCAGTCTAGTGGACTGCAACGCCGAAATCCACCGTGCGCCGGCCGAGACCGGCCGGATCGTGTCCCGGTCGGCGTGCGCCTCGAGGAAGCGAGACGCCGCCGAGAACCACCGAAGCTGCCAGCCTGGCGGGGCCCGGGGCCGTCGTCTCACGGATCCGTCGTCCACTCGGCCGCCGGTGCTCGGGTGCACGTGAAATTCGTGAGATGGCTGCCACCCTGGCTGTCAGGCTCCCGATTCTCGGTGTTCTCGGCTGCGAATCCCTCCGGAACGCGCCGTCCCGGCCTCAGCAGTACGGTTTGCGGGCCGCGTCTCACTTTCTTGACGTGCACCCCGGTGCTTGTCGCGGGTTGCGGCGACGTGGTAAATGGTTCAATCGGTGCGCCGCTCGAGCGCAACCGGGCCGGCGATGTGCCGGACCGACCCTGCGGCGCAGGGCGAGGCAGCGAGGCCGGTGTGGAGAAACGGGGAGAATGAACGACATGACGGTTCGTGGCACGTGTCGATGGTCCGGCCCGGTTGCCGCCCTCGTGCTGGGGGCGGCGGTGGCCGCCGGCCCGGGGGCGTCCGCCGCGCTCGCGCAGAACGAGCCGGTGTACCCCGTGTACGACGGGTTCACCGTCACCGAGGACGGGCTGTACGTGGTGGCGTTCGCCTACTTCAGCCACAACTTCGAGCCGGTCACGGTGCCCCCCGGCCCGCGGAACCGGTTCGAGCCGGACGCCGCCGACCGCGGGCAGGCGACGACGTTCCTGCCCGGGCACCACCGGTTCCAGTGCGTGATGGTCTTCGGCCCCGACTTCGCGGGCGGCCTGCGGTGGACGCTCGACCATGCCGGCGTCACCACCGGCACCAGCGAGGACATGCTGCAGTACAACTGGGAGCTCGAGGAGCGCTCGATGGGCCGCCTGATGCGCGACGTCGAGCCGGCCGAGGCGCCCCGCGGCGTCTGCCTCAACCGGTCGCCCACGGTTCGGTTCCTCGGGCTGCGGAACGGTCCCGGGGGCGCCCCGCCCGAGGTGTCGGCGGCGGTCGGGGAGGAGCTGAAGCTGTTCGGCAGCGTCCGCGACGAGGGGCTGCCCCGCGAGGGGGCGCTGGTCGCCCGCTGGCGGATGCTGAGCGGCCCCGGCGCCGTGACGTTCAGCGCGCCGGCCGAGCCGCGCACGCTGGCCTCGTTCGACGCCCCGGGGCGCTACGAGCTCGAGCTGTGGGCCGGCGACGGCGAGCTCGAGGGGGCGAACCGGGTCGCGGTCACCGTCGAGCCCGCGCCGTGAGGGCCCGGCCGGCTGGCCGGTGGCGTGCCGAGGCCGCCGTCACCGTGGAGCCCCACCCGTGAGGGGCCCGGCTGGCTGCGGCGTCGTGACGAGGACCGCCGTCACCCGTCGAGCCGCCGCCGCGACGACCCGGACCGGATCTCCCGCCGGATGCCCGGGCCGGGGCGGCGTCGAGCTCGAGCGGCGCCGGTCCACCCCGCCGAACGCGGCCGCGGGCCCCTCTCAGGCCGCCTCCACCTCGAACGACGCGATGTCGCGCTCCTCGGCGCTGATCTCCACGCCGATCAGATGGACCGCGCAGTCCGGCGCGCGGTACTTGTCCGCGTAGCGGCGGGCCTTCAACTGCGACAGCGCCGCGGTCTGCTCCGACTGGTCCCGCCGGGGGCCCGGGAGCGCCGCCGCAGGGTCCCCGCCCGCGTCGGCGTCCGCCCGCGGTGGCGCGCCGCGATCGGGGCGGGGGCGGCTGCCTGTTTCGAGGTCCGCATCCGTCCACGGAAGGTTGTCCCCGGCGTCCTCGGGCCGAGGCCGGCGGCGACTGCCCGAGCGCTCCGCCACCTTGAACTCGAACAGGTACGCGTTCCCGTCCAGCCTCACCGCCAGGTCGAGACGCCCGCGGCTGGTGGCGTCCTCCACCGCCACGCCGTCCACCGACGCCTGAAAGAAGGCGTAGAACACGCTCGACCAGTACCCCTCGTACCGGGCGATCTCGTTCCGGCGGTGCCAATCGTGGGGGATGCCCGCCAGCAGCCTCCGCAAGAGCGCCTCAAGCCCCGTCCAGTCCTCCGCCGCCAGCACGCGGCGCAGCGCGGCGCCGTTGCCCGCCGCCCGCCAGCGCGGCGCCAGCGTGTCGAGCAGGCTGCCGTTCAGGCTCCGCCGCACCTCCAGGTTCGGGTAGCCCAGCCGGTACGACGGAAGACCGTCCGCATCCTCCTGCTCTTCGACGATCGTCAGGTAGCCGGTCTGGAACAGGAGCGCCTCGGGGGCGGGGGCGACGGTGTCGACGTCTAACGCCGACAGCAGCTCGTCGTCGGCGTGGATGCCCTCGAGGTTCGGGGCCGGGAAGTTCCGCCGCAGCAGGGTGTCGATGAGGAACCGCGGCGTGCCGGTCTCGAACCAGTGGGCCTTGAACCGGCGGCTGTCGAACAGCTTGAGCAGGGCGAACGGGTTGTAGACCCTGTCGCCGCCGAGCCAGTCGTAGCCGTTGTACCACGCGCGGATACGGTCGCGGTCGAGGCCGGGGAGCTCGGGCGCGAAGACGGTGTCGAGGTCCGCGTCGGTGTAGCCGCAGACGGCGGCGTAGCGCGGGTCGAGGGTGAGGTCGACGAGCTGATTGAGGCCCGAGAAGAGGCTCGTCTTCGAGAACTTGCTGACGCCGGCGACCAGCGTCAACTCGATGTGCTCGTCGCACGTCTTGAGCGCGCCGTACAGCCCGCGCAGGTCGTCCCGGTTGGCCCTCGCCTGCGCCGGCTCGTCGAGGGCGTCGAGGATCGGCTTGTCGTACTCGTCGACCAGCACGACCACGCGCCGGCCCTCGCGGCGGTGCAGAGCCGCCAGCAGCCGGGCGAAGCGCCCCGGCGCGGTGGCGCTCTCCGAGACGGGCGCCCCCGTGTCGCGTTCGATGTCCTCCAGTTGCTCGGCCGCGCGGGCCAGCAGCTCGCCCGGCCGCTTGTAGTTGCCGCCGGCGAAGTCCAGCCGCACCACCGGGTGGCGCTTCGACCAGTCCCACCCGTCGTGGACGGCGAGGCCCCGGAACAGCTCCTCGGCGCCCTCGTACAGGGCCTTCAGGGTGTCCAGGAACAGGCTCTTGCCGAAGCGCCGCGGGCGCGACAGGAAGTAGTGCTTGCCGGGGGCGTCCGCGAGACGGCGGGCGTAGCCGGTCTTGTCGACGTAGTAGTAGCCCTCTTCCCGGAGCTGGCGGAACGTCTGGATGCCCACGTGGAGCCTGCGCCTCTCCATGGTGGCATCATAACGCCCGGCGCGCGTGCCCCCCTCGGTTCAGCCGCCCGAGGTGAAGGCCCCGCGTTGCATCGCGCCCGGAGGGCGCCGGCGGATCGCCGAGGCGCCCGCCTGACAAGGCGGTGAGGAGGGCGCATATCGGGGCATCCGTAACCGACGAACAACGCAGCCGGGCGCAGGCGGGATGCATCGCCGCTCGAATGCAGCGGGGGCTTTCGCCGCGGGCGGTCAGGCCGGCTCCACGTCGAACGCGGTCATTTCGCGCCGTCCTGCGCAGATCTCGATGCCGGTCAGGTGGACCGAACGGCCCGGCGCGCGATACCTGTCGGCGTAGCCTGCGCCCGGGGCTGCGCCATCGCCGCGGCGTCGTCGGCGCGGGTGTGCTGCCTGTCCGGCCGCGTCTCCTGCCTGTCGTGCGCCCGAGCACGACCCGACGGTTGCCGGCGGCCGGATCGGCAGTCTACAATTCCAGGGGTTCGGTGCGTGTCGGACTCGCTCGTCCGCCCGGACGCCGGGCTGTTCGGGGAGGCGGGATGTCCGGCCGCCGCGGCCGGCGGGACGCCTGCCGGCTCAGACCGCCGCGGGGGAGGCGCGGCGGCAGGCCTCGATCGGCGCGGGGCGTCGAGGGCGGGCAGGACCCAGGAAGGGACCCGTGCGCGTATTCATCGTCAACCCCAGCCACTTCTCGTTCGGCGTATCCGTCATCACCCCGCGCTGGCTGTACGTGCTCGCGGCCGCGACCCCCCGCAAGTGGGGCGATCCGATCGTGGTCGACGAGTGCCTCGAGCCGTTCGACGACAGCCGGATCGAGCCCGGCGACGTCGTCGGCGTCGGCATCCACACCGGCAACGCGCTGGTCGGCTACGCCCTCGGCAAGCGGGCGCGCGAGCGCGGGGCGTGGGTCGTGTACGGCGGCATCCACGCGACGCTCTATCCGGAAGAGGCGCACGAGCGCGGGGGCGCCCACGCGGTGGTCAAGGGCGACGGCGACCTCGCCTGGGGCACCGTCATCGACGACTGCGCCCGGGGCAAGCCCCAGCGCATCTACGACGCCGGCCAGGTCGACGCCGGCCGGTTCAAGCCCGCCCGCTGGGACCTGCTCAATCGCGAGGACTACATGTGGGCGTCGGTCCAGACGGTGCGGGGCTGCCCCAAGCACTGCTCGTTCTGCTCGGTGTGGCGCACCGACGGGCAGAAGCCGCGCCAGCGGCCGGTGAACCCCGTCGTCGAGGAGGTCGTCGAGCTGCGGCGCATGGGGTTCCGGTTCATCGCCCTCGCCGACGACAACTTCTATCCCGTCACCCTCGAAGACCTCCGCATGGCCGACCGGCGCGAGGACAAGACCCGCTACGAGCAGCTCAAGGCCCTGCGCGACGAGCGCTTCGAGCTGATGGCCCAGCTCGAGAAGCTGCCCAAGGACCTCGTGTTCTACACCCAGATCACGATGGAGGCGGCCGAGGACCCCGAGTTCCTGAAGGCCATGCGCCGCGCCCGCATCTACGGCGCCCTCGTCGGCGTCGAGGCGGTGACCCCGGACGGCCTCAAGGACGTCTACAAGGACTTCAACCTCGCGGGCGAGGAGCTCGTCGAGCGGCTGAAGCTGTTCAAGGCCCACGGCGTGCACGTCCTCGGGTCGTTCATCTTCGGGCTGCCCAGCGACCGCCCGAGCACCTTCCAGGCCACCCTCGACCTCGCGCGCCGCGCCGACATCACCTTCGCGCAGTTCGTGACCCTGACGCCGTTCCCGGGCACCCTCGACTTCGAGCGGTGGGAGCAGGAGAACGCGGAGAACATGCCGCACGTCGACGGCATCCCCATCTCGCGCCACTGGCTCATCCCGCAGTCGAAGCGGCCCAAGCTGATGACCCCCCATCCGGTGATGTCGGGCGAGGAGATCCGCGTCCACACCCAGCAGGTCTGGGACAACTTCTACAGCGTCCGGGAGGCCTGGCGGCGCTCGTCGGTCGTCAAGTCGCTGAAGGCCCGCTTGGCCTTCATCCTCGTCTCGAAGCTCTACCGCCAGATGTTCGCCAACACCGGCCTCTCCACCGACAGCGCCCGCGTCTCGCGCTCCACCCGCTGGGCCCGCCTGATGGCCAAGCCGGCCCACCGGCTGTTCGCCGCCGAGCCCATGCCCGACCTGCAGGTGCCGGCGCCGTAGGCGCGAGCGCCACCGCGTTCGACCGGGGATCCCATGCGGGTACTTGCGTCCCGCGCGCCATGTGATTACGCTGTAATCACATGGCTACGATGACCCGTATCGTCCGCATCGGAAACTCCCGCGGCATCCGGATTCCGAAGGCTCTGCTGGAGCAGGCCGATCTGCCCGAGCGGGTGGAGCTGCAGGCCGAGCCCGGTCGGTTGGTGGTGACCGCGGCCCGGTCTCCACGGGCGGGCTGGGCCGAGGCGGCGCGACGAATGCACGCGGCCGGTGACGACGTGCTCCTCGACCCGCCGCAGTCGAGCACCTTCGACGACGAGGAATGGGAGTGGTAGCCCGTGCCACGGTGGCACAGGGCGCCGTCTACCTGGTGATGCTGGATCTCACCCAGGGAAGCGAGATCCGCAAGACGCGCCCGTGCCTCATCGTCTCGCCGGACGAGATCAATCAGCATCTCCGGACCGTCATCGTCGCGCCCATGACGGGTGGCGGCGGAGCCTACCCGTGGCGCGTTCCGTGCCGCTTTCGGCGCAAGTCGGGCTTCGTTGTCGTTGACCGGATCCGAACGGTGGACAGGAGCCGGCTCACCAGGCGGCTGGGACGTCTGCGGGCGGAAACCGTGGCGGCGGTGCTGCGGACCCTGCAGGACATGTTCGCGGATACGGGCAGCGACGCCGGACGAGGTTCGATGGTTCACTGACAGCCCGCGACGCCCTCGCCGGTCATGCGCCTTCGGCCAGGCGCGCGATGAACCGGCGGTGCTCGGCGGAGTCGAGGCCCTTCTGAAGCTCCGCGAGGGCGGCGGCGAGGTCGCCGGCCAGCAGGGCGCGGCAGGCGATGCGCAGGCCGGGGAAGACGCGGCTGCGGACGACGCCGGCGTCATCGGCGGGCAGGAGGCGGTAGTCGCCGTCCGCCAGCTCGAACCAGTCGATGCGCCGGTCCCGGGTCCGCCACACGACGTACTCCTGCACGCCGTTGCGGCGGTAGGCGCGGAGCTTGTCGTGCAGGTCGATCGACGCGCTGCTGACGGAGACTTCCACGACCAGCTCCGGCGCGCCCTCCAGATAGCCGTCGCTCACCCGTGATCGGCCGCCGGCCGGCGCGTCGATGCACAGCAGCACGTCGGGTTGGGGCTCGTTCTCGAGGTCGAGACGAACGGTGGCGTTGTCGGCGACGCGGACGCCGGCGGTCGAGGCCGCGTAGAGGCTGAGCAAGCCGTTGATCGCGGAATGGGCCTCGGCGTGGACGAAGCTGACCGGCGACGGCATGTAGACGATTCCCTCTATCAGTTGCGCCTTCTTTAGATCCGGCCGCATGGTGTAGCGGCGCTCGAACTCGCATCGCGTGAGGCGGTCTCCGTTCTCCAGGGTGGGCGCCCCCGTTTCCGAAGGGTGCGGCGGCGCGGGCCCGGGCGTCCCGGACGGTGGAGTGACGTCGAGTTCAGCCATGGCGGTAGCGCCTCTCTCCGTTCTCCAGGGCGGGCGCCGGCGGCACCGGAGGGTGCGGCGGCGCGGGCCCGGGCGCCCCGGACGGTGGAGTGACGTCGAGTTCAGCCATGGCGGTAGGGCCTCCGGCCCGCGACTCGGTCCGCCGCCTCCTCGTCCGGCCGCAGAGCCGCCCCCGAATCCTCAAGCCCCCAACCCCCTTGCAGCGCGATTCAGTTCGCCACGACCCCGTGCGGCCGCAGGTGCTCGAGGGTGAAGTCGAGCATCTTCTGCCGCAGGTGGGCGTTCTGGTCGGGGTCGACGATGCCGTGGCGCTGGCGCGGGTAGAGCATCAGGTCGAACTGCTTGCCCGCCTTCTGCAGCTCGTAGGCGAACTGCAGGGTGTTCTGCATGTGGACGTTGTCGTCCATGGTGCCGTGGATGAGGAGCAGGGCGCCGTGGAGGTCGGCGGCGTTGAAGCGGGGCGAGCTCTCGCGGTAGCCGTCGGGGTTGTTCTGGGGCGTCCGCATGTAGCGCTCGGTGTAGATGGTGTCGTAGTCGCGCCAGTCGGTGACGGTGCCGCCGGCGATGCCCATGGCGAAGCTGTCGCTGTGGGTCAGGGCGTAGCTGGTCATGAAGCCGCCGTAGCTCCAGCCCTCGATGCCGATGCGGTCGGGGTCGACCCACGGCTGCTCGCGCAGCCAGGCGATGCCGTCCTCGATGTCGGCGAGCTCCTGCTTCCCGAACTGCTGGTAGACGGGCCAGGTCGACACCGCGCCCTTGCCGCTGGCGGTGCGGTTGTCCATGACCCAGACGACGATGCCGTGCCGGGCGAGGAGCTGGTAGAACAGGTTGGCGGTGCCGCCCCAGCGGTTGCGGACCTGCTGCGCGTGGGGGCCGCCGTAGGTGTGCTGGAACACGGGGTAGCGGCGCGAGGGGTCGAAGTCGGGAGGCCGGATGAGCATGGCCTCCATGACGAACCCGTCCCGCGCCGTCACCTGCAGGAACTCGGGGCTCGACAGGCGGTAGGTCTCGAGGGCGCGGACGCGGTTCCCGGCGATGACCCGGGCCTCGTCGCCGTCGGCCTCGTGCAGGCGCACCTGGATCGGGGTCTCGACGTCGCTCCACGAGTCGATGTACCAGGTGAAGCCGGGACTGAAGCGGGCGGCGTGGGTGCCGGGGCGCTCGGACAGCCGGGTGAGGTCGTCGCCGTCGAGCCGGACGCGGTAGACGTCGCCGCCGATGGGGCTGCGGCGGGTGCCGGAGAAGTACACCCAGCCCGTCTCCTCGTCGACGCCGTGCAGGGTGCGCAGCTCCCACTCGCCGTCGGTGACCTGCCGGATCAGGTCGCCGTCGGCCTCGTAGTGATACGCGTGCTTCCACCCCGAGCGCTCGCTGAGCCAGAGGAACGTCCCGTCTTCGAGCCACCGGGGGTCGCCGTTGACGGAGACCCAGGCCGGGGTGTTCTCGCGGAAGAGGTGGGTCATCTCGCCGCCCGCGGGGTCGGCGAGGTTCAGGTCGAGCCAGGTCTGCTCGCGGTTCTGCACCTGGAAGACGACCTCGTCGCCGCCCGGCGCCCAGCCCACCGAGACGACGAGCATGTCGGTCGGGGTATAGCGGCCCAGGTCGACCCAGGTCGTCTCGCCGCCCGCGGCGGGGACGACGCCGAGGCGGACGAGGGGGTTGCGGTCGCCGGCCTTGGGGTAGTTGGTGTGCTCGAGGCCGAGGCGGTAGGGCAGGTGGTCGACGACGGTGAACGCCTGCACGGGGCTCTCGTCGGTCTGCAGGTAGGCGAGCCGGGCCGAGTCGGGGCTCCACCAGAAGCCCTTGAAGTTGCCGCGGCCGTAGATCTCCTCCTGGTACACCCAGTCGAGCTCGCCGTTGAGGAGCTCGACGCCGTCGCCGCCCTCGGTGAGGGCCCACTCGCGGCCGGTGTCCACGTCCGCGACGGCGAGGTCGTAGTCGCGGACGAAGGCGACCATGCGGCCGTCGGGGCTGAAGGCGGGCATCTTCTCCTCGGCGGGGTCGCGGGTCAGCCGCCGCACCCGCACCTCGTCGGCGCTCCGGCGGTCGAGGTGGTAGAGATCGCTGGAGATGTTCATGACCGCGGCGGAGTGGTCGGCGTTCCAGACGAAACGCGGGCTCCGCGCCGCGCGGCGGGCCGCCGCCGCGCTCATGCCGGGCAGGTCGGCGAGCGCCTCCTCGAGGGCGGCGCCGTCGAGGAACGGCTCGGCGTCGCCCGTCGCCGCGTTCACCGAAACGAGGTTCGTGCGGCCCGACGCGCGTTCCCGCTGGAGGTAGCGCGCATCGTCGATCCACGTGAGCCCGGTCGGGGCGTCGCCGTTGAAGTCGACCCGCCGGTCGGGGTGATAGATTGCGTCGATGGTCAGCGCCTGCTGTTGCGCCGCCACCGGCCCGGCGAACGCCAGCGCCGCCAGCAGCACCGCCAGCGCTGCGCCGGCCACGCCGCGGAGCTCGCGCCGAGCGTCCCGCGGCCGGTCGGCTCTGCGTCCCGCGCTGCTCTCCGCGGCCGCGCTGCCTCGCGGCCGCCCATCCCGGACTTCTCGGTGCCAACGGATCATCATCCCTCTCCTTGCCACGCGGGACCGAACGGTTCCGTACACGATAGTCTGACGCATGCGAGCCCCTTCGGGGTCGGGGCGCCGGGCTGGAAGTCCCGCGCCCGGGGGCGGTAGACTGCCTGGGCAGCCTCGGGCTGCCGGCAACCGCACTAGGTCGTCGGCAGCCCGTGGGGGAAACCCGCGTTGCACGGCACCCGGAGGGCGCCGGCGGACGACGAAGGCGCCCGCCTGACAAGGCGCGAGAAGGGCGCGAGCTCGGGTAGCTGCAACCCGCGCTGCTGCGCGGTCCGTTCGAACTGCACGGTCAGGCGGGCGCATCGCCGCTCGAACGAAGCGGGCTTTCGCCACGGGCTCCTAGCTTAGCAGAGATGGTCGCGGCGACGGGCCGCGGACGGGGAGGTTCCATGCGGTATCAGAAACGGCTCGGAATGGCGGCGGCGTTCGTTGTTGCGGTGGCGCTCGGCGCGCCCCCGGCGGCCGCGCAGGAGGAGGGCGAGCGCCGGCACCTGCTGGAGCGCATCGACGACGCCTCGGTCGTGCAGCTCTACGCCGACGGCTTCGAGGCGCTCTCGCTGCGGGAGAAGACGCTCATCTGGCATCTCTACCAGGCGGCGCTGGCCGGGCGCGACATCTACTACGACCAGCGCTACGAGCACAACCTCGAGATGCGCGAGGTCCTCGAGGAGATCGTCACCCACCCCGGCGGGGTCGACGGCGCGACGCTTGCCGCCGTCGAGAAGTACGCCAAGCTCTTCTGGATCAACACCGGCCCGTTCAACAACCTCACCGCCCGCCGCTTCGTCATGGAGACGACCCCCGCCGCGTTCGGCGACGCGGTGCGGGCGGCGGCGGCGGACGGGGCCGAGTTCCCCCTGCGCGACGGCGAGGACCTCGGGGCGATGGTCGAGCGCATGACGCCGCTCTTCTTCGACCCCGACTTCGAGCCCATCGTCACCAACAAGACCCCGGCCCCCGGCGAGGACATGCTGCTCGCCAGCGCCAACAACCTCTACAAGGGCGTCTCGATGGCGGACCTCGAGACGTTCGACGAGGAGTACCCGCTGACCTCGCGCCTCGTGAAGGTGGACGGCCGGCTCGTCGAGGAGGTCTACAAGGTCGGCGGCAAGTACAGCGACGAGATCTCCGAGATCATCGGCCACCTCGAGGCGGCCGTTCCCTACGCGAGCGAGGCGATGGCCAAGGCGCTGCGCGCCAACATCGCGTACTACAAGACGGGGTCGCCGGTCGACCAGCGCGTGTACGATATCGCCTGGGTCGAGGACCAGGACTCGACGGTCGACACCATCAACGGGTTCACCGAGGTGTACATGGACGCCCGCGGGGCCAAGGGGGCGTGGGAGGCCCTGGTCTTCTACGTCGACCCCGAGAAGACGGGGGCCATCCGGACCATCGCCGAGCACGCGCAGTGGTTCGAGGACCGGATGCCCTGGGACCCCCGCTACCGCAAGGCGGGGGTGACCGGCATCACCGCCAACGCCATCGAGGTGGTCATCGAGATCGGCGACGCCGGCCCCCTGACCCCCATCGGCATCAACCTGCCCAACGACCAGACGGTGCGCGAGCAGCACGGCAGCAAGTCGATCTCGCTCGCGAACGTCATCGAGGGCTACGACCTGTCGCAGCCGGGCGGCTACCGGCAGGAGTTCGCGTGGACCGAGGAGGAGGCCGAGCGCTCGCGGGTCTGGGGGAGCCTCGCCAGCGAGATGACCACCAACATGCACGAGGTCATCGGCCACGCCTCGGGGCAGCTCGCGGAGCGGCTCGGCGGCTCGGCCCAGCCCTACCTGAACGAGCAGTACTCGGCCCTCGAGGAGGCGCGGGCGGACCTCATCGGCCTCTACTTCATCGCCGACCCCAAGCTCGTCGAGATCGGCGTGCTGCCGGCCGAGGCCCACGACGACATCGTGCTCGCGCAGTACGAGGCCTACACCCGCAACGCCCTGCTCCAGTTGCGGCGCATGCGCGAGGGGAACCAGATCGAGCAGGACCACATGCGCAACCGCCAGGCGATCGTCCACTGGCTGATGGCCAACACCGAGGCGATCGAGCGACGGGAGCGCGACGGCAAGACCTACTACGTGATGGTCGACGCCGAGGCGTTCCGGGCGGGGGTGGCGACCCTGCTCGCCGAGGTGCAGCGCATCAAGTCGGAGGGCGACTACGACGCGGCCCGGACCCTGTTCGAGACCCACGGCATCTACTTCGATCCGGCCCTGCGCGACGAGGTCGTGGCCCGGGTCGACGCCGTCGGGCTGCCGTCGTACTCGGGGTTCGTGCAGCCCCGGCTCGAGCCGGTGCTCGACGACGCGGGGGAGATCGTCGACGTGGAGATCTCCTACCCGATGGACCTGACCGTGCAGATGCTGGAGTACTCGGGCAAGCGCCTGCCGTAGGGAAGACCGGCAGGGTCCGGCGGGGCGGAACGAGCTTGCCGGCGACGATTCTCGTGCAGGCCGCGGCGGCGCCGGGGACCCGCGGGGTCGGCAGGGGCGGCGCCGCAAGCTGTCGGACCCGCGGGACGACGGTGCCAGGCGCACCGATTGACCTCGCCCGCGCGCTGCTGAAGACGGAACCGCGGGACGACGGCGGTGTCGGGGTCAGCGTAGCCAGCCCGGCGGGACGCCGGCCCGCCGGGCCTCGTCGCGCAGGTCGGTGATGGCCCGGGCGAGATCGTCGGCCTCGGCCTCGGTTCGTTCGAGCTCGTCGAGCGCCGCCACGCGATCCTGCTCGATGGCGGCGCGTTGCGCGGGGTCGTCTCGGGCGGTGAAGTCGGCCCACAGCCGGTTCACGCGAGTCTGGAGCTCGGCGGCGCGGCGCTCGGCCCCCTCGAGGGCCTGCCGGGCCTCGGCCATGCGGTTGCGCCACCGCTCTTCGTCGCCGGCGCCCGCGGCCTCGGGGGGCGCGGCCCGGGTCGCCGGCTCCGTCGCGGCCGCCCCGGGCTCCGCGCCCGCGTCCTGCTCCCGGTCGTCGACGCGCATGGTGAGCCTGCCGCTGAACACGAGGTCGGCGTCGGTGTAGACCCTCGGCGGCGCCGCGTCGGGGCCGGCCTGCCGGACCAACGCCTCGCGGCGGAGCCGTTCCTGCCGCGCCACCTCGATGAGGGACTGGGCGGCCGCGGTTTCGGCGGCGGGCCACGCGAGCGCGAGCACGATGGGGGGCGTGAGCAGTTTCATGGGCGTCTCCTCTCGTTCTGCAGGCCATCCCGATGCAGAAACCATGCCGGCCGGGTCGCAGGCCCTACCGGACGCGGGCGGACGCCGCCCGGCTACGAGACCGGCGTTCCGCGGTGGCGGCCGCGGCGGGTCGCGAACGAGTCCGCCGCGGTCTCCCGCACGGCGGCCGACGTTGGCCTCGCCCGTCGACGGGAGGGCCGCTGCACCCGCGGGGCGCGGTGGTCGCGAGCCGGCCCGGTGAAACGATCCCGACGGTGGGTTCGTCCTTCGACATGCGGGCGTGGCCCCGCGTCCGCAGGCAGAATCGCACCGGGGAGACACCGCGCGCAATGAACGTCGGCATCGTCTGCTATCCCACCGTCGGCGGCAGCGGCATCGTCGCCACCGAGCTTGCCAAGGCGCTGGCCCAGCGGGGGCACGAGGTGCGGCTCATCAGCACGGAGATGCCGTTCCGGGTGCCCGACTTCCAGGTGGGGCTGGTCTTCCACGCCGTCCAGACCCCCGGGTATCCGCTGTTTCGCGAGCCGCAACACCTGTTGTCGCTCGCCAACAAGATCGTTCAGGTGAGCCGCGAGCACCGCCTCGACGTCATCCACGCCCACTACGCCATCCCGCATGCGGCGGCCGCGTACCTGGCCCGGCAGATTCTCGCGAACACCGCGGGGGCGCGCGTGCCGCGGGTCATCACCACCCTGCACGGCACCGACGTGACCCTGATCGGCAGCGACAGCTCGTACTCGGAGACGGCGGCGTTCTGCATCGACCAGTCCGACGGGGTGACCGCGGTGTCCGAGAGCCTGCGCGACGCCACCTACCGGCAACTGTCGGTGCGGGCCGACATCCGGGTCATCCCCAACTTCCTCGACTGCGATATCCACCGCCGCTCCGAGGACGCCGCCCTGCGCGCCCG
>JAJEEA010000370.1 GCA_022821235.1 Vicinamibacteria bacterium
GGCGCGGCGGGCGGGGGCGGCGCCGGTCCCGCCGTGGATGCCGCAGGCGCGGTCGAGGCCGAGGCGGGAGCCTCAGGGGCCGAGGCGGAGGCGCCGCTGCGCGAGCACTCGCTGGCCGAGATCACGGAGCGCGGGCACCACCGGCTGACGACCGAGAACGGCCTCGGCCGCATCTACAAGGAGAGGGCCCGAGCGATCGAGCCGGATGCGCTGGCCACCATCATCTACACGTCGGGCACGACCGGGCACCCCAAGGGGGTGATGCTCTCGCACCGCAACTTCCTCGCCAACGTCGCCGACGTCAACCAGGTGATCGGGGTCTCCGAGGACGACACGGCGTTGTCGTTCCTGCCGCTGAGCCATGCGTTCGAGCGCACCACCGTCTACATGTACCTCTACAACGGCGCGACGTTCATCTTCGCCGAGTCCCTCGAGACGATCGGCCGGGACATGCAGCAGGTCCGCCCGACGGTGATGACGGGCGTGCCGCGGGTCTTCGAGAAGGTCCGGGCGCGGGTGATCGCGGCCGTCGCGGAGGCCCCGCGGGTGCGGCAGGCGCTGTTCGCGTGGGCCACCGGGGTGGGTCACGCCGTGGCCGGCGCCCGGCTGGGGGGGCGGAAGGCGGGCCTGCTGGCCCGGCTCAAGGCGCCCGTCGCCGACCGCCTCGTGCTCTCGAAGATCCGCGCGCGGACCGGCGGGCGGCTGCGGTTCGTGTGCTCCGGCAGCGCGCCCCTGAGCCGGGAGGTGGCCGAGTTCCTCTACGCCATCGGGCTGCCGGTGCTCGAGGGCTACGGCCTGACCGAGACCGCGCCGGTGCTGACCGTCAATCCGCTCGGCGGGGCCCGCATCGGCACCGTCGGCCCGGCCCTCCCCCGTGTCGACCTGCGCATCGCCGACGACGGCGAGGTGCTCGCACGCGGGCCGAACATCATGATGGGCTACTACCAGAACCCCGAGGCCACCGCCGAGTGCATCCGGGAAGGGTGGTTCCACACGGGCGACATCGGGCGCATCGACGAGGACGGTTACCTGACGATCACCGACCGCAAGAAGGAGATCCTCGTCACCGCGGGCGGCAAGAACGTCGCGCCGCAGCCGATCGAGGCGCTGCTGAAGCGCGACCCCATCGTCGCGGAGGCGATGCTCGTCGGCGACCGGCGTCCCTACGTGTCGGCGGTGCTGGTGCCGGACGCGGCGACCCTGGAGCAGCGTCTCTCCGCGTCGGGAATGGCGCCGGGCAGCCTCGACGACCTCGTCGGGCGCGACGACGTGCGGGCGTTGTTCCAGCCCATCGTCGACGAGGCCAACGCCGAGCTCGCCAGCTTCGAGCAGGTCAAGCGGTTCGTCCTCCTGCCGGCGCAGTTCTCCATCGGCACCGGCGAGCTGACTCCCACGCTGAAGCTCAAGCGCCGGGTGGTCATGGAGCGCTGGCAGGACGTCATCGAGGGGATCTACCAGGACGCCTGACCCGCGCTCCGGCCGGATTCGGCGGGCCTCCGCCGCCCGGACGGCTTCCGGAAAGGCCCGCGGGGTCGACGGCTTACCGCCCGCACGGGGTGTGTTCGCCCCCGCGGTCGCGTCGGGCGCCGTTTGCCCGGCCGCTGAATCCCGGTTAAGCTGGCATCACGATGGTGCTTCCCAGGAGGACCCATGCACACGGGGCTCGCACGGCGTAGCCCCGGCTGGCGCGTCTGGATCGCCGCACTGGCGATTGCGCTGGTCGGTGCCGCGTCCGCCGCAACCGCTTGGCACGGGGACCACGCCGGCGACCAGGACTGCGCGGTCTGCCAGTTGCGTCACCAGCCCGTGGCCGAGCTGTCCGGCGATCTCGAGATCGGACCCGCCGACGTCGCGGAGCGGGTGGAACCGCTTCCCGGCGACGGTTGGACCGCGTCCGATCGGCCCTCCCGTCTCCCCGCCCGCGCTCCCCCCGCCTAGCCGCCCAAGGGCGAACGTCCCCGCTGCATTCGAGCGGCGATGAATCCCGCCTGACTGCGTCGTTCGTTGGTTGCAGATGCCCGATTCGTGCCCTCCTGCGTCTTGTCAGGGGGGCGCCTCGGCGGTTCGCCGGCGCCCTGCGGGCGCGATGCAAAGCGGGTCTCACCACGGGCGGCCAGCTCTCGTCACTGGCTGAATTCGTCGATCGCGTGGCGGTCGCCTTGTCTCGTGCTCGTGGCGTACGGCGGCGTACTCCGCGTCGCGGGCGTCAGTGCCGGGTACCGTCCCGGCGCGTGCAGTTCCGGTCGCGCGGCCGGCTGCCCGCCGCAACCGAACAGTCTGCTGGAACAGGTCTGAAAAACGAGGAGAGTCTCGATGTACCGATTGACTGCAACACGCTTGGCGGCGGCCCTGGCGGCGGTCGCGCTGCTGGCGCTGCCGGCCCGGGCGCAGGAGACCGGCGCCGTCGGCGGCCGGGTGACCTTGGAGGAAAGCGGCGGGCCCGTCCACGGCGCGGTGATCGTGGTCGTCGGCGCGGGCGCGGTGGGCCTGACCGACGAGGACGGCGTGTTCGAGATCGACCCGGTTCCCGCCGGGACCTACGAGGTGCTCGCCCAGCGCGAGCACCTCACCGCCGGCCGCCAGGCCGTCACCGTCGCCCCGGGGGAGACGGCGATGGTGGACTTCACGCTCGGCCTGTCGGCGGTCCACGAGGAGCTGACCGTGACCGCCTCGGCCGGCGGGGCGGTGACGACGCTCGAGGCGTTCAACGCGGTGACGACCCTCGACTCGTTCGACGTCGCGGTGCAGGGCGCCAACACGATCGGCGAGGCGTTGCGCGACGAGCCGGGCATCGCGGTCCGGAGCTTCGGACCGGGCACGAGCCGGCCCATCGTCCGCGGCTTCGACGGCGACCGGGTGCTCATTCTCGAGGACGGCATCCGCACCGGCGACCTCTCCAGTCAGTCGGGCGACCACGGGGTCACCGTCGACCCCAACGGGGCCGAGCGCATCGAGATCGTCCGCGGCCCGGCGGCGCTGCTCTACGGGTCGAACGCGGTCGGCGGCCTCGTCAACGTGATCACCCCGCACGAGAGCTACCGCGACTCGCAGTTCCAGGGCACGCGGGGGCAGTTCACCATCGACGCGGGGAGCGCGAACGCCCAGGCGGGCACCGCGGCGAGCTTCCAGCACGCGCAGGGCAGCGTCCTCTTCTGGGGCGGCGGCAGCCTGCGGCAGACGGGTGACTACGACACCCCGGACGGCCCCGTCGAGAACTCCGCGACGGAGCTGACGAACGCGCAGGCCGGGGTCGGCTGGTTCGGCGACCGGGCGTTCGTGAGCGGCGGGGTCAGGGCGGAGGACGGCCGCTACGGCGTTCCCTTCGCCGGCGAGTTCCACGCGGCGCATGGCGACGAGGACGACCACGGCGACGAGGACGACCACGAGGACGAGGAAGGACACGAGGACGAGGCCCACATCCAGCTCGCCTCGCGGCGTCGCGTCGGCCGTTTCGACGTCGGCCTGCGCAACCTCACCAACCGGGCCATCGAGGGCGTTCGTCTGACCGCCAACGTCATCGACTGGGGCCACGACGAGCTGGAGGTCGCCGAGGGTATCGAGAGCATCGGCACCCGGTTCACCAACCGGACCACCATCCTGCGCGCCGAGGTCGACCAGCAGCAGACGGCGCGGCTGTCAGGCCGGTTCGGGGCGTGGGCCAAGATGCGCGACTTCGAGGCGGTCGGGGCCGAGGCGCTGGCGCCGCGGACGGACCAGACCGCGTTCGCCGCGTTCGCCTACGAAGAGGTCGACTTCGGGCGCTACCGGCTGCAGTTCGGGGGGCGGGTCGAACGGAACGACTACCGGCCCGACGAACGTCCCGGGGGAGGGCACGGCCACGACGACGAAGACGATCACGATGACGACGGCGACGACCATGACGACGATCATGACGACGATCATGACGACGACGATCATGACGACGGCGATGACCATGACGACGGCGACGACCATGACGACGACGACCACGACGACGAGCACGGCGAGCTCGTGGCGCCCGACCCGCGGGACCGGCAGTTCCTGGGGAGCTCGGCGTCGTTCGGCCTGCACGCCGACCTCGGCGCCGGCAGCGCCTTCGTCGCCAACCTCACGTCGTCGCACCGCGCCCCCGCCCTCGAGGAGCTGTACAACTTCGGCCCGCACGTCGGGAACCTCGCCTTCGAGGTCGGCAACCCCGATCTCGACGCCGAGACGACCCTCGGCCTCGACCTGAGCCTGCGGCATCAGTCCGAGCGCGCGCGGGCCGACGTGAACGTCTACCTCTACGAGATCGACAACTTCATCTTCGGCGAGGTCACCGGCGACGAGGCCGACGGCCTCACCGTCTTCGACTTCCACCAGGGCGACAGCCGGTTCCGGGGCTGGGACGCCCGTGCGAGCCTGCGACTGGGGGGGCGCGCCTGGGCGACCGTCGGCATGGGCTACGTCGACGCGAGGCTCACCGGCAGCAACGAGCCGCTGCCGCGCATTCCGCCGTTGCGGGGGACGCTGAGCCTCGACCTGCCGTACGGCGGGTTCACGGTCAGCCCGGAGCTGGAGTTCGCCGGCGCCCAGGACCGCGTGTTCCACGAAGAGACGGCGACCGACGGCTACTCGGTCGTCAACCTGCGCGCGTCCTACGTCTGGCCGCGCGAGCACGCGGCGCACATCCTGACGTTCACGGGGTACAACCTGACCAACGCCCTCTACCGGAACCACACGTCCTTCATCAAGGACCTGGCTCCCGAGATGGGCCGCGGCGTCAAGGTGGGCTACTCGGTGCGGTTCTTCTAGCCGTCGGCGCTCCGATCGGAGAGGCTCCCTTTCGGCCGGTGCCGCGAGGGAGCCTCGCGAGTCGGTGGCATCGGCCGTTCTCGGCCGCCGCTCGACGGTGGGCGAGGTGGGAAGGCCGGTCCCTGGTCATGAGGCCGGCAGGTCCCGCGTCGGAGAGGCCGGCGGGTCGTGCGTCAGAACGTGCGCCGGAAGTTGACGGCGTTGGCAGGGGCCGCCCGCGGAGCGGCCATGCCCGATGGCGCAGCGTTGCGGCAGTCCGGCCGGCAGGTCCCGCGTCGGAGGCCGGCAGGTCCCGCGTCGGAAGGCCCCGGCAGGTCCCGCGTCAGAAGATGGTGGCGTTGTTCGGGGGCCACCAGCGGAGCTGCACCTTGCCGATGACGTACTTCTCCGGCACCTGCCCCCAGTGGCGGCTGTCGGAGCTGCTGTTCCGGTGGTCGCCCATGACGAAGTAGTGGGCGTCCTCGATCCGCTCGGGGCCGAGGTTCTCGTGGCTCCGGAACCGGGGCGGCACGTACTCGTCCGGCAGCAGGACGTCGTTCACGTAGACCTGCCCGTTCTCTATCCGCACCTCGTCGCCGGCCTCGGCGATGACCCGCTTGACGAAGGACTTGTCGGGGTCGCGCGGGTAGTGCAGCATCACGATGTCGCCGGGCTCGGGCCGGCCGAAGAACCTGTACAGCGCCTTGTTGACGATCAGCCGGTCCTGGTCCTCCAGCGTCGGCTCCATGCTGCGGCCCTCGACCCGGGCCACCTGGAACCCGAAGGTGACGATGAGGGTCGCGTAGACCGCGGCGGACGCAAAGGTCTTGATCCACGCCACGATCTCCTCGCCGGCGCGCGCCGCGAGGGCCGCGCGTTGCGCCCGGCGCTGCGCCTCCCAGGCCTGGCTGGGCGACAGCAGGTGAGGCGGCGGGCCCTCCGGGGCCGTTCCCGCTAGAGGCTCAGATACTCCCGGAGCCGCTTGGTCTGGGTGCGGCTGACCGGAATCTCCGTGCCTTTCCCGTCCTTCATCCTCAGGATGTAGTTGCGGCTGAACCAGGGGACTATCTCCTTGATCTTGTTGATGTTGACGACGTGCGACCGATGCACGCGCCAGAACACGGCGGGGTCGAGGTGCGAATGCAGCTCATCGAGCGTCCGATAGTTCGACGTGCCGGACACGGTGCCGGTCACGATCGTGATGACGTCGTCGGCCAGCGAGGCGTAGACGATGTCGTCGGCCTGAACGAGCAGGAAGCGGTCGCGCGCCCTGATGGCCAGGCGTTCCCGCCGGTGCTGCCGCTCCGCCACGTATTGGACGATCCGTTCGAGCTCGCGGTTCGCCGCCGTGTCCTCCGGCTGCCCGGCCGGCGTCGCCAGCAGCCGCCGAACCCGCTCGATCGACCGGGCGAGCCGCGACGACTCGACCGGCTTCAGGAGGTAGTCGATCGCGCTCACCTCAAACGCCTCGATGGCGTACTGATCGTAGGCGGTCACGAAGACGACCCGGCTCCTGACGCCGCGATCCACCAGCCGGCGGGCCACCTCGAACCCGGTCATGCCGGGCATCTGGATGTCGAGCAGCACCAGATCGGGCTCGAGCGACTCCGCCAGCGACACCGCCTGCGGCCCGTCCGCCGCCTGCTCGACCACCTCGACGTCGTCGAGCTGGCCGAGCTGATAGCAGAGCTCGTTGCGGGCGGGCTGCTCGTCGTCGGCGACCAGAACTCGAAGGGGCATTCTATCAGGACCGCGGATCGCCGACCACCGCTTCGACCGGCGCGCCCCGGGGTCTCGTTTCTCGCCGCGCGAGGCTTCTGCGCGTCAGCTCCGCGGCGCTGTCGCCGCGCCGGCTTCATGCGCCGGCTCCTGCCGTGTCCGCTCCTCGGCGCGTGATCCATCCTACGCGGTGGCGGCGCGCGGCGTCACCAGCTCGGGAATCTCGATGCGGGCGCGGGTCCCTTCTCCCGGCGCGCTGTGCAGCTTCAGATGATAGTTGGCGCCGTAGATGACCCGGAGGCGCTCGTCCACGTTCTTGAGGCCGATGCCGCGCCGCCCGCCGGGGTCGGGGACGTCGGTCGCCATGCCGAGGCCGTCGTCGATGACCTCGATCACGGTGTGGCCCGGGGCGCGCCCGCTCGAGATGGTGATGCGGCCGCCGCCGACCTTGCGCGAGATGCCGTGCTTGATGGAGTTCTCCACCAGGGGCTGCAGCAGCATGCTGGGCACCAGTTGGTCGAGGGTCTCGGGGGCGATGCGCTTCTCGACGACCAGCGTCTCGCCGAAGCGGACCGTCTCGATGTCGAGATACTCGTCGATCGACGCGATCTCCTCCCGCAGGGTGACGAAGTGCTCCTGGCTCCGCAGCAGCCGGCGCAACAGCCCCGAGAGCTTGCCGATGAGCATGCGCGCGGTCTCGGGCTGGGAGCGGATCAGCGACGAGATCGACGTCAGCGTGTTGAACAGGAAGTGGGGGTTGATCTGGCTCGCGAGGGCCTCCACGCGGGCCTGCATGAGCAGCTTCTCCTGCTCCTGCAGCCGGTGCTCGATGCGCGCGGTGTTCCAGATCTTGATGGGGATGGTGACCGACATGACCGTCGTCAGCACGATGAGCGCCACCAGCCAGACGTTGGTCGGCTCGAGGGCGAAGAGCCGCTGGGCGCCGAACCGGTCCGTGAGCGCCTGCCGCAGCAGCTCGAGGCCGACCGGCCCCGCCACCAGGGTGAGCTGCCAGTCGACGCGGAACCGGCCCGCGAGCCGCCACGTGTGCCGGTGCAGGGCCGTCACCAGCAGGGGGCTCACGTGCCATATCGCCTCCTTGGGGGACAGCTCGCGCAGCCCGCCGCCGGCGAATCCGCAGCCGACCATGACGATGATCGCGATCCACTCGCCGGCCAGCAGGGCCGGGAGCCCGACGAGGCCCCCGACGATCGCCCCCGCGTAGGGGCCGGCGATGAGGCCCGCCAGGAACGAGCCCGCGAGGGACAGGTCCGCCGCCGCGTAGTCGAGCAGCAGCCGCGAGATGACCCCGATGCTGACGGGGATGCCGAACGCGAACGCGAACGTCAGCCGCTCGCGCCACGCGCGCTTCTCGGTGAGGAGGATCCGGCGGAACTGGCCGAAACGGACCAGCATGGTGGCGAGCGTCGCCGCCACCGCGATCTTGACCACCAGCGTGGTCAGCAGCGCCCGCTCGGGCGTGAGGAACCTGACTTCCTCGGGCATGGTCGGGCGGGGAGGCGGCCGGCGCCACGGGCGCCACGACCGACGGCTCGCGTCACTATACTCGCGCCGCCGGTCGCCTGTCAAACCGCGCGATGACCGGCAAAGCTATGGCAACAAAAGAGTTAGCGCCCGGCCGGGCGCGGCTGGGCCCCGGCCTCCGGCCGGCCCGGCCCCGTTCCCCGCCTTGCCGTCGCGTCGGCGAAACGGTATAGTCGCACGGTTGTCGTCTCGGGGCGTCGGTGGGCTCGACACCGTACGGCCGCCCCCCGAGGCTGTCCGCTCGACCGCCACGCGGAGCGCGATCGCATGTCCCTACAGATGCAGGAGTCGGAGCCCAAGAAGGCGGCCGCGCCTCCCGACGCCGCCACCCGCACGCTCTCCGTCGCGTCGGTCGAGACCGACTTCGTCGAGGAGGTGTACGAGAAGATCGCCTCGGTGTACGACTTCACCTTCGGTCCGACCCTGCACGCGGGCCGGGTCGAGTCCATCGGGCGGCTCGGCATCTCGCCCGGCGACCGGGTGCTCGAGGTCGGGGTCGGCACCGGCATCAACGCCGTGCTCTATCCGCGCGACTGCCACGTCACCGGCATCGACCTGTCGGCGTCGATGCTCGAGAAGGCGGAGCGGCGCCTCGCCCGTCGCCGCCGGACCAACGTCCGGCTGCTGCAGATGGACGCCGAGGCGCTGACGTTCCCGGACGATTCGTTCGACGTCGTCTACGCGCCGTACACCATCAGCGTCGTCTCCGATCCCATCAGGACCGTGCACGAGATGCGGCGCGTCTGCCGGCCCGGCGGGCGGTTCGTGTTCCTCAACCACTTCATGAGCAGGAGCCGGCTGGGGGCGAAGATCGAGCGGTGGATCTCTCCCGTCACCGTGCACCTCGGCTTCAAGGCGGATCTGGACCTGCCGGCGTTCCTGGCCCAGGCGGGCCTCGAGCCGGTGTCGATCGAGAAGGTCAACATCCCCCGCATCTGGTCCCTCGTCACCTGCATCAAGGACGCCTGACCGGCCGGCGCCGCGGATCGCAGGCCCGGCGCCCCGGTCCGGCGCCGTCATCGTCACCATGGCACGCCACGAGCGCGACTTCTTCAACGAACGCGAGGAGCGGAAGCCGGCCACGTTCACCTGCCCCAAGTGCCGGCACCGCGCCGAGTACCAGGTGCGCTGGATCCGGCGCCTCAAGAAGGACCGGCCGCCGCGGGGGGCCGACGCCGAGGACCGCGAGATGCACCGCAAGCTCCGCGACTACATGGTTCGCGTCGACGACATGCTGTCCTGCCCCCGGTGCCGCCGCCGCTTCGAGATCCCCTCGCACCAGTCGATCGCCTTCCTGTGATCGTGCCCCGGGGCGGCTCGGTCCCGGCGGTCCCTGACCCAGTGTGCGATGCACGTGACCGGCCGGGTCCCGTCCCGGGCCAACGTAGAGCAGCCCTGCGGCGGCTTCACGCGCCAGCCGAGGGGGCGCCGCATCGAGACGGCCCTGAACCGGCGCTCGGCCCCGTGTGCGATGCGCGTGACCGGCCGGGTCCCGTCCCGGCCAACGTCGAGCAGCCCTGCGACGGCTTCACGCGCCGCCCGGGGCGTCGCATCGAGACGGCCCTGAACCGGCGCTTCGGAGGTCGAACCGGCCCGGGCGCCCAGCCCTCGCGTGTCGGACCTGGATATAATCGGACTCTCGGGGGCCCGATGCACAGGGGAGAGGCAGTGTGACGAACAGACGTCCCGGCTTCGGTGTGCGGTGCGCCGCGGTTGCGCTCGGCGTCGCTTGCCTGTGGCCGGCCGCGGCGACGGCCCAGGAGCGGTACACCCGGGCGGAGGAGGACGAGTTCCACCGTGCCGCCACCCGCGCGCTGGCCCACGGCGCCTACGACGAGGCGCGGGCCCTGGCGGGGGAGCGGGACGCCGCCGACCCGTCGGCGGCGGCGCTGCTGGCGCGGCTCGACGTGCTGCGCGGCGAGTACGAGGCGGCGGAGGAGCGGCTCGCCCCGGTCGCGGAAGCGAGCCCGGTCAGCGCGGCGGGGCTCGAGCTGGCGCTGCTGCAGCAGTACCTGGGCCGGCGGGACGAGGCGGCGGCCCGGTTCCGGGTGCTCGTCGACCGGCTGCAGCGCTCGCCGGACGCCGTCGACCTGTACCGGGCGGCCCAGGCCGCGCGGGCCCTCGGCCGTTACCGTCAGGCCAACGCGCTGTTGCGGAACGCGGCCGGCATCGCCCCCGACGACCCCGCGATTCAGACGTTGTGGGGCGACCTGTTCGGCGAGAAATACGACCAGGCGGAGGCCTCGCAGTCGTACATCGCGGCCTTGGAGATCGACGAGGAGTGGGCGCCGGCCCTGCTCGGGATGGCCCGCGCCCTCGCCGACACGAACCCCCCGGCCGCGAGCGCCTCGGCGAGCCGGGCCGTCGAGGTCGACCCCGACTACCTGGACGCGCATCTGTTCCTCGCCCAGCGCAGCTTCGATGACCGCGACCACGAGGCGGGCCGCGCGTCGCTCGAGCGCGCCTTCGCCATCAACGATCGGAGCCTCGAGGCGCGGTCGCTGCGGGCCGCCGTCGCCTACGTCGAGGACCGGCTGGACGACTTCGAGGCGGAGGTGCAACGCGTTCTCGAGTTCAACCCGACCTGGGGCGAGGTCTATCGGGTCGCCGGCAACCTCACCGCCCGCAACTACCGATTCGAGGAGGCGGCGGCCCTGGTGCGCCGGGGCCTGGCCATCGACCCGGCCAACACGCGCGCCTACGCCGAGCTGGGCATGCACCTGCTCCGCACCGGCGACGAGGCGGGGGCGCGGCTGGCCCTGGAGCGGTCCTTCGAGGACGACCCCTACGACGTCATCACGTTCAACCTGCTGGAGATGCTCGACACCCTCGACGGGTTCGAGACGTTCGAGGAGGGCGACCTCATCGTCCGGCTCCATCCCGACGAGGCGCCGGTGCTGAAGGACTACGTGATCGAGATCGGCCAGCGGGCCCTCGACGAGCTCTCGGCCCGATACGGCATGGAGCCGGAGGTGCCGATCCTGATCGAGATGTTCCCGCAGCACGACCACTTCGCGGTGCGGACGCTGGGCCTGCCCGGCATGATCGGGGCGCTCGGGGCCTGCTTCGGCAGGGTGGTGACCCTCGACTCGCCCCGGGCGCGCAGCCCCGGCGATTTCAACTGGGAGTCGACGCTGTGGCACGAGATGGCCCACGTCATCGCCCTACAACTGTCGAACCAGCGGGTGCCGCGGTGGCTGACCGAGGGGCTCTCGACCTACGAGGAGAAGCGGGCCCGCGCGGACTGGGCCCGCGATCAGGACCTCGAGTTCGCGACCAACCTCAACCGGGGCGACGTGCTGTCGCTGCGCGACCTGAACGGCGGCTTCTCGCGGCCCGAGACCATCTCCATCTCCTACTTCCAGGCCTCGGTGCTCGTCGAGCACATGATCGACGCCTACGGCGAGTCGACCATCTACGACCTCCTGCGGGCCTACGGCGACGGTCTCGACACCGAGGCGGCGCTCGACCGGGTCGGGCTGGATTTCGACACGCTGCAGGCGTCGTTCGACGCCTTCCTCGAGGTGCGGTTCGGCGCGTTGCGGCGGGCGATGGAGAACCCGGAGCAGCCGAGCTCGTCGCCCGAGGGCGTGCTCCTGGGGCGGCGGGGCGACCCCGACCAACCGGTGAGCCCGCCGCCGCCGGGCCGGGAGCTGGAGGGTGAGGCCCGGCTCGACCACCTGCGCGAGCTGGGCGAGGAGCATCCGGGGAGCTATCCCGTCCAGATGTCGCTGGGCCACGCCCTGTGGGCGGACGGCGACGCCGAGGGGGCGCGGGCCGCGTTCGAGACGGCCGCGGCGCTCGCGCCGATGGCTACCGGCGACGGCAGCGCCCACCTGCTGCTGGCCGCCATCGCCCTGGAGCAGGAGGACCGGGAACGGGCGATGGGGCATCTCGAGGCCCATCTCGAGCACGACCATCGCGCCCTCGGGGCGGCCCGGCAGCTCGCGGTGCTCGCCGAGGAGGCGGGCGACGACCGGCGCCGGCGCCGCGCCTACGAGCTCGTCGCGGCGCTGGATCCGTTCGACGCCGAGCCCCACCAGTCGCTCGGCCGCCTCGCGATGGCCGCCGGCGACACCGCGACCGCGGTGCGGGAGTTCTCGATCGCCCTCGCGGCGGGGCCCATCGATCGGGTGTCGGCCCACGTGGATCTCGCGAACAGCCACCTGGCCGCCGGCGACATGGACGCCGCGAGGCGGCAGGTCATCGCCGCCCTCGAGATCGCCCCGACCTACGAGCGGGCCCAGGAGATGCTGCTGGACATCGTGGAGGCCGGCCTGTGACGACGGGCTCCGCGCGCATCGCGGCGTCCTCGGTCGCCAAGGCGCCGCCGGCAGATCATGGAGCCCGGCCTCCGACGAGGGCGCCGCGCCGCGCCGCGGGGCTCCCGGCCGGCGGGGCCCGCGGGGGCGACCCCGCACTCGGT
>JAJEEA010000068.1 GCA_022821235.1 Vicinamibacteria bacterium
TGCGCCTCGACCAGCCCCTTGCAGATGACCAGCCCGAGGCCCGACCCGCCGCCCTCCCCGGCACCGGCGTGCCGCCGGAACAGGTGCGGCAGCCGCTCTGCCGGCACCCCCTCGCCGCCGTCGGCCACCGAGACCTCCACCAGCGCCCCGTCGCGCGCCGCCGCCACCCGGATGGGGACGCCCTCCGGGGAGTGGCGCGCCGCGTTCGAGAGCAGGTTGTCCAGCACCTGGACGATGCGCCGCCCGTCGGCCATCACCGGGGGCAGGTCCGCCGGCAGGTCGATGACGAGGCTCTGCCGGCCGCCGCCGCCCGTGAACGCGGTCCGCGCCCGTTCGACCAGGCCGGCCACGTCCTCCGGCGCCGGGTCCACCGGCAGCAGGCCCGCGCCCAGGCGCCCCGCGTCCAGCAGGTCGCCGATCAGCCCCGACATGCGGTCGGCCTGCTCCTCGATGATGCGCAGGAACTGGCGCAGCTCGGCCCGGTCGGGCTCCCGCCCGTCCTCCAGCGCCGTCGCCGCCGAACCCTTGATGGCGGCCAGCGGCGTCCTCAGCTCGTGGCTCACCATGCCCAGGAACTCCGCCCGCGAGCGCTCCAGGGCCTCGAAGGGGGCCAGGTCCCGCAACGTCACCACCGCCCGTTCGACCGCGCCCTCGGGGCAGCGGATCGGCGTGGCGTCGAGCAGCGTCCGCACGCTCTTCCCGCCGGGGGCGACTATCTCGACCTCCTCGGCGCGCACCGTCTCGGCGTTGCCGAGGTCGCCGAGCGTCACCTCGCGCCCATCGCCGCGCCGGCAGACCACCGCCTCGCGCAACCGCTCGGCCGAGGCGTCCGACATGCCCAGCCCCGCCACGATGCGCCGCGCCTCCCCGTTGAGCGACAGCGGCGCGCCGCTCGCGGCGTCGAACACCACCACGCCCACCGGGCAGGTCTCGACCAGCGCCTCGAGACCGGCCCGGGCCCGTTGCTCGTCGCGGTGCGCGCGGGCGTTGGAGACGGCCGCCGCGGCCTGCTGGGCGAACAGCACCAGCATCTCTTCGTCGGCGTCGGTGAACCCGCCCTCCTTGCCGCCGAGGAAGAAGCCGCCGGCCGCCGCCCCCTGGTGGCGCATCGGCGTCGCCTGGAAGGTGCCGCCGGGAACCGGGAACGGCGAGCAGCCGAGGGACCGGATCCAGGCGTCGAGGTCCGGCAGCCGCAGCGGCGCGGACAGCTCGCGCAGATGCCCGAACAGCCGCAGCCCGTCGGGCCACGTCTCCATCGCGCGGTGCTCGTCGGGCGTGAAGCCGGCGGTGACGAAGTCGCGGGGCCGCCCGTCGCCGTCGATGGTGGTGATGACGCCGTAGCGGGCGCCGGTCAGCGCGCGGGCGCCGTCGACGACCTCCCGGAGCACGGTGTCGAGGTCGAGGCTGGCGCCGATGCGCAGGATCGCCGCACGCAGGGTGGCGTCGGGTTTGCGCAGAGCCTCGCTCCTCCGAGCCGCTTCGTCTCGTTCGTTCAACGTCTCAGCCTTCCGCAATGGGATCCGGGCCACCGCCGGGGACGCCCTGCCCAGCGGGCACAGTACCAATGGTCACATAAGAGACATACTATACATGGCTGTGGCCATTTCTGCGACATTCCAATCGTCGTGCAGGCCGTAATGCTCTGACCAGACGCAAACCCTTCTTGCGGTTTCCCCCTTGCACCGCCTTCATTCAGGACATATACTTCTGCACGTTTATGGCATAACCGTAGTCGTGCAGACCTTCGGCGCGACCGCGCCACGCGCGACGACGTGACCGCCGTCATACCTCCGGTTCACGAGAATTCTTCGAGCTGCCGGCGGACTTCCCAGCTCCGACCGGCCGGCCGCCTGGGCGCGTCCGGCCGACGCGGTCCGGGTGCGCGTGGGAAGCCTGATCACCATCGCCGGCACGGTCCCCCCGCGGACGGATTTCGAGGATTCCGATTGGATCGGGCGCCTGGTGGCATGGGACCCCCCGGGCTTTTCGACCGACATCACAAGGAGCGGCACCGAATGAGACTGGCGGCGAGGATGAGACTGGCGGCGAGGATGAGGATGTTGGCGGCCGGCTTGCTGGCCTTCGTGGTGGGTTCCTGCGGGCCGGAGTCGCCGACGGCGCCGTCCGTCGTGCCGGAGCATCCCGCGGCGCCGACGGCGCTCGGCGCGGCCCCGCCCGCCGTCGACGGGTCGGCGGGCGACGCCATGCGCTCGGCGGCGGATCCGTCGGCGGGGCCGTCGCTCACCGTCACGGCGGTCGCCGCGGGCATCGCTCCCGGCGGTTCCCCGGGCATCGCTCCCGGCGATGACGCGGAGTTCACGATCACCGCGAGCGCCGCGGCGAGCCGGCTGCTCAACGTCTCGGTCGAGGTCAACGAGCACCGGGCCGGCGGGGTCGGCAGCGTGAGGTCGGGGCAGGTGCGAATCCGGCGCGGCGCGACCGGCGGCACCTACACGGTGCGGACGACCGCGCAGACCACGCGGGTCAACGTGACGCTGCGGGCGCGCACCGGCTACACCGTCGGGAACCCGGGCAAGGCGTCGGTCGAGGTCGGCCACTTCGGCGACGCGACGACGTGGCCCACTCCGGGGTTCCGCGTCGACGCCTCGACCACGCCGCCGCGGATCACGTGGAACCCGCACCCGGGCGCGACCGGCTACACCGTCGACTTCCGCCGCCCGGTCAGTTGGACGGGCCGGAAGGACAGCGGCTACGCCGAGATGAGCAACCTGCAGCCGTGGTACGCCATGCGAGCGAGGGCGCACGTCGGCAGCGGCGTCACCGAGTGGACCGACTGGTTCATCACGTGCCGGCCACCGGACGTCCGCCGAGGCGGCGACACGATGAGCGCCCGCCACGACGAATCGAACGCGTGCGTGAGTCCCGACAGCGCGTCGGCGAGCTGGTCGGACCCCAACCTCCGCGTGACCGACTCGGCCGCGGTCCCGCGGATCGAGTGGGACTCGTACCCCGGCGCCACCGGCTACACGGTGCAGTTCTCCCGGCCGATCGAGTGGACCGGACGCAAGAACTTCGGCTTCGCGGAGATGTACAACCCGGGCCCGGAGTACACGATGCGCGTCAAGGCGCATCTCTCCGGCGGGGCGGAGACGGCGTGGAGCGACTGGTTCAACACCTGTCGCCCCCCGAGCGCCCACGCGGGCGGACCGTCCGACCCGCCGGACTGCAGGTGAGGGTTCCCGGATGAGGAGAGACCGCTCGACGGCTCCCCGCTGGTCCGGCCCAAGGACCTGGCCGCGCCGCCCTCCCGCGGGCGCCCGCGCACGGCGGGTGCTGCACGTCGCGCCGCCTCGGGAAGGCGGGGCGGTCTTCGAAGCGACGGCCTCCCGGACCGGAATCGCCCATCGAAGGAGGGAGTAGACTTGGACCGATGGGAGCGCCGGGAGGTGAACGATGAGGAACTTCGGACATGCGGGCTTGCTCACGGCGCTGCTGCTCGCCGGGCCGCTCCCGGCGCCGGCGCAGCCGGCCGAGTCACAGGAGCAGGCGGCGGAGCCCGACGACGCGCCGCAGTTCGCGGAGGAGGTGACGGTCACCGTCACCGCCCGCAAGCGCGAGGAGAACGTCCAGGCGGTGCCGTTCTCGGTGGCGGCGCCGTCCGGGCAGGCCCTGCGCAACCGCGGGGCCGAGACCATCGAGGACGTCTCCGCCAACGTCGCCGGCTTCTCCGTCCAGAACCTCGGCCCCGGCCAGAGCCAGGTCGCGATGCGCGGCGTCTCGGCCGGCCAGATCGTGCGCGACCAGCCTGGGGTCAAGGAGCAGGTCGGCGTCTATCTCGACGAGTCGGTGGTCTCGATGTCGCTGTTCACGCCCGACCTCGACCTGTTCGACGTGTCGCGGGTCGAGGTGCTGCGCGGCCCCCAGGGCACGCTGTTCGGGTCGGGGTCGCTGTCGGGCACGGTGCGCTACATCACCAACCAGCCGGTCCTCGGCGTCACCGAGGGCACGGGCGAGCTCGGCTTCGGCTCGCTCGCGGGCGGCGGGCTCGGCAACGACGCGAAGCTCGCGGTCAACGTGCCGCTGGGATCGGCGGCGGCGCTCCGCGTCGCCGCGTACAACACCGCCATCGGCGGCTTCGTCGACGCCGTGCAGCCCGACCTCGGCGTCCGCGAGAACGTGGACGGCGGCCGGCGCACCGGCGCCCGCGCGGCGGTGCTGCTGCAGCCGAACGAGCGGCTCTCGTTCACGCCGCGGCTCGTCTACCAGGACGTGTCGATGAACGGCTGGAACCGGATGGACGCCTACAACATCCTGGCGAACCCGTTCACGACGTCGCGGCCGGCCGTCTCGCTGGAGGACCGGCAGCAGTTCACCCAGATCGACGAGCCCTACACGGACCGGTTCGTGCTCGGCGACCTGACCGCGGAGATCGACTTCGGCGACGTCGTGCTGACCCAGATCACCTCCGTCTCCTACCGCGACGTCGAGGTCGTGCGCGACGCGTCGGCGCTGGGCGGCAGCGTCTCGTTCAGCCCGTTCGGCGCGCCGGAGGCGGGCTACACCCTCGACTTCCCCCTCGTCGACGCCACCACCGCCGAGGGACTGACGCAGGAGATCCGCCTCACGGGGGGCGGCGAGCGGGTGGACTGGGTGTTCGGCTCGTTCTACGGCGCCTCCGAACGCCGGTACGGGCAGAGCGCCTACGCGAAGGACTACGTGGCCGCCAACGGCGCCGCCGTCACCGACTTCCTCCGGGTGGTGACCGGCATCCCGGACCTCGTCTGGTCCGGGTCCCGGCCGCTGGCCGGGCATCCCGACACCGAGGAGCTGTTCTTCTCCGATCTCGACTACGACTTCGAGCAGCTCGCCTTCTTCGGCGAGGCGTCGGTGGCCGTCACCGACCGGCTCAGCCTGACCGGCGGCCTCCGCTGGTACGACTTCGACGAGGAGCGGACGCAGGTGTTCGACGGGCTCTTCGCCGACCCCCTCGACAGCACGGGGACGACGTCGGCGAGCGGCGTCGCGCCGCGCCTCATCGCCAGCTTCGACGTGACCGACGAGACGCAGATCAACGCGCAGGTATCGAAGGGCTTCCGCCTCGGCGGCATCAACGACCCCCTCAACACCCCCATCTGCTCCGAGGCGGACCTCGCCACCTTCGGCGGCCGGGGGACCTGGGAAGACGAGGAGCTGTGGAACTACGAGGCGGGCGTCAAGTCGACCTTCCTCGGCGGCCGCGGCACCTTCAACGCCTCGGGCTTCTACATGGACATCCGCAACCTGCAGGCGACCGTGACCGCCGGCACCTGCTCGTCGCGCATCATCTTCAACGTGCCCGACGCGCGGAGCGCCGGGGTCGAGCTGGAGCTGGCCGCCCAGCCCACCACGTTCTTCGACTTCGCGGTCTCGGCCAGCGTCGCCGACGCCCGGCTGCAGTCGACGATCACCTCGACCGACGCCGACGGCGCGGTCGGCGTGGTGTCGGGCATCGAGGCGGGCCGGCGCCTGCCGACCACGCCCCGCTTCCAGGCCGCGGCCGCGGCCACGTGGCGCTGGCTGGCCGGCGGGGGCTGGGTCGGCTACGTCAGCGGGACCTTCCAGCACGTCGGCTCCCGCTACACGCAGGTCGGCGACCAGGCGGCGGGCTTCGGCTCGGTCGACCTGACGGCGCTGTCGCCGGCCCTCAGCCCCGGCGCGCACATCGGCGGCCCGCTGACGCAGGGCACGTTCGCCTTCGATCCGGAGCTGCCCGCCTACAACATCCTCAACACCCGCATCGGCTTCCTGAACGGCCGCTGGGACATCGCGTTCTTCGTCGACAACGTGACCGACGAGCTGGCGCTGCTGGCCCTCGACCAGGAGCGGGGCACGCTGGCCCGAGTCGGCTACCTGACGAACCGGCCGCGCACCTTCGGCGTCAGCACGCGCATCGACTTCTAGGGCCGGCTAGGGCCGGCGCGGCGACGACGGGGCGGGGTGGAGTCCGCCGCCGTCGCCGTCGAACTCGCTCGGGGCCCGCCCCGGTCAGTGATCGTGCCCGCCCATCTGCTCGCTGAGGTAGTTCTCGATTCCCACCTTCTCGATCCGGAACAGTTGCGTCTCGGCCCAGTCGACGTGCTCTTCCGACTCGCTGAGAATCGGCTCGAGAACTTCGCGGGTACCGTTGTCCCCGAGCTGCGTGCACAGGGCGATGGCCTCGTTGTAGTGCTTGACGCCCTTCATTTCCAGCTCCAGGTCGTTCTCGATCTGCTCCTTGACGTCGGTGCCGACCCGGATGACGTCGTACCGCGCGATCTCCGGCGTTCCCTCCAGGAACAGGATGCGATCGATGAGCTTCTCGGCATGCTTCATCTCGCCGATGGACTCTTCGTGGTGTTTCTTCGCGAGGTCGTGGAATCCCCAGTTGGCGCACATCTTCGCCTGGCAGAAATACTGGTTGATCGCGGTCAGCTCGATGGTCAGCGCGCGATTCAGCGCGTCGATCACCTGGGTCTGCCCCTGCATGGCTGCCTCCTCTCGGTCAAATGTCGCGGTGTGCGGCGGCTTCCCCGGACCCGTGCGCGGGCCATGCGTCGCACGAGCCCCGGCGTGCGTCGCCGGTTCACAGTTCCGTAGTCTGCTCCATCTGCTTGTACTTATAACAGAAGGCAGCCCGTCCTTCCTAACTTGGAAGTGAGACTCAATCCCATTGATCCAATGACGATACTGAGACTCAATCCAATTGGATGTACCGAGACGGCGAATTCAGGAACCCCGGTCGGAGAAAGAACCGTCTCCGTTTGAAGGTGCAGGGATTCGTCGCGACGAGCCTCTATCGATACCGAGACGCAGTTCCGCCGATGCCCGTGCCGTGGCTCCGGACCGCCTGGTCTCCGCGGCCGCGCCGCTTCGCCGACGGGCCGCCCCACGAGGCCGGCCCGCTACCCCGCACCGGCCGCGACATCGAGCCCTGGGACCTCGAGGGCGCGACCCCGGTCGACCTCGAGCTGACCCTGCAGGAGGACCCCGTCGACGGGACCCTCGCCTACGGCATCGACCACGCGCCGTTCTGGAAGGCGAAGCCCATGCTGGCGAGCCTCGGGAGACGCAGGTGTGGACGGTGACCAACACCACCGCGTGGTCGCACCCCCTGCACCTGCACGGCTTCTTCTTCCTGGTGCTCGACGAGGCCGGCGCCCCGGTCCGGCCCCTCGAGTGGAAGGACACCGTCGACATCCCCCACGACCGCACGGTGCGCCTCGCGGTCCGCTTCGACGACCGTCCGGGGACGTGGATCTTCCACTGCCACATCCTCGACCACGCCGACGACGGCCTGCTCGGCGCCGTGCACCTCGACCTGCCGGCCGAGACGTTCCGGAACCTGACCGAGCACTGAGGCGAACGCCGGCGGCCACAAGACCATGGAGGCGTCGTTGCGCCTGACCCGGGCGTGCTGCTCGCCGCCCGCGTGCACAGCTTCACCGCGCACGCGGTTGTGCGCTGCATCGGTGAGCCGCCCGCGCCCACGTACAACCGCCGTCCTGCGTTCCCGGAGCGATGCGCAAGCTGCCCGCGCTACGGCAGCGTCAGGGCCAGCAGCTCGGCCGGCTCGCCGCGGGCGCTCACGGCCATCGCGATGTACTGCTTGCCGTCGACCGTGTAGGTCATGGGCACCCCGCTCTGCCGCTTGGGCAGCTCCATCTCCCAGACCGTCTCGCCGGTCTGCTTGTCGTAGGCGTAGAACATCTGCCCGCCCGCCCACGTCGGGGTGGCGAAGAGGCCGCCCCCCTCGCCGGCGAAGACCAGGGTCTTCGTGACGAGGATGCCGCTGCGCTCCGGCTTGCCGGTGCGCGGGATGTCGACGCCGCTCAGGGCGGGGTGGTTCGCCACGCAGTCCGGGGTGTCGCCGTTGGGGATCATCCAGAGGTGGTCGCCGGTGTTCAGGTCGATGGCGGTGATGCGGCCCCAGGGCGGCTTGATGAGGGGGAGGCCCAGGGGCCCGATCTCGCCGCACCCCTGCGGCAGGGCGGGCCCGCGGCGCCGGCCGCCGCCGCCCACGAAGTCCATGGTCGAGCGGTCGGGGTCGTTCACGAGCCCCGCGATGGTGGGGTTGGTGACCGAGGCCACGTAGAGGATGCCGGTCTCCGCGTCCACCGCGCCCCCCTGCCAGTTCGCGCCGCCCGTCATCTGCGGCAGCATCAGCAGGGCGCGCCGGCCGTCCTGCCCCGCGAGGATCGGCGGCGTGTAGATGGGCCCCATCAGGTACTCGGACGCGATGCGCCGCGCCTCGGCCGCGATCTCCGGCGTGAAGTCGACGAGGTCGTCGTTCGACACCCCCTGGCGGTCGAACGGGGCGGGCCGGGTGGGGAACGGCTGGGTCGCCGCCGCCTGCTCGCCGGGCACCGTCGACGCGGGCACGGGGCGCTCCTCGATGGGCCACACCGGCTCGCCGGTGACCCGGTCGAAGACATAGGTGAACGCCTGCTTGGTCACCTGGGCCACCGCCTTGATCTCGCGGCCGTCCACGGTGATGTCGACCAGCGCCGGCGGGGTGGGGATGTCGTAGTCCCAGATGCCGTGGTGGATGAGCTGGTAGTGCCAGACCCGCTCGCCGGTCCGCGCGTCGAGGCACACCAGGCTCTCGGCGAACAGGTTGTCGCCGGGCCGGTGGCCGCCGTAGAGGTCGTTGGTGGGGGTCTCGACGGGCAGGTACACGTAGCCCAGCTCCTGGTCGGCGGACATCGGGGCCCACACCCCGGTGTTGCCGCTGTAGCGCCACGAGTCGTTCTCCCACGTCTCGTTGCCGAACTCGCCGGGCTGGGGAATGGTGTGGAAGATCCAGAGCTGCTCGCCGGTGCGCACGTCGAAGCCGCGCACGAACCCGGCCGGGAACTCGGGGGCGGGGGCGGTGGCGCGCAGCGCCGCGCCGACCACGATCACGTCGCCGACGACCATGGCGGGCGAGTTCAGGCCGATCTGGCCGTTCTCCACCGCGGGGCGGTCGAGCCCGTCGAAGATGCCGTCGTAGAGGTCGACGACGCCGTCCTCCCCGAAGCCGGGAATGGGGTAGCCGGTCTCGGCGTCGAGGGCCACGAGGTGATAGCCCCGGGTGACGTGGATGACGCGCGCGTCGTCCTCGCCGTCCGTCCAGTACGCCACCCCCCGGCCCGAGCTGGCCCGCACCGGCGCCATGTCGCCGCGCTCTCCCTCGTCGAGGCGGTACATCCACAGGGTCTCGCCGGTCGCCCCGTCGATGGCCACGGCGTTCCGCCGCCAGCCCGCGGTGGCGTAGAGCACCCCCCCGACGGCGAGCGGCGTCGTCTGGTAGTAGAAATCGGTGCGCGGGCCGAAGTTGTCCGACCGCCAGCGCCACGCCACGTCGAGGTCGGCGACGCTGTCGCGGTCGATCTGGTCGAGGGCCGAGTACTTGGTGCTGCCCGAGTCTCCCCCGTAGTACCGCCACTCGCCCTCCCGCATGCCCTGCTGCGCGGAAGCGGCGACCGCTGTGAGGAGGAAGACGGCGGCAACCGCGAGGCTCCTCCGGATACACCGATTCATCCGTATCGACATGTGGTACTCCTCTTCTCCTCGGCGCGGATCAGCGCCCGGGTCCGTTCAACGCGATGCGGCGGCACGCGATTGCGTGATACTGTCGAGACTGGCATGGACAAGACGACGCTCGAGACGCTGGAAGCGTTCGCGGTCAGGGTCGAACGTGCCGCCGACCTCACCGACCGACGCGCCCGCGATGCCGACCGAATCTCCCGGTGGACAGTCGGGATTGCCTTCGCCCTGGGCGGAGCAATCCTGTCGGCCATAATCGCGCTGGTCTATCAGGTCGCCGCCCTTGCCGGCCAGGTACAGGCCTTGGCTTCTCTCCCCTGACACCGAGTGGGCGGCCCGCGAGCAAACCTCCGGCACCGGCTCCGAGCCACCAAGCCACACCTTACCGTCACCCCTCGAGGCCTTCGAGTCGAAGGAGGCTCCCCTCTCCTCCGACGGCGCGGCGTACGCGGACTTCCTGCCCTGACAGGCGAGTGGCGACGGCACAGGGTCAGTTCTCGTACACGGGACCGTCGACCGTGCGGTGCGACAGGTACCTCCACTGGCCGTTGCGCTGCGCGTAGACCCGGACGTACCAGAAGCTGAAGCTGCGCCGATCCGCCTCGGGCCCGCCGCTGCGGGCGCGCAACCGTCCCATGGTGATGGCGACGTCGCCGTGCACCTCGACCTGCTGCGAATCGACCTCCCTCAGCGAGTAGCGGCCCGACAGCGAGTCGAGCCACTCCTGCTTCCGGTCGACGCCCAGGATGGCGCCGCCGGTGGTCCAGCCGTCCCCGTGCGTATAGGTGAAGTCGTCGGCGCAGACCTCGTCGAGGAACGCGACGTCGCCCCGCAGCACGGCGTCCTCGATGCGCTTCTCCAGCGCGAGCACCTCTTCCGCCACGTCCGCCACGTCGAGCTCCTCCCCGGGAATCGCGCGCGCCTCGACCGACGAGCCCGGCGCGGCGGGAACCGCGAGGGCCCCGGCCGCCGCGGGCAGTACGCCCGCCTCCGGCGCCGGGTCCGGCAGCGCGAAGACGTAGAGTGCGTTCCCGCTCCGCGGATGGCGCACGTCCGGGGCCAGGTTGCGGGGCATCAGCCGGGGGCTGCCGCCGCCGAGGCCCGTCGACACCGCGACGTACTGCCGCCCGCCGGCCCGGAAGCTGATGGGAAAGCCCTGCACCGACGTCCCGAGGCGGGCCCGCCACAGCTCCTCGCCCGTCTCCACGTCGAACGCCCGGAAGCGGCGGTCGAGGTCGCCCGCGAAGGCGAGCCCGCCCGCCGTGGTCAGCACGCCGGTGAGAAACGTCGGCCGCTGCTCGATGCTCCAGACCTCTTCCAGCGTCTCGGCGTCGTAGGCGGCGAGCTTGCCCAGGTTGCCGTCGGTGCCGGGCATCTCGTGGAAGGGCCGCGAGCTCATCCCCACGCCGCCCGAGCCCAGCTCGAACGCCACCTCGCGGGCGGCCAGCTCCATGCACGACTGCGCCAGCGGCAGGACGAGCAGACCCGACCCCGGGTGGTAGCTCATCGGGTGCCAGTTCTTGCCGCCGGCGGTGCTCGGGCACGCCGGCACGAGCTGCTCGAACTCGGCGTCGATGATGTCCTGCCGGTAGGTGACGGCGCCGGTGTCGGGATCGATGCGGTCGAACACGTTCTGGTACACCGTCTCGCGGTGCCCGAGGAACTCGCCGGTCTCGCGGTCGAGCTTCCAGAGGATGCCGTGCTTGCCGGCGCTGAAGACGGCCTTGCGGCCGCCGACGTCGACGAGCACGCGCTCGTACACCTCGTCGAGGTCGAGGGTCTCGCCCGGCACGTGCTGGAAGTGCCAGGCGAGGTCTCCGTCGCGGGGCCGCAGGGCGACGGTCGAGTTGGTGTAGAGGGCGGGGTCGTCCACCGTCATGCCGCGGCTCCGCGCCACCCACGGCTTGGCCTGCGCCACCCCGAAGTAGACGAGGTCGAGGCCGGGGTCGTAGCTGCCGGTGATCCAGGTGTCGCCGCCCCCGCGCAGGAAGTCGGGCACGTCGGCCCACGTGTTCCCGCCCGGCTCGTCCGACCGGGCGACGGTGTTGAAGCGCCAGAGCCGCTCGCCGGTCGCGGCGTCGTAGCCGCTGATGAAGCAGCTCTCGAGCGTGTAGCGGTCGCAGCCGCTCAGCCCCTGCACGAGGGTGCCGCCCGCCACCACCGGCCCGCTCGTGTTGCGGAAGCCCTCGGCGTGGTCGGCGATCACGGTGTCCCACACGCGCTCGCCGGTGCGGGCGTCGAGGGCGATCAGGCGGGCGTCGGGGGTCGCCATGAACAGGTGGTCCCCGTAGATGGCGAGGTTGCGGCTCATGCCCGAGTAGCCGGTCGTGGCCACCTCGACCTCGTGCTCCCAGATCAGGTCGCCGGTGGCGGCGTCGAGGGCCTGCACGACCGGGCCGATGCTCGCCAGGAACATCACCCCGTCGTGGACGATCGGCGACGGCGCGTTCCACCCGCCCTCGTTCATCGCCCACACCCAGGCCAGCTCCAGCTCGCCGACGTTCGACCGGTCGACGTCGGCGAGGGGGCTGTGGCTCCACGACTCGTAGTTGCGGCGGATCATCAGCCAGTCGCCGTCGTCGGGGTCCCGCAGCATCTCGTCGGTGACCGGCCGGTAGCCCTCGACGGCGCCGGCCAGGGTGGCGCCGCCGGCCGCCGGCGCCGCGGTCCCGCCCGCCGACGGCGGGGAAGCCGACGGCGCCCC
>JAJEEA010000547.1 GCA_022821235.1 Vicinamibacteria bacterium
CGGGCGAGGTCCTCTGGGAGACCCGCCTCGGGGCCAAGGCGCACGGCTATCCCATCACCTACGAGGCGGGCGGGCGGCAGTTCATCGCGGTGCCGGCGGCGCTGGGGGGCGCGTTCCGCAGCCTCACCGCGGCCCTCACGCAGGAGATCTTCCAGCCGGAGGGCGGCAACGCGCTCTACGTCTTCGCGCTGCCGGAGTGATGTCGGGGGACGGTGGATGATGCCGGCGGTCAATCCTGACATCCTCGTCTGGGCACGCGAAACTGCGGGGCTGACCCTCCAGGATGCCGTGGCGAAGGTCGGCATCCGGGGCGCCCGCGGCTTGGGGGCCATCGATCGGCTCACGGCGCTGGAACGTGGCGACGAGGAGCCCACGCGGCCGGTCCTCGTCAAGATGGCGCGGCAATACCGGCGTCCGCTTCTCGCCTTCTATCTGGCCGCTCCGCCACGACCGGACGAGCACGGTGCGGACTTCCGCACACTTCCCGGGACGCGCACCTCGGAGCAGGGCGCCCTCATCGCGGCGCTCGTCCGCAATTTGCGGAGTCGCCAGGAGATGGCGCGCGCAGCGCTGGAGGCTGAGGACGAAGCCGACCCGTTGCCGTTCGTGGGCGTCCTTCTGGATCCGGGGGATTTGGAGACGCAGACGGGGTCGTTGCGTCGGGTTCTCCGGCACAACGCGGAAGCGGCCCGTTTGACGCAACGTGCGTTGAGGGAAATCGCCCGAGTGCTCGGCGACGATCTGAACGCTGCGGCCTATCACGCGCAGCCGAACGCCGAGGAGGCGTTCCGGCTGCTCCGTTCGCGAACGGAGCGCGCCGGCGCGTTCGTGCTGCTCCAGGGCGATCTGGGTAGCCACCACACGGCCCTCGACCCGGAGGTGTTTCGCGGTTTCGTGATTGCGGACGATGTCGCTCCGTTCGTGGTCATCAACGACAACGACTCGCGGTCCGCGCGGTCGTTCACGCTCCTGCACGAGTTGACCCATCTGTTGCTGGGCCAGACAGGTTTCGCGGGCGTGGTTTCGGAAACAGAGGTCGAGGAATTCTGCAACAGGGTTGCCGCCGAATGGCTGCTGCCACGGTGGGCGCTCGACAGGGTCGAGATCGGGCGGGGGCGGGACTTCGCCGATCAGAAGCAGCGCATCGGGGCGTTTGCCCGCAAGAGCAACCTGAGCCGGACCATGGTTGCATACCGACTCCTGCGCGCGAACCGTCTTGAACGCTCGACCTTCGAGCAGCTACGAGCCGAGTTCCGCGAGGAGTGGAAGCGGGTTCGCGACCTGCGCCGCACGAAGCAGCGGGAATCCGAGGGAGGTCCTGACTACTACGCTGTCCGTCGGCACCGGGTCGGGCAGGGCCTCCTCACGTTCGCGCGGCGCCTGGTAGGTTCGGGGGCGCTGTCGACAACCAAGGCGGCGAGAATCCTGGGCGTCAAGCCCCCGCACGTCGGCAAGATGCTCCGCCCGGCACGAGGGCGGTAGGGGTTGCGCTTGCTCTACCTGCTGGACGCGAACGTCCTGATCGACGCCAATCGCGACTACTACCCGCTCGGACGCGTGCCGGAGTTCTGGGACTGGCTGCTCGATTGTGCAAACTTGCACCAAGTCAAGATCCCGATGGAAATGTACGAGGAGATTCTCGCTGGCAAAGACGACGGTCTCACGCGTTGGGCTCAAGGACAACCGCGATGCAGTACTCCTCGACGAGAACGCCGAGGCGACTCTCGTGGCGCGAGTGACGGAGCAGGGCTACGCGCCAAATCTGAGCGAGGAGGAGATCGAACGCGTCGGCCGCGATCCGTTTCTCATCGCCTACGCGTTCCGCGACCGATCCCGGCGGACTGTCGTCACGACGGAGGTATCCAGGCCGAAGAAGCAGCGCGCGAATCGGCACATCCCGGACGTGTGCGATGCTCTGGGCGTGCTCCACTGCAACACCTACGACCTCATTCGCGCGCTGGATTTCTCGACTCAAGGTCGACGATGAGGCTCTCCTGGAACGAGATCCGGGTGCGGGCCGCCGACGTCGTCCGTGGAAGATGGGGGTAAGAAGATGAGGGCTGTCAATTTCGCCGCGGTTTGCGCGCCGCTCGTCATCGTCGTCGTGACCGGCCACGCCCAGGGCACGCAGGAGGGCGAGCCGCCCCGGGAGACCATCGTCTACAGCAGCATCCAGCCGGCCAACTGGGACCTGTACCTCTTCGACGGCCCCGGTTCTGAACCCCGGCGGCTGACGACCGACCCCGGTCTCGACTACAACGGCGTCATCTCGCCCGACGGGCGCTGGGTCGTGTTCACCTCCGAGCGGACCGGCAGCCCCGACCTCTACGTGCTCGACCTGCACGGCGACGCCGGGCCATGGCCGCTGGTCCAGGGTCCCGCCATGGAGGATGCGGCGGCCATCTCGCCGGACGGCGGGCGGCTGCTCTTCGTCAGCACGCGGGACGGCAACGCCGATGTATTCGAGATGCCGTTCCGGCCCGAGGACCCGGCCGCGGCGGGCGAGGCGCGGAACCTGACGCGGCACGCGGCGGGAGATTACAACCCCGCGTTCTCGCCCGACGGCACGCGCATTCTCTTCTCCAGCAGCCGCGACACGGCGGTGGCGACGAGCACGGGGGCGAGCCCGGGGCCGACCTACCTCGCCAGCGAGCTGTACGTGATGCGGGCGGACGGGACCGGCGTCCGGCGCCTGACGCGGCACGAGCGCTGGGACGGCGCCCCGGCGTGGGCGCCCGACGGTCGGGCTGCCTTCTTCTACTCGCAGCGGGACGGCGAGTCGCGCATCTACCGCACCGGCGTGGACGGGACCGCGGGCTCGGACCGCGCCGGTGTCGAGGGCGCTGCGGACTCGGACCGCACGGGCGACGACGGCGCTGCGGGCTCGGAGTCCGCCGGTCCCGAGACCGTCGCCTCCGCCAGCGCCGGGACCGTCGCCTCCGCCGGCGCCGAGACCGTCGCCTCCGCCAGCGCTGAGACCGCCGCTGGCGGCCCCGCGCCGATCTCCGCTCCGGACGAGGCGGCGCTGTCGCCGACCCTCGGCCCCGACGGGCGCCTCACCTTCACGGCGCAACGGGACGGCCGCTGGACCCTCGTCTCCACCCGCCCCGACGGGTCCGACCCCCGGGTCGAGAGCGACGCCGCCCGCGACTACTGGGCCCCGGCCTACGACCCCGTCTCGGGCCGCCTCCTCGCCCACGGGCCGGGACCGGTCGCGGACGCGTCCGTGTTCGAGAGCGACGCACCGGGCGAGTTCCTCGTCCACCCGCCGCTCCCCGTCGACATGCCGGATCGACAGGTGTCCCTGGTCGGCATCCGCGGCTATCTGCCGGCCGTCGATCCCACCTCGGGCGAGATCGCCACCAGCGAGGCGTTCGCCCGCCTCGTCGCGTCCCGGCCCGACGGCAGCGGGAAGCGCGTCATCCACGATCTCGCGGGGGCCGACCGCTACCGGGGCCCCGACTCCGCCTGGGGGCCCTCGTGGTCGAAGGACGGCCAGTGGCTCGCGTTCATCGTCGGGCCGCCGTTCGCCTCCGACGCGGTGGACGTCGACATCTGGAAGATCCGCAGCGACGGCACCGGCCTCGTGAGCCTGACGCCCGAGTCGGACGCCAACGACGCCCTGCCCGACTTCTCGCCCGACGGCCGCCGCATCGTCTTCCGCAGCCGCCGCGGCGGCAACGCCGACATCTACCTGATGAACGCGGACGGCGGCGACCTGCAGCGCCTCACGCACCACGAGGCCACCGACACCATGCCCGCGTTCTCGTCGGGCGGCGACCGCATCGCGTTCACGTCGCTCCGGGACGGCAACTTCGAGCTCTACACCGTCGCCATCGACGAGGACGGCCGGGCGGGGCCGCCCGAGCGCCTCACCACGAGCCCCGGCCACGACATGCACCCCCGCTTCTCGCCCGACGACGAGTGGGTGCTCTTCACCTCCCAGCGCGCCGAGCTCGGCGACGAGCTGCCCCTGCTGCGGGTCGTCTTCCAGCCCCAGCCCTACGGCGAGCTGCACGCCGTCCGCCTCTCGGACCGCACCGTGGTCCGGCTGACCCACAACAAGTGGGAGGACGGCCCCACCGCGTGGGTCCGGGACGTGCCGGGGTTCGACTGACGATCGCGCCGGGGCTGGCGGCGCGTTCCCGGCCCGCCGACCCGGCGATCCGGCCGTACGGGACGGCGGCCGGCCGCTGGTTCGTTCGCGCGGCGACGCGTCGATGCGCTACCCCCTCGTCCTCGGCCCGCCGCCGCATCGCGTCGGTGTCCGACCGGCAGCGGCGTCCGGGCGTGAGGCGGCCCGGCAAGGGACTTCGCCTGCGGACGGGTGCGTTCCAGTGAGACGGACGGGTGCGGACAGGAACGGGGGTACCCTGAAGGGATGAAGGGCGGAACGGAGGCTGCCGGGCAGCGGCCGGCAAACGTCGGAACGTGGGGCGCGCCCGTGACGCTCGCGCCGCCGGAAGCCTTCGACGACCGCGAGGCCGACGACGCGTTTCGGCAGCGGTTCCACCCGTGGCACGACCCGGAGCATCTGGGACCACGGAGCCGGGCGGTCCGCAACCGGCTGCGCGCGAGCTGCGCCGGCTGGCGCGAGAAGCCCGAGCCCGAGGAGTTCTACGCCGCGATCCGGGCGCCGGTCCCGTCGCGCCGGCAACGGCGCCTCATCGCTTGCTGGTTGCAGGAAGCCACGCGCGAGGACTTCCTCTACGCGTGGGCCGAGGGCGTCTACACGTGGCGGCTGCTGGCGGAGGCCATTCACAGGGCGGGCCATCACACCAGGCCCCGTTGCGCCGACATCAACACCTTGGCGGCTCCATGAGCGACCCGGACGATCATCGCGCGGGATCGGTGCCGGTCGGGTGGGAGCATGGCGCCGCCACCGGGTTGGTGATATAAGGGCGGCACGGACGAGACTGCGGCGTTCGGACGCCGACTGACGACACCCGAGAGCGTGTGCCGCGGAAGGGCGCGGGCTCCTGCAGGGTTGGTGGGGCGCCAAGCGGAGCCGTCAGGCGACGATTGGCAGCCCGGGAGTGCGGACCATGTCGAAAGAGACTCGCTTTGGATTCGGCGGATCGGGTTGTCGCGGACTGACGCTCGGGGCCCTGGCGCGGGCGGCGGCCGGACTGATCGTGGCGGCCGGTCTGATCGCCGGGCCGGGCGCCGGCGTCGCGGCGGCTCAGCCCGCTGGCGCGGACGGCGCCTTCACCGCCGACCAGGCGGCGAGCGGCTGGTCGGCCTACGGCGTCCAGTGCAGCGAGTGCCACGGCATCGGCCTCGAGGGCATGATCGCGCCGCCGCTGTCCGGCGTCGAGTTCCTGAACACCTGGGCGGGGCAGACCACCGACGAGCTGTTCGAGTACCTGCGCGACACCATGCCCCCGGGGGCCGAGGGCGCGCTCAGCGACCAGTCCTACATCGACCTCGTGGCCTACATGCTCGAGGCGAACGGCGCCCTGCCCGGCGACCGCACCCTGGCCGTCGGCGAGGCGGTGATGATTGGCGACGCGGCGGACATCGCCGAGGCGCAGCGCGCCGCCCAGGCCGGCGAGCGGCCGCGGCGGCGGGTGTCGCGGTTCGTCAACCAGACGGTGCCGCACGAGCTGACCCCGGTCACCGACGCCCTCCTCGCCGACCCCCCGCCGGGCGACTGGCTGAGCTGGCGGCGCACCCGCAACGGCCACGGCTACAGCCCCCTCGACCAGATCACGCGCGACAACGTCGGCGACCTGCAGCTCGCGTGGTCGATCTCGGTCCGGCCCGGCAACCACCAGACCACGCCGATCGTGCACGACGGCGTCATGTTCCTCGCCAGTCCGGGCAACGTCGTCCGGGCCATCGACGCGGCGACCGGCGACGTCATCTGGGTGTACCGCGCGCGGCTGCCCGACGACGCGCGCCCCGGCGCCACCCGCACGCTGGCGCTCTACGGCGACAAGCTCTACCTCGCGCGCGCCGACGCCATGCTCGTCGCCCTCGACACGAGCACCGGCGAGGAGGTGTGGCGGACGGTCAAGGACGACTACACGCAGGGTTTCCGCCAGAACGCCGGCCCCGTCGTCGCCAACGGCGTCGTCATCACCGGCACCAACGGCTGCGAGCGCTACACCGAGCAGACCTGCTTCATCACCGGCCACGACCCCGACACCGGCGACGAGCTGTGGCGCACGTCCACCATCGCCCTGCCCGGCGACCCCAACAACGCGTCGTGGGGCGACACCCCGCCGTACCTGCGCGCGGGCGGCGACTCGTGGATCCCGGGGAGCTACGACCCCGACCTCGGCCTCTTCTTCATCGGCACCGCCCAGGCCAAGCCGTGGGTCGCGTCGAGCCGCGGCATGACGACGCGGCAGGACGCCCTCTACACCAACTCCACCCTCGCCCTGAACCCGCAGACCGGGCAGGTCGAGTGGTACTTCCAGCACGCCCCGGGCGAGACCCTCGACCTCGACATCGTCTACGAGCGGGTGCTCGTCGACGCCGACGACGAGCGGTGGCTCTTCACCATCGGCAAGGACGGCATCCTCTGGAAGCTCGACCGGCGGACGGGCGCGTTCGTCGACCTGCGCGAGACCGTCCACCAGGACATCTTCGCGTCCATCGACCGCGACACCGGCGAGCTGACCTACCGGGACGACCTGCAGGACATCGCCATCGGCGAGCGCGTCTTCGCCTGCCCCAGCCTTCTCGGCGGCCACAACTGGCAGGCCTCGGCCTACCACCCCGGCGCCGGCGCCCTCGTCATCCCCCTCCACCAGGCGTGCATGCACCTGACCGGCCGCGAGGTCGAGTTCATCGAGGGCGGCGGCGGCACCGCCGGCCGCTACGAGCTGCTCGAGATGCCCGGGTCCAACGGCAACACCGGCAAGCTCGCCGCCTACGACGTGCGCACCATGGAAGAGCTCTGGAGCCACGAGCAGCGCGCGCCCTTCCTGACGTCGGCCCTCACCACCGCCGGCGGCCTCGTCTTCGCGGGCGACGGCGCGCGCTACTACCGCGCGTTCGACGTCGAGACCGGCGAGGTGCTCTGGGAGACCCGTCTCGCCTCGTCGGCGCACGGCTACCCGGTGACCTACGAGGCGGGCGGCCGCCAGTTCATCGCCGTCCCGGCGGCGCTGGGGGGCGTGTTCCGCAGCCTGACGGCGAAGCTCAGCCCGGAGATCTACCAGCCGGAAGGGGGGAACGCGCTGTTCGTTTTCGCGCTGCCTTGACAACCAACCGATTCTGATGAAGTCTGAGGAAGATGCCCACACCCTGATGGGCCGGAGTCGCAGACTGACCTTGCTGCTGCCGTGGGAGGATGATTGCAGGATCTGTCATGGCTACACTTGGCCGGCCTCGGGCTCATGTTCGGTTTGGGTCCTCTGCTTCTGTGGTTCAAGCCGGAATTGGCTGAAGGAGGGCGTGACGAAATGAAGTGGGGCAAGTTCAAGATCCGGGCCAGTCATCCTGGAATGTTGTGCATCGCCCTCGGAGCCCTCCTCCTCATTCTGGCCGAGTTCCGGGCCGGCGGGAGCGAGGATGAATTGCCGCCGCCTGTCTCGCGGCTTGGTCTGAGCGTGACTCTGCTGGCGCAGGAGCGGGCTCCTGCTGCCGACGAGGGATGGACGTTCCTCGACCCGTCGATCTACCAGACGCTCGTCGCGGACGAGTCGAGGAACGTCGAGATCATGCAGGCACGGCGCGATGTGCCGTTGCGAGCGGACCACTTCGATGCCCTCACCGGAACCTTGCTGGGCTCGGTCCTCGGCTATCGGCGTCCGGACGTGGTCGCGACCGTCGAGAAAGGGGAGTGCATCCGCGTTGTTGAACGCGAGACCGTGGGGGTGATCTGGGCCGACAAGGTGTGGCTCCGGGCGCAGAAGATCGAGTGTGAGCCGTTTCTCGACGCAATCGAGGAAGCGGTCAAGACCTTCGAAGAGATGAACCCGGCCGAGTCTGGTGAGGCTCCGAGGGACGTGGTACCTTGATCCGTATGGAGAGGGTCCGAATCGAGGTGGAGTTGCCGGCGGCGTTGGCCGCGCAAGCGCGCGCGATCGTCGCCGAAGGATGTGCGAACGATCTCGACGACCTGCTGGCGGAGGCGTTGCGGCGCTTTCTCGAGTCGCACACGTCCGAGTTGACCGGAGCCTTCATGAAGGAGGACGTCCAATGGGGACTTCATGGAGACGACTGAAACGGCCACATGACAGGATTGTCACGAACCAGCCGACTCCCAGGACCTCAGAGATCCCCTCATTTTATCATTTGAATCGATGGAAGCAAGTCCCGCGCGGAGAGGTACTTCCGGGGATCTAAACGGTTTGCAAGTGTGCGCAACTGGATTACAATACACTCCATGGTGCGAGACAAGAGTCGACA
>JAJEEA010000210.1 GCA_022821235.1 Vicinamibacteria bacterium
CGTCGAGATGGTGATGCCGGGCGACAACGTGGCGATGGAGGTGGAGCTGATCACGCCGGTGGCGTTGGAGAAGGGCCTTCGCTTCGCGATTCGGGAAGGCGGCCGCACGGTGGGGTCGGGGGCGATCACGGAGATCGTCGACTAGGCGTCTGCGCCGTAGAGCGGTGCGGACGCCTGGCAGGGTCGGTTGGGCGCCAAGCGGAGCCGCAGGCGACGATTGGCGGGCTGGCCGCGGCGCGAGCGCCGCGGCCCGTGGATTAGCCCGGCCGCGGCGCCTGCGCCGGGGCCCGAGAGGGGCGCGCCGCGTTCCGGAACGCGCGCCTCCGTAGTGGAGTGGCCAGAGCCATGCGGGACATCATCTTGTTGGCGTGCACGGACTGCAAGCGCCGCAACTACAGCACGACGAAGAACAAGCGGAAGACCTCGGGACGGCTGGAGTTCAAGAAGTACTGCCGCTGGTGCCGCTCGCACACCGTTCACCGGGAGTCGAAATAGCGATCCGCGGACCAGGGCGGGCGCGCGTCGGGCCGCGGAGTTCCGGGCCGGACACCAGGAGCACAGGCCAGTAGCTCAATTGGCAGAGCACCGGTCTCCAAAACCGGGGGTTGGGGGTTCGATTCCCTCCTGGCCTGCCACACGCGTTCGGAGCGGCCGCCGCGCGTCCGGGTCGCGCGCACGCAGGAAGGACCGGGCACTTCGTGAAGTCAGCACGACTCGACAACGTCAGGGACTCGTCGCTCCCCGTCACGGGGTGGTTCGGTCGGGCCAGGGTCTTCCTCGCCCAGGTCAAGAACGAGATGGAGCGGGTGACGTGGCCGACCCGCAAGGAGGTCTACGCCACCACGCTGGTCGTCATCCTGACCTCGGTGTTCTTCGGCGTCTATCTCTGGAGCATCGATCTCGTCCTGACCCGGGTCGCCAGGTTCATCTTCGAGACCTTCGGAGCGCAATGACCGACGTCAGCACCCGGCAGTGGTACATCGTGCATACCTACTCGGGCTTCGAGAAGAAGGTGTCCGAGTCGCTCCGCCAACGGGTGCAGGCCTACGGGCTGCAGTCGGACATCGGCGAGGTCCTCATCCCGACCGAGGACGTCGTCGAGATGCGGGGAGGCAAGCGCGTCGTCAGCTCGAAACGGTTCTTCCCCGGCTACATCCTGGTCGAGATGAACATGTCCGACCACGCGTGGCACGTGGTCCGGAACACGCCCAAGGTGACCGGGTTCGTCGGCGCCGGCTCGAAGCCGACACCGCTGACGCGCGAGGAGGTGGACCAGATTCTCCACCAGGTGACGGTCGCGGCGGAGAAGCCGAAACCGAAGTACACGTTCGAGAAGGGCGACCAGGTGCGCATCAACGAGGGGCCGTTCAACAGCTTCAACGGCGTCGTCGACGATGTCAATCCGGATCGGAACACGCTGAGGGTCATGGTGACCATCTTCGGGCGATCGACGCCGGTGGAGCTCGATTTCCTGCAGGTCGAGAAGCTGTAGAGGCCGGTCGCGCGGGCGCGCAAACCGGAGGATGGACGGGACATGGCGAAGAAGGTGATCGGGATGGTCAAGCTCCAGATTGCGGCCGGCAAGGCGACGCCGGCGCCCCCGGTCGGGACCGCGCTCGGCCCGCACGGGGTCAACATCATGGACTTCTGCAAGGCCTTCAACGCCAGGACCGCCAGCCAGGAGGGGCTCGTCATCCCGGCGGTGGTGACGATCTACGCCGATCGGACCCTCAGCTTCATCACCAAGACCCCCCCCGCCGCGGTGCTGCTCAAGCGGGCCGCCAACATCGCCAAGGGCTCGGCCGAGCCGAACCGCAACAAGGTCGGCCGGGTGACCACGGCCCAGCTCGAGGAAATCGCGAAGACCAAGATGCCGGACCTGAACGCCAACGATCTGGCCGGGGCCGTGAAGGTGGTGGCGGGCACGGCCCGCTCCATGGGGCTCGAGATCGCGGGCCGGGAGTCTGCGGGGTAGGACGGCGCGGAGTCCTGGAGGTTTGGTTGGGCGCCCGGCGGAGCCGGAGGCCGCGAGGGGCGGGGCCGGGCGCCCCGGAGCGGCGCCGGCGGGCGCGCCGGGGTGGCGGAGAGGCAGAGATGGCGAGGAAGAGCAGGAAGTTCAGGGCGGCGGCCGAGCAGGTCGAGGACCGGCTGTACAGCCTGGCCGAGGCGATGCCGCTGCTCCAGAAGGTGGGCTACGCGGGCTTCGACGAGTCGGTCGAGATGGCGCTCAGGCTGGGCGTGAACCCGAAGCATGCCGACCAGATGGTCCGGGGCACGGTGGTGCTGCCGCATGGGCTGGGCCGGTCGAAGCGGGTCCTGGTGATCGCCGGCGGCGAGAAGCAGAAGGAAGCCGAGGAGGCCGGCGCCGACGTCGTCGGCGGCGAGGAGATCGTCGAGCGCATCCAGGGCGGGTGGCTGGAGTTCGACGCGGTGGTCGCCACCCCCGACATGATGCGCGTGGTGGGGAGGCTCGGCAAGATCCTGGGGCCGCGCGGGTTGATGCCGAATCCGAAGACCGGAACGGTGACGTTCGAGGTGACCCAGGCGATCAAGGAGATCAAGGCCGGCAAGGTCAACTACCGCGTCGACAAGGCCGGGGTCGTGCACGCGCCGGTGGGCCGGTGCTCCTTCGATGCGGGCGCCCTCGTCGAGAACGCCGAGGCGTTGATGACCAGCGTCATCCGCGCGAAGCCGGCGGCGGCCCGGGGCAAGTACGTTCGAAGCGTGACCGTGTCGTCGACCATGGGGCCCGGGGTCAGGATCGACGCGTCGAGAGTCGATACGCTGGGGCGGTGACGGCGGCGGCCTGAACGGCGCCGCCCGGCGCGCGCCCTCGGGCGTGCGCGGGCGGCCTGTCGCGGGTCGTCGTCGGCAGGCCGCGCCGCAGAGCGGCGGGGAGAGAGATGCCGGTCAGTAGAAGCGCCAAGAGTGAGCAGATCGGGGAGTTGAACGAGGCCCTGGCCAGCGCGGAGAGCGTGGTCCTGGTCGACTTCAGCGGATTGGACGTGCCGAAGGTCACCGAGCTGCGGCGCCAGGTTCGCGCGGCGCGGGGCCGCTATCGCGTGGTCAAGAACACGCTGGCCCGGCGCGCCGTGGTCGGGACCGCCTGCGAGCCGTTGCGGGACGCGTTTCGCGGCACCACCGCCGTCGCGTACACCGAGGACGACCCCGTCGGGCTGGCGAAGGCGCTCGTCACGTTCGCCAAGGCGACCCCCGAGCTCAAGGTGAAGTCGGGCATGGTGTCGGGGCGGCCCGTGGCCCCGGCCGAGGTCGAGAGCCTCGCGACCCTGCCCGGCAAGGACGAGCTTCGGGCGACCCTGCTCAGGACGCTGCAGGCCCCCATGAGCCAGCTCGTCGGCGTGCTGGGCGCGGTCCCGCGCGACCTCCTCGGCGTGCTCGTGGCGGCGGAGAAGGAGCGAAAGGAATCGGAGGAACAGGGGCGGGCGGACGGCTAGCCGCCTTCCGGGGCTTTCACGGCCTCGTGGTGAAGCCCGCGCTGCACGGTCGAATGCGGCGGGGACCTCACCACGGGCTGTCAGTGCGAGGAGCTTGGTCATGGCCGAAGTGACGCAGGAACAGGTTGTCGATTACATCAAGGGAATCTCCGTGCTCGAGCTCTCCCAGCTCGTCAAGACCCTCGAGGAGGAGCTCGGGGTCTCCGCCGCGGCGGCGATGCCGGTCGCGGTGGCGGGCGCCGCCGCCCCCGCGGCCGAGGAGGCCGAGGAGAAGACCGAGTTCACCGTCACGCTCGTGGAGGTCGGCCCCAAGAAGATCAACGTGATCAAGGCGGTGCGCGAGGTGACGAGCCTGGGGCTCAAGGAGGCCAAGGACCTCGTCGAGAGCGCGCCGAAAGCCGTCAAGGAGTACATTCCCAAGGACGAGGCGGAAGCCATCGCGAAGAAGTTCGAGGAAGTGGGCGCCAAGGCCGAGGTGAAGTAGCGCCTTCGCCCGGGCGGCGTGCGCGGCGGTCGCGCACGCGCGCGCGATGCGGACGGTCGGGCCGGGGCGGTGCGTTTCCGTACCCGCGGTCGGGGGAGCGGGAGGCGGTTCGGGCCGCGCCGGTGGCCCGGTCCGGCTCCGCGCGACACGGGGGCGTGGCCCCCGTCCGGCCCCGGCGGACGTTTCTCTCGGGCGGCGCGACCCGTGACCGATAGACGACGCAGCGAGCGAATTCCTGGATCATCCCATCCTGGCCGCCAGTCCGAGGATGCAGAATGCAGAGTCAGCCCAAGAACGTCTACCGGGAGCGCATCGAATTCTCGAAGATCCGGACGACGATCCCGATTCCCAACCTCATCGAGATCCAGAAGAAATCGTACGAGCGCTTCCTGCAGATGACCCGGCTCCCGTCGGAACGGGAGGACGCGGGCCTGCAGTCGGTGTTCAAGTCGGTCTTTCCCATCAGCGACTTCAGGGAGAACTCGTCCCTGGAGTTCATCGAGTACTCGATCGGCAACTGGGAATGCAAGTGCGGGCGGCTCTCGGGCCTGCACCATCTCCGGCAGCCCTGCTCGGCCTGCGACGCCACCCTCATCGCCGAACCCTACGGGCAGCACGAGGTGCTCTGCCCCAAGTGCGGCGCCGCCAACCACGCCCGGGGGGTGGTCTGCGACATCTGCGAGAACACCGTCGCCCTCAAGCTCAAGTACGACGTCGAGGAGTGCCAGGAACGGGGCGTCACCTACGCGGTGCCTCTCAAGGTCACCATTCGCCTGGTGGTCTGGAACAAGGACCCGGACACCGGCGCGAAGACCATCCGCGACATCAAGGAGCAGGAGGTCTACTTCGGCGACGTCCCGCTCATGACCGACAACGGCACGTTCATCATCAACGGCACCGAACGGGTCGTCGTGTCCCAGCTCCACCGGTCGCCCGGGGCCTTCTTCCACTCCGAGGACCGTCAGCTCCACGTCGCGCAGATCATCCCGTACCGCGGGTCCTGGGTCGAGTTCGAGTACGACGCCAAGAACCTGCTGTACGTGCGCATCGATCGGAAGCGCAAGTTCCTCGCCACCGTCTTCCTGCGCGCCCTGGGCCTGCGCGGCGCCGACGAGATCATCAAGACCTTCTACACCGTGGACCGGATCTCGCTGCGCGAGGGGGCGCCGCGGTGGCAGGTGAGCCGCAGCCTGATCGGCCGTCGCGCCGCCGTCGAGGTGCCGATAGACGCCACCCACAAGATCGGCGCGGGCAAGAAGATCGGCGTGTCCATGGTCACGGCCCTGCAGAAGGCCGGCATCGAGTGGATCGAGGTGGCGGAGACCGAGCTCGAGGGCGCGTACGCGGCGGCCGACGTCGTCGATCCGTCCACCGGCGAGGTGATTCTCGAGGCCAACGAGGAGGTGATTCCCCGCAAGGTCTCCGAGGCCCAGGAGAAGCAGGTCGAGGAGGTCGAGGTGTTCTGGCCCGAGCGGGACGACATCGGGAACGTCCTGTCGACCACCCTGCGCAAGGACACGATACGGACCCACGAAGAGGCCCTCATCGAGATCTACCGGCGCCTCCGTCCCGGGGACCCGCCGACCCTCGACAGCTCGCGCTCGCTGTTCGAGAGCATGTTCTTCAACGCGCAGAAGTACGACTTCTCGCGGGTCGGGCGGTTGAAGCTGAACACGAAGCTCGGGCTCGACACCCCCCTCGACGAGAAGATCCTGCATCCGCCCGACTTCTACGCGGTCATCAAGTACCTGCTGGCCCTGCGGCGGAACCCGACGAACGCCGACGACATCGACCACCTCGGCAACCGGCGCGTCCGGTCGGTCGGCGAGCTTCTCGAGAACCAGTTCCGCATCGGCCTGGTGCGGATGGAGCGGGCGATCAAGGAGAAGATGTCGGTCTACCAGGAGATGGCGACGGCGATGCCGCACGACCTGATCAACGCCAAGCCGGTGATGGCCGCGATCCGGGAGTTCTTCGGCTCGTCGCAGCTCTCCCAGTTCATGGACCAGACCAATCCCCTCTCCGAGATCACCCACAAGCGCCGCCTGTCGGCCCTGGGGCCGGGGGGGCTCTCGCGAGAGCGGGCGGGCTTCGAGGTGCGCGACGTCCACCCGACCCACTACGGGCGCATCTGCCCCATCGAGACGCCGGAGGGACCCAACATCGGGTTGATCTCGTCGTTGTCCTGCTATGCCCGGATCAACGAGTTCGGCTTCATCGAGTCTCCCTATCGCCGCATCCGGGAGGATCGCGCCGCCGACTTCGTGCAGATCACCAACGCCGGGGCGACCCGCTTCCAGGTCGGCGACGTCGTCGACGTCGTGGAGGCCGAGGGCGAGAACGCGGCGGCCCGGAAGAAGAAGAAGAAGGCGGCCGAGCACGAGCCGTACTCGTTCTACCTGTCGGCGTGGGAGGAGGACCGGTACATCATCGCGCAGGCGAACGCCCGCCTCGACGACGGGGGCAACCTCATCGACTCCCGGGTCAACGCCAGGAAGGCCGGCGAGTTCATCCTCGCGCCGCGCGACAAGGTCGAGTTCATCGACGTGTCGCCGAAGCAGCTCGTCTCGGTGGCGGCGTCCCTCATCCCGTTCCTCGAGCACGACGACGCCAACCGGGCGTTGATGGGGTCGAACATGCAGCGGCAGGGGGTGCCGCTGCTGCAGGCGCGGGCGCCGTTCGTCGGCACCGGGATGGAGTACATCACCGCCCGCGACTCCGGCGCCGTCGTCGTCGCGCGGCGCAGCGGCACCGTCGACTACGTCGACTCGCAGCGGGTCGTCGTGCGGGTCGAGGGGGAGTCGGGCGAGATGTCGCGCGAGATGGGAGCCGACATCTACACCCTGACCAAGTTCCGCCGGTCCAACCAGAACACCTGCATCAACCAGAAGCCGATCGTGCAGGTGGGCCAGAAGGTCGCCCGGGGACAGGTGCTCGGCGACGGGCCCTGCACCGAGCTCGGCGAGCTCGCCCTCGGCCGGAACGTGCTCGTCGCGTTCATGCCGTGGCGCGGATACAACTTCGAGGACGCCATCCTGGTGTCCGAGCGGATGGTCAAGGACGACTACTACACCTCCATCCACATCGAGGAGTTCGAGACCGAGTCGCGCGACACGAAGCTCGGACCCGAGGAGATCACGCGGGACATTCCCAACGTGTCCGAGGGCTTCCTCGCCGACCTCGACGACAGCGGCATCATCCGGATCGGCGCCTACGTCAAGCCCGGCGACATCCTCGTGGGCAAGGTCACCCCGAAGGGGGAGACGCAGTTGACCCCGGAGGAGAAGCTGCTGCGGGCCATCTTCGGCGAGAAGGCCGGCGACGTGCGCGATGCGTCGCTGCTCTGCCCCCCCGGCATCGACGGCATCATCGTGGGGGTCAAGATCTTCTCGCGCAAGGGCATCGAGAAGGACGACCGGGCCAAGGCCATCGAGGCCGAGGAGCTCGAGATGATGGAGAAGAATCTCGAGGACGAGATTCGGATCCTGCACGAGGAGGTCAAGAAGCGGGTATCGGCGAAGCTCGGCGGCCGGGAGCTCGCGAGCGACCTGTTCGACGATCACGGCCAGGAGGTGCTGCTGGCGGGGGGCACGGTCCTGACCCCCGAGGTCGTCCTCGGGCTGCCCTATCAGGCGGTGACCCGCATCCGGCTCGCCGGATCCGACCGGCAGCTCGGCGACGAGCTGCGGACCCTCGAGGAGCGCACCGAGCGTCAGGTGGAGGTGATCCGCCAGATGTTCGAGGAGAAGAAGGAGAAGATACGCCGCGGCGACGAGCTTCCCCCGGGGGTCATCAAGCTGGTGAAGGTCTACGTCGCCATGAAGCGGAAGCTCTCGGTCGGCGACAAGATGGCCGG
>JAJEEA010000137.1 GCA_022821235.1 Vicinamibacteria bacterium
CGCGGGGAGCGAAGCTTCGTGCCGCCGGAGACGCGCGCCAACTGGAAGGTGGTGGTCGACAACTTCCTCGAGTGCTACCACTGTCGGACCGCGCATCCGACGTTCTCGGAGACCCTCGACGTCTCGCAGACCGACATCACGGTGGAGGGTATCGTGTCCTGCCAGTCGATGCCGGTGTCGGACGACCCGGGTGAGACGCCCTACGTCGTGGGTCCGGACGAGCCGGTGCAGCTCGGCGTGTTCTGGTTCGTCTGGCCGAATACTTCGATCGTGCTGCCACCGGGACCGCCGTCACTCTATCTGTCGCGATTCGCGCCGGTCGAGCCCGAGCGCACCGTGCGCCACTTCTTCGGCGTCGGCGCACCGGGAGAGGTGAGCGACGCGGAGCAGGCGCGCGATCACTGGGCGTCGGACTTCGTCGGACCAGAAGACATCCGGCTCTGCGAGGCGGTGCAGCGGGGGCTCCGGCAGCGCGGCTACAACCAGGGACGCTATGTCATCGACGCGGCCCGGAACGAGTGGTCGGAGCATGCGCTGCATCACTTTCACCGGCAGTACCTGGAACACATGGCCGCAGGTTCCGACCATCCCTGACGCCGTTCGTTCTGCGCCCCCGGCGCGAGGCCGGACGCCGAGGACATCCTCACATGACGGACGGTGCGCCGACCGAGGAGCGGGCGAGACATCGCCGACGGGGCCGGTTGCCGGGGCGACGGCGGCCCGCCCCCGCGTCGCTCGACCGGGGCGTCGGTGGCGGCGGGCGCTACCGTCCCCTGAGCGAGGACGACTGTCGCGCCGTTCACGCGACCGCGCTCGAGCTTCTCTCGACTCTCGGGCTGTCGCAGCCCATCCCGTCGATGGTGGACCGCGTCGTCGCGAAGGGCGGGCGGCTCACGCCGGACGGCCGGCTTCTCTTTCCCGCGGCGCTGGTCGAGGACGTGATTGCCGGTACGCGCCGCGACATCGTCCTCCACGGCCGGCGCTCAGGTCTCGATATCGAGCCAGTCGGCGACAGGGTGTACGTGGGTTCGGGCGGCGCCTCTCCCAGCATCGTCGATCTGGAGAGCGGACGTTACCGCCCGGCCACGGCGCGCGACCTCTACGATGCGGCGCGGCTCGTCGACGCGCTCGACAACACCCACGTCGACATACAACCCGAGGCCATGCGCGCCGGGGAGAACCGGTAGCCCGCATTTCTCACCAGACCCCGAAGCGAGGGCGTGGAGATGGTCAGGCCAACGCTTGCTGCGCAAGCTCGGGATGTATTCGCAAGGCGAACGCGAGTCAGGGCGCGCAGGCGTACCCGTAGGTACGGAGCGAGCTTGCGAAGCAAGCGGCACTCGAAAGCACCCTGGCCGCGTTCAACGCGGCGAATGCAGTCAGATCCGCGTCCGCAGCCGGGGTCTGGTGAGAAATGCGGGCTTAGTGCCCGATTCACGGCGGAATCGCCTCGACGGCCCATGGCGAGGCGGACATCGCCGAAACCCGGCCGGCCTTCGAGTCGACCCGGGCCGACATCAAGCACGAGCACCTGCTGCCCGGCTGCCGACGACATTGGAGGAAGAGACCAGACCATGACAAGACAGGCACGCGCGGTCGTCATCGGCGGCGGCATCATGGGCGTCTCGGTCGCCTACCACCTGGCGGCGGAAGGGTGGACCGACGTCATCCTCTGCGAGAAGGGCGAGCTGACCTCGGGTTCGACCTGGCACGCGGCCGGACAGATCGCCCATGCGGTCGGGTCGCGCACCCTGGGCTGGGTCAACAACTACTCGATGGAGCTCTACCGGCGCCTGGAGCGAGAGACGGGCCAGTCGGTCGCCTGGCACGGCTGCGGCGGCCTTCGCGTGGGCTACGACGAAGACGAGGTCGACTGGCTGAAATCGATCATGAACGTCGGGCGCCTGCTCGATTTCCCGATGGAGCTGGTCGGCCCCGACGGCGTCAGGAAGGCCAATCCGCACTACAACGTCGAGGGGATCCGGGCCGCGGTGCGCACCTTCGCCGACGGCCACGTCGACCCCTCCGGCGCGACGCAGGCGATGGCGGCGGCGGCCCGCGCGCTGGGAGCGACAATCGAGCGGCACAATCGCGTCACCGGCGTCGAGTGCAGGGCAGGCGGCGAGTGGAGCGTCCGCACCGAGAAGGCGGACATCACCGCCGAGCACGTGGTGATCGCCGCCGGCTCGTTCGCCTCGCAGGTGGGCGCCTGGTTCGGGCTGCGGGTGCCGAGCGTGGCCATGCTCCACCACTACTTCGTCACCGACACGGTTGCGGAGTTCGCCGCCGCGGCGGAAGAGATGCCGGTGATGCGGGACAATTCCTACGGCGGCTACATCCGCCAGGAGCAGAAGTCCGGCCTCATCGGCGTGTACGAGAACACCGGAGCGCGGGCGGTCTGGCTCGACGGCGTGCCGTGGGAGTCCGAGAACGAGCTATTCGAGGCGGACTACGACGGCGTCGCGCACTTCCTCGACCGCGCGGTCGACCGCATGCCAGTACTTGCCGACCTCGGCATCCGGCGCGTGGTGCGCGGCGCCATCCCCTATACGCCGGACGGTCCGCCGCTGGTCGGTCTCGCACCGGGCCATCGCAACGTCTGGATGGCGTGCGGTTCGTCGATCGGCATCGCCTGGGCCGGCGGCACCGGAAGGCTCCTCGCCGACACGATGGTGCACGGCGAGGCCGAGTACGCGTTCCGCTCGATGGACCCACGACGATTCGGAGCTTACGCCACCGACGACTACATCGTCGAACGCGCCCGGGAGGACTTCGAGGTTCGCCACTACACACCGGTACCCGGCTACCAGCGGCCCGCCGGCCGACCGTGGATTCGAACCCCCATGCACGACCGCCTCGCCGCGAGGGGCGCCGTGTTCGGCGAGGTGCACGGCTACGAGCGCCCGCGCTGGTTCGCCCGCGACGGTGCCGTGGCGGTCGACTGCAACGGCTGGCGCCGCCAGTCGTGGCACGACGCGGTCGCGGCCGAGTGCGCCGCGGTTCGAGACGCGGCCGGGCTGCTAGACCTGACGGCGTTCTCCAAGTTCGAGGTGAGGGGAAGCGACGCGGCGGGCTTTCTGGACAGGATTTCCGCCAATCCGCCGCCGGCCCGGATCGGACGGGTGAAGCTCGCGCATCTGCTGACGCCGGCCGGCAACTTCGAGACCGAGCTGACAGTCACGCGCCTGGCCGAGGACCGCTTCTACCTCGGCTCCGCCATCGCCGGAGAACGCAGGGACCTCGACTGGCTGCGGGCCCATGTCGAGGCCGGCGAGGACGTGTCGGTAACGAACCTGACCCACGACTGGGGCTTCCTCGCCCTGAGCGGGCCGAGCTCTCGCGACATCCTCGCCCGGGTGACGGACTGCGACCTGTCGAACGAGGCGTTTCCGTGGCTCGCCGCACGGGAAGCCCGGGTTGCGGGACAGCCCTGCCTGCTGATGCGGGTCAGCTTCACCGGCGAGCTGGGCTGGGAGCTGCACATGCCGCGCACCGGCATGGCGGCAATCTTCGACGCGCTTCACGAGGCCGGCGCCCGCTTCGGCCTGCTCGACATCGGCAGCCACGCGCTGAATGCGCTCCGCATGGAGAAGGCGCATCCCGGCGGCAACGAGCTGACGCCGGAAGTCGGCCTCGTCGAGGCCGGCATGCTGCGCTTCTTCAAGCCGGACAACCGCCGGTTCACCGGCCGGGAGGCGACTCTCGCCCGCATCGCCGCCGGGCCGTCGACGCGGCTCGTCTGTCTCGCGGTCGATGCGGCCGACGCGGACTGCCACGGCGGCGAGTGCGTGCTGTTCGATGGCCGGCCGGTGGGGATGGTCAGCTCCGGCGGCTACGGCCATCGCACGAGCCGGAGCTACGCCCTTGCCTTCGTGGAGCCGCACCTGGCCCGGCCGCGGACCGCGCTGGAGGTCGTCATTCTCGAACAGGCGCGGGCCGCCACGGTCCTGAATGGTCCGGCCTATGACCCGACCAACCGCCGCCTCAGGTCGTAGGGAGAGCTGCGCCATGGAAATCGGTCGGCTGGATGCACGATTCGGCGTCGAGGTGACGGGCCTCGCCGAGCTTCGGTTCGAAGGACAGCCGAACAGACCAAGAGACTCCGATGGCGAATCGACGCAGGCAGGCTGCTGCGACAGGTGACGGGAGGTAGTTGGCGCCGGCGAGGAAGCGTCGCTCAGTGTTGCACCACGGAAGGGATATACTGACGCCGATCGGTCACACGGTTCGGACCGCGGCCGGCGAGAACATGCCGCAAGCCGCACGCCCCAAGTGCATGGCGGCAGTCGCGCATCCGATGGGCAGGGACCAACATCCGCGTGCGGGGGCACCAGGGCAAGGGGAGGGTTCCGGATGTATCTCGGCATCGACCTCGGCACCTCGGCGGTGAAGGCGGTCCTGCTCGACGACGATGATCGCATCGCCGCCCGGTCGTCGGCATCGCTCGACGTCTCGACACCCTGGCCCCTGTGGTCGGAGCAGGACCCCGAAGACTGGTGGGTCGCAGCCTGCCGGGCCGTGGACGAGCTGAAGGCCAGGCACGGCCGGGCGCTCGCCTCCGTTCGGGCGATCGGCCTTTCCGGCCAGCAGCACGGCGCCACGCTGCTCGATGCCCGGGGTGCCGTGCTGCGGCCCGCCATCCTCTGGAACGACGGGCGCGCGGACGCCGAGTGCACGGCGCTCGAAGCCGCGGTTCCGCACTCGCGCCGGATCACCGGCAACCTCGCGATGCCGGGCTTCACCGCGCCGAAGCTGATGTGGGTGGCCGAGCACGAACCCGAGGTGTTCGCGCAGGTCACCACGGTGCTGCTGCCCAAGGACTACCTGCGCTACCGCCTGAGCGGAGACCACGTGGCGGAGATGTCCGACGCGTCGGGAACCCTCTGGCTGGACGTGGGGAGCCGCCGCTGGTCGGAAGAGATGCTCGCCGCCACCGGACTCGAGCTCGGACACATGCCCCGGCTCGTGGAAGGCAGCGCGCCTTCGGCCAGCCTTTCGCCGGCGCTGGCCCGGCGCTGGGGCCTGTCGGGCGAGGTGGTCATCGCCGGCGGGGCCGGAGACAACGCGGCGGGGGCCGCCGGGATCGGGACGGTGGCGCCGGGCCTCGCCTTCCTCTCCCTCGGCACCTCGGGGGTGCTCTTCGCCTCGAACCGCGCATTCACGCCCAATCCGGGCCGTGCGGTGCACGCGTTCTGCCACTGCATTCCGGACACTTGGCATCAGATGTCGGTCATTCTGAGCGCCGGCGCCTCCCTCGCCTGGGCGGCGACGGCGACCGGCGCCGCGGACGAGGCGGAGCTCGCCATGGAGGCGGGGCCCGCCGAAGCGCGTCTGGAACGCACGCCGCTGTTCCTGCCCTACCTCGCCGGCGAGCGCACCCCGCACGCCGACCCGCATGCCAAGGGCGTGTTCTTCGGCCTCGACCTGGCGACCCGCCGTGGCGACCTCGGCTGGGCGGTCCTCGAAGGTGTCGCGTTCGCCTTTGCGGACGGATACGAGGCCCTGATCGAGGCCGGATCGGACATCGACGAGATTTCGGTCATCGGCGGCGGGGCGCGCAGCGCCCTGTGGAGCCGCATTCTCGCCGCCGCCCTTCGCCGCCCGCTGACGTATCACGCGGGGAGCGAAGTCGGTCCGGCTCTCGGCGCCGCCCGTCTCGCGCGCCTTGCCGCGACCGGCGAACGGCCGGAGGAGGTATGCACCCGGCCGGACATCGAGCGGGTAGCCGAGCCCGAGGACGAGCTTGCCGGCCGGCTCGCGCCGCGCCTGGAGCGCTGGCGCGCCCTGTATCAGGTCCTCAGACCGGAGATGCGCCGGGTGGACGCCGCCTGAACCGGCCGTGCGGGAGAGCCTCGCGCGTGGCCCGCGGACGGCAAGAGTGGGGAATCCCTGCCAAGCCGGGTCACACGCAGCCCGGCGGGGGTTGGTCGGCCCTTGGCCGCAACGGCCCTCGCTCCCATCCACGGCGGAGCGAGGGCCGCTGATGCACAGAGGTCACTCGGCGAGCTTGGCGTCGATGTCGAGCATCGCCTTGGGAACCCACTTGCGGATCGAATCCGTCGAATCCAGGGTCCGCAGAGCCGTATAGAGGACCCGCGGAATGTCCGCCTCCCGCCCCTCGAGGTGCATGATCAGGGCGTTTGCGGTGTTCTCGCCCATGTTGCGCGGATCGCGCGACACGGCAACACCGATCTTCCCGCGGGCGACCATCTCCAGTTCGTCCGGCTGGCCGCCCATCCCGGTCACCAGGACGTCGTCGAGCTTGCCGTCGGCCTCCAGCGCGGACATGGAACCCAGCGCCATGACAGAGTTCATCCCGACGATGACCTCGACACTGGGATAGGCGATCAGGGCGCGCTCGACCTCGGCATAGGCCTTCTCCCGTTGGAAGTCGCCGTAGCCGTCGTAGATGATGTTGGGGGTAAAGCCCTCGACGTCCTCCATCCCCTTCAGCACGCCGTTTCCACGGTCCTGGCTGATCTCGGAGGCGATCGGACCCCAGATCATGATGACGTCTGCGCTGTCCTTGCCCTGCGACTTCATGTGCTCGGCGATCCAGCGCCCGGTCGCCTCGCCCATCTGACCGTGGTTGTAGACCGACCAGTTCAGGACCGCGTCTTCGAACGGAAAGCTGGAACCTTCCTTCGGCTCGTAGTCGACCATCAGGATCTTCACACCGGCGTCGGCGACCATGACCAGGCCGGGCGTGTTCTGCTCGAGGCTGGACGGTCCGAACACCATGTAGTCGAGGTTCAGGTTCGCCATGTTCTCGAGGATGTTGAGCATCTCGTCGTGGCGGTTGGAAGCGGTCGGCGCAGCCTGGAAGAGCTCGTACTTGATGTCCTTTGCGTCGAGCGCTTCGCGAAAGCCGATCTCGAGCTGGCCAAACAGGTCGGTGATGTCGTGCTGGTGTGACACGAACCCGATGCGCAGCGGCTTGTCCTGGGCCACCGCGGCAGTCGCGGCGGCGGTCGTGAGCGCCGCCGCGACGAGCAATCCTCTGAAGAGCTGTCTCATGGTATTTCTTCTCCTTGCGTCGTGTACTGGTTCTCCGTACTTCCATCGACTGCGCCGGCCGAGCCCACTCTCGCGCTGCCTCGACCTCGGCGCCATGGCGGACGGGCCATCTTCGGAAAAGCTATCTCATGGCATTTCCTCCCGTTTCGTGTCCGTGGTGCTCCGCAATTCCATCAGCCGAACCTAACCCGGTCCGCTCCTGCGCTGCTGCAACTGCAGCGCCACGGCGGCAATGATGAGAAGACCGAGGATGATGCGCTGGACGAAGAATCCCGCACCGGTCTGGATCAGTCCGTTCTCGAGCATGCCGATGAGATAGACGCCGAGCAGCGTTCCAATCATCGTCGAGCGACCGCCGAAGAGGTAGGTGCCGCCCAGCACGACGGCTGCAATCACGTGCAACTCGACGCCCTCGCCCATCGCCGCGGAAGCGGAGTCGAGACGCCCCATGAGCACGAGTGCCGCAACGCCCGCGAGCGCTCCCTGGATCACGTAGGTCGATGCGGTGATGGCCTTCACGTTGATGCGCGTCGCCTCGGCAGCGCTCGGATTCGACCCGATCGCCGTGATGTAGCGGCCATAGAGCGTGCGGTTCAGGACAAACCAC
>JAJEEA010000539.1 GCA_022821235.1 Vicinamibacteria bacterium
ACCGAGGGCGGCCAGGGGACCTAGAGCAAGAGCGGGCACTTCCAGTTGCGTCCCGAGCCGCTGGCGCGGTAGCCGGCATCCCCGCGACCGGCCGGCAGGTCGCTGCCGGACCGGCGCGGGATCGGAGCCGGGCGTCGGGGACCATCTGGGTTCCCGGCGCCCGTTTCGGCCGCCGGCCGCTCCCTCCCGGACGGTGACGTACCGCTCCCACCGCACCTCGGTCGCCGTCGGCGGCGCCGCGCCGTACCCCGACGGACGCGGGCGTTGTGGTTTGCGCCGCAATTGCCTGGGCGCAGCGTCAGGAGCAAACGGGCCAGTTCCCAACACCCGCAAGACCGAATCCGCGGCGCTGCAGGTGCGCGGGCACCGCCCTGCGGCGCCGACGCGCCCGTGCGGCGGCGGGTCTCCCGCGCCCGATACATACAGGGAATGAACCCCTCCTGACCGGATGAACGTCTCTAGAACCGAATGAACATCTTCCTCGTGCCCGTCGATCGGACCCGCTACGAGCTCTACTGCGAGCCGAACGACGCCGACCATCCCCCCGGCGCCGTCACCGGCAAGATGCTGCGGCGCGCCCGCGAGGTGCTCGCGGAAGAGCAGGAGGCGCGGCGCGACCGCCGTCGCGTGGGGGCGGCCGGCGCGGACGAAGGCTGGACGGCGCGGATGCGCGCCGCCCTCACGCGGGGGCTGGCCGCCTGGCTCTCCCAGCACCGGCTGCTGTGGCACATGCGCCATGTGCGGGAGGGCGTGCTGGTCCACGCCGAGGATCTCGACGCCGAGCAGGCCCTGGCGATCGCCCGGGGCCGCCTGCAGCGCCAGAGCGACCATCACCGGTTCTGGATGGTCATCGACGGGCTCGCCACGGCGGTGTTCGGACCGCTGTTCTTCTTCGTCCCCGGACCCAACCTCATCTCCTGGTACTTCGCCGCGAAGACGGCCGGGCACTGGCTGTCGTTCCGGGGCGCGCGCCGCGGCGTCTCCCGCGTCGAATGGTCCGCGCGGGTCAGCCCGGTGCTCGACGAGGTGCGGGAGGCGCTGGCCCTGCCGGCCGGCGATCGCCGTCCCCGCCTGCGGGCGCTCTCGCGCGAGCTGCACCTGGAGCACTTGGCGACGTTCGTGGAGCGCCGGACGCAGGCCTGACCCGCAACCACCCGACTGACGAAACGCGGGCCGGCTCCAGAGAGTTGCGCCAACCTGGTATAACATGTTCGGGTAAGCCGAAGTTCCAGCGAGATCGCCCATGCCCAACACGAGCGTTCATCTGCCGCAAGCGCTTCTGGCCAGCCTCGATCGGATCGCGGCCGAGCGGGGTACGAGTCGGAACCGGCTGATCGTGGAATCGTGCCAGCGTGCGGTCGAAGAACGCTCATGCTGGCCCCCGGAGCTGTTCTCGAACGATCACCTGAGCGACGCCGAGCTGCGGGAGCTCCGAGAGGGTGAAGAGGACTTCCTGGATACCATCGAGAACGCCCGGCAGAGCCGCACGCGCCCGCCATTCTGATGCTCCTCCTCGACACGAACGCCGTCTCGGCGTTCATGCACCGGCGCCCGAACGCCCTTCACCGGTTGCGCGAGCAGGATCCGTCGACCGTCTACCTCTGCTCCCCCGTCGCGGCCGAAGTCAACTTCGGCCTGTCGCGCCTTCCGACCCATTCCCGTCGCCGGCGTCTTCTCGCGAGCGAGTTCGAGCGCCTGCGAGTCACATTGCGCTGGATCGACTGGAACGAGGCGGCGACGCGGGCGTTCGGACACTGGAAGGCCACGCTGCAGCAGCGGGGAACGCCGATCGAGGACATGGATCTCGCTATCGCGTCGATTGCCCTCAGCCTTCCGGCGCAACTCGCCACCGCGAATACCCGCCACTTCGCGAGAATCGACGACCTCGACATCATCGACTGGCCCGGGCCTGGACCTCGGGGAACCAGCCCCGGCCGCGCACGGCGCGACTGATGGAACCGGAAGCACCGACGGAACCGCAGGGGTCACGTGGGCCGCCGGGCATCGCGCCGACTGCGTGATACGCTTGCCCCTCTTGAAGCTCCGTGACTTGGCTGGGCGTCTCGACTGCCGGCTCGAGGGCGACGGCGACGTCGAAATCCGTCGTGTCGCGGGCATCGAGACGGCCGACGCCAGCGACCTCACATTCTTCGTCAATCCCCGGTACACGACGGCACTGAGGTCGACGCGGGCGGCCGCAGTGATCCTCGCCGACGACGCGCCGGTCGCGCCGTGTCCCATGCTGCGCGCGGCAGAGCCGTACCTGGCGTTCGCCCGGGCCGTCGAGCTGTTCACAGACTACGCCCCGCCGGAACCGGGCGTCGATCCGGCGAGCCGGGTCGCGGCCGACGCGAAGCTGGGAGAAGGCGTCTCCGTCGGCCCCTTCGTGTCGGTCGGCCCCGGCGCCGTCGTCGGGCCGCGGACCGTCATCCACTCCCACGTGGCCATCGGTGCCGGGGTGACCGTCGGTGCCGACTGCGTGATTCACGCCCAGGCGGCGCTGCGCGAGAGGGTGGTTCTCGGCGACCGCGTGGTGGTGCAGAACGGGGCGGTGCTCGGCAGCGACGGGTTCGGCTTCGCGCGCCGCCCCGACGGGACCCACCAGAAGATCCCCCAGCACGGCGCGCTCGTCATCGAGGACGACGTCGAGATCGGGGCGCTGGTCGCCATCGACCGGCCCGCCCTCGGCGAGACCCGCATCGCGGCGGGGGCGAAGATCGACAACCTGGTCCAGATCGGGCACGGCGTCAAGATCGGCCGCAACGCGCTGCTGGCCGCCCAGGTGGGCATCGCCGGCAGCACCGTGGTCGAAGACGACGTGACGCTGGCCGGCCAGGTCGGCGTGAACGGCCACATCACCATCGGGAAGGGCGTCCGCGCGACGGGCCAGACCGGCATCACCAACGACGTGCCGCCGGGGTCGTTCGTGTCCGGGCTGCCGGCCATCGAGAACCGCGCCTGGCGGAAGGCGGCGAGCTCGTTCGTGCAGCTCCCCGCCCTGCGCAAGCGGGTCGCGGCCCTCGAGCGCCGCTGTACCGAGCTGGAAGAGCGGGGCCGGCCCCATCGGCAGGACGCCGGCAAGCCGGCTGGGCCCGGACCGCAGAAGGCGGGGGAGTGAACCGACCGTCATGGCATACTTTCGCTTTTTTTATGCTACAATGACGTCATGGGCGGTTCGAACCGGCCCCTGCCCCACGCGGCTCCGTCGATGGCCGTGCCGATCTGTCACCGGCGACGGCGGCTGAGGGCGGCCGTCCAGTGCCCGGACGACCGTGATGGAAGCCGTCGCCTCGCAGCCGTCGAACCCCGCGTGGAAAGCCAGCCTGGGCCTTTCCACCCGCCGGCCGCCTGAACTCTACGAACAGTCGGAACAGGTCGGGAACGCGCCCCATGCCGGTGCGTTGCGTACGGCGTTCGACGACCTGGGCCTGTCGGCGGTCTTCTGCGTCGAACACGTGCCGACCGTCGCGATCCTGGTCGGCGAGTACGAGCGGGGGGCCGCCGCGACCCTGCACGCCGCGCTCTGGAACCAGGGTCTCGCGAGCCTGCTCGTGGTCGTCTCCGGACAGACGGTCCGTCTCTTCTCGTTGAGTCGACCTCCACGCTCCGGGGACGACGACTTCGACCGGTGCCTGGTCGACGAACTGAATGCCGTCACGGACGCGCTGAAGCTTCGGAACCTCGCCTACGCCGCCGAATCGGGCCGCTTCTGGGAGCAGGAGGAGTACCGCGAGTACTTCGATCCGCGGGAACGCGTCGACCGCGTTCTCCTCGACAACCTCACCGAGTCGCATCGCCTGCTCTGCGATGCCGGTCTGCCGACCGAGGCGGCGCAGGCGCTGCTCGTGCAGACGACGTTCATCGCCTATCTCGAGGATCGGGAGATCATCGACGCGGAGTACCTTGGGGACGCCACAGGCTCGGACGCCGAGACGTTCGAAGCGCTGCTGGACGCCGGGGACGGCGAGGCGCTGGAGCATCTCTTCCGAACCCTGCGGCAGGACTTCAACGGAGACCTGTTCGTCGCGCCCTGCTCGTTCGAGACGGACGAACGCGGTCCGCGCCTCGACGCGTCTCACCTGACGGTCCTGGCCCGTTTTCGGGCCGGCCGCGAGGCGATGCACGGGCACATCGGACAGTACCGACTCTGGAAGTACAACTTCAAGTACATCCCCATCGAGCTGATCAGCGCCGTGCACGACCGGTTCCTCGCCGAGCGGGGCCCCGAGAGTCACGCCAGCGGCGCGTACTACACGCCGATGTTCCTGGCCGACACCGTCGTTTCCCACGTCTGGGACAGGCTGCCGGCCGCAACCAGGGACAGCGGGTGTTTTCTCGACCCGGCCTGCGGCTCGGGCATCTTCCTGGTGCGTCTGTTCCAGCGCCTCTGCGAGCATCGACGCGAGGCCCGGCGCGGCCGGACGACGATTCCCTGGAGCGAACTGCTCGACCTCCTCTCGAGGGTGCGGGGCTGGGACGTGGACGGCGGCGCCGTCCGCCTAGCCGTCTTCTCGCTGTACGTCGCGTTGCTCGAAGAGGTCAGGCCGCCGGACATCCGAAAGCTCATGGCCCGCGGCTGGGTCCTCCCCCCGCTTCACGGGAAGACGCTGCACCGCGGCGACTTCTTCGCGGTCTCGCCCGACGACGCGCAGGCCGACGTCGTCGTCGGCAACCCGCCGTGGTCGAGCCGCCACGGCGAGCGCCACTCCGCCCTCGATTGGTGCAAGCAGGAAGGGCTGCCGGCACCGGGCCGCGAGCAGGCGTGGCCGTTCGTCTGGAAGGCGCTACGGCATCTCCGGGATGACGGCGTTGCCGCTTTTCTCCTGCCGGCCATGGGCTTCCTGCACAACCATGCCCGGCCAGCCGTGAAGGCGCGCAAGCGCCTGGTGCGCAAGTCGCGCGTCTTCAGCGTCGTCAACTTCGCCGACATGCGGTTCCAGTTGTTCGACAGGGCCCTGCGCCCCGCCGCGCTAATCGTCTTCGGTCGTCCGCATGCGGACGCCCCCTACCGGTTCGACTACCTGACGCCCAAGGCCGACCTGAATCTGAAGTCCCGCCGCCTGATCACGATCGGCAGCAGCGATCGACGCCGGCTCGATTCCCGTCAGGTCGACGCCGACCCGTCCGTCTTCAAGAAGCGTCTCTGGATGACCGAGCCTGAAGCGCGGCTGTTCAACTACCTGTCACGGCTTCCCCGCCTCGGCAGCCTGGCGGTCGAGTTCGGAGCGCTCGCGCGCAAGAGGGAATCCGCGCAGAACCGTTGGGTCGTCGGGCAGGGCTTCCAGCCGGCGAACCTCGAGCGAATCGACCGCGCGGGTCAGGAGCTCCGACACAGCAGCATCGTTGCCACGACTCCCTATCTGCCGGTGGACGAGTTCCGCATTCCGGTCCTCGATTGCACGGAATTGCAGCCGTGGAGGGACGGCTTCGTTCGCAGAGACGGTTTCGAGGCGGGATTCTCGGGACCTCGGGTACTGGTTCCCCACGGGATCGCTGTCGGCCGCGGCGGGCCGCGGATGCGCGCCGCTTACGTCGAGGACCCGCTGACATTCCGGCACATCGTGCAGGCCATCACGGTCCCACCGGGCGATGAGCGCCGCGGCCGGCTGCTCGCAGGGCTGTTCAACAGCAGAATGATGCTGTGGTTCGCGTTTCATGGCACGTCGTCGTTCGGCGCGGATCGTCCCAATGTCCAACAGGCGGAACTCCTGCGCCTCCCGTTTCCTGCGCCGGAGAACCTGCCGGATCCGGAGCGGTCGCAACGGGCGGCGGATGCGCTTGTCACGGTGATTGACCAGCAGGTTGGGCCGGCCGGTCAGCCCCCCGTGCCGCGACCGGATGAACGCACGGTGCTCGAGAAGATCGATGCTCTGACGTACGAGTTCTTCTGCCTGTCCGAGGCCGAGAGAATCCTCGTCGAAGACACGGTGCAGCACACGATTCCCTCCGCGCA
>JAJEEA010000466.1 GCA_022821235.1 Vicinamibacteria bacterium
CGCCGCCGGTAGGGCGGACGTGAATCGGGTGATCATGGGCCCCAAGGATACCGCACGCACGGGCGAGCCGCGACTGCGGCCGGAGCACGGGGCGACGACCCCGGCGGCCCCGCCCTCACTCGGCGGTGGTGGACGGAGAGCCGGCCCTGTCGCCGCTCATCTCCTCGACCACGGTGATCAGCGCCGACAGGTCGTCGCGTCCCCGGTCGCGCCCCATCAGGGCGTTGACGAGCTGCATGGTCAGGGACGCGGCAGGGAGGGCGGCGCCGCGGTCGTGGGCGAGGCGGAGGGCGATGTCGAGGTCCTTGTGGTACAGCCGCGACTCGATGCCGGCCGCGAAGTCGCGCGACGCCATGCGCGCGCCGAACACGTCGAGCACGCGGCTCGCGGCCATGCCCCCCATCATCACCTGGCGCACGCGCTCGACGTCGAGCCCGCAGCGGCCGGCGAGGGCCAGGGCCTCGGCCGCGCCCAGCGCGTTCACCAGGAGCGCGAGCTGGTGACACGCCTTCGTGGTCTGACCGGTGCCCGACTCGCCGACGTGGATCACCTTGGGGCCCAGCAGCGCGAACAGCGGCTTCGCGCGATCGACCGCTTCCGCCGGTCCCCCCACCATCATCGTCAGCGTCGCGTCGCGCGCGCCCTGCGGCCCCCCCGACACCGGCGAGTCGAGCATGTCGACGCCCCGCTCGCCGAGCCGGGCCGCGATGGCGCGGGTGGCGGTGGGGTCGATGGTGCTCGTGTCGACGACGAGGCTTCCGGGGCGCGCGCCGTGGACGACGCCCTCCGGGCCGAGCAGCACCTGCTCGACGTCGCGGGTCCCCGTCACCATGGTGAACACGACATCGCTGCGCCCGGCCACCGCGGCGGGGGTGGGGCAGACGGCCGCCCCCGCGTCGGCGAGAGGGCGCGTCGACTCGGCGCGGCGGGCGAACACCGCCATGGCGTGGCCGCCGTTCATCAGGTGGAGCGCCATCGGGCGCCCCATGGTCCCGAGTCCGATGAAGCCGAGCTGCATTGGTCGTCCCGGTCAGCGCGCGCCCAGGCCCTGCTTCTTCCAGTAGCGCGCGAGCCCGAGCCAGCACATCGAGAACGGGGCGGCCATGTCGTAGAGGGCCGCCTGCTCCTCCGACATGTGCCGCCGCAGATAGCGCCGGGTGTCGGCGACGAACCGGTCGGCGCGCTCCTCGGCGGGCACCTCCTCCTCGATGACGGCGCGCGCGAGGGCGGCCAGTCCGTCGAGGTGCCCGGCGAGCCCCTCGAGCTGGTCGGCGGCGTCCTCGTGGGGGCCGAAGTGGGTGACGAACAGCGTGTCGGCCCGCCAGTCGGCGATGCGGCGGATGCTCGCCTTCCACACGTCGAGGTCGATGTCGGGCGGCGGCGTGGGGGGCAGGGCGAAGCGCTCGGGGCCGACTCGCACCCCCGCGGTGTCGCCGACGAACGCCACCCCGCTCGCACGGTCGAGGAAGCTGACGTGATGAGACGCGTGCCCCGGCGTGTACGCGACCTCGAGCTGCCGGTCGCCCACCGCGAGGCGCTCGCCGCCGGCGAGGACGTGCACGTTCCCCTCCGGCACCGGCAGGAACTCGCCCCACAGCCGGTCCATGTCGTCGCCGTAGAGCCGGCCCGCGCTGTGCAGCAGCTTGGCGGGGTCGACCATGTGCGGCGCCCCCGCCTCGTGCACGTAGACCGTGATGTCGGCGTTCTCGCGCACGAGGGTGCCGGTGGCCCCGGCGTGGTCGAGGTGGATGTGGGTGAGGAGAATCGTCCGGACGTCGGCCGTCGCGATGCCCTGCTCGCGGAGCGACGCGCGCAGGGTGTCGAGGCACGTCGACGGGCCCGGGTCGACGAGGGCGGCCCCGCCGGCGTCCTCGAGGACGGCGGTGGCGATGACCCGGGGCTGGCCGAGGAAGTTCAGGTCGGCATAGGTGATGCCGCGCGCGATCGTTGGCATGGGAGCGGGATTCTACTATGCCCTCCCCCGCCTTGACGCCGCCGCCGTCTCCATAGTCTGATCGCAGAGGCATGGCCCACGACCCACGTACCGGCCACGGCGTTCTCGACGAGACCCGCCAGAAGACCCGCGAGCCGACCCGCTACCACGTCACGCTGCTCAACGACGACTACACGACGATGGAGTTCGTCGTGCAGGTGCTGGAGTCGGTCTTCGACAAGGGCCCGGCCGAGGCCCACGGCATCATGATGCAGGTCCACACGCAGGGCCGCGGGCGCTGCGGCACCTACACCCACGAGATCGCCGAGACCAAGGTCGCCACCACCCGGGCCCTGGCCAAGCGCGAGGGGTTCCCCCTGCAGGCGGTCCTCGAGGAGGAGTGACGGCACCGGCCATGTTCAGCGCCGCCATCGAGCTGATCCTGAACGTCGCGTACCGCGAGGCGACGGTGCGCCGGCATACGCACCTGACCCTCGAGCACCTGCTCTACGTGCTGGCCCACGACCCCGAGGGCGAGAAGATCCTCACCGCCTGCGGCGCCGACCTGCCGGCCCTGCGGCACTCCCTCGACACCTTCCTCGACGGCCTCGAGCAGTCGAAGAAGGGCCGGCAGCGCGAGCCGCAGCAGACCCTGGCGTTCCAGCGCGTCCTGCAGACGGCGGTGCTCCACGTGCAGAGCGCGGGGAAGGACGAGGTCCGCTTCGGCGACGTGCTCGCGGCCATCCTGCAGCAGCCGAACTCGTACGCGGCCGAGCTGCTGCAGTCGCAGGACATCACCCGGCTCGACGTCCTGAACTACATCTCGCACGGGATCACGAAGGCGCCGGCGGGAACGGACCAGCCGGCCACGGAGCCCGCGCCGGCGGGAACGGCCGGAGACGGGCCCGCCCCCGCCCGCGACCCCCTGGCGGCGTTCGCCGTCAACCTGACCGAGCGCGCCCGGCAGGGGCGTCTCGACCCCCTCATCGGACGCCTCGACGAGCTGCGGCGCACGCTGCAGATCCTCTGCCGCCGGCGCAAGAACAACCCCGTCTTCGTCGGCGACGCCGGCGTGGGCAAGACCGCGCTGGCCGAAGGGCTGGCCCGCCGGCTGCTGGACGACGACATCCCCGCGCGCCTGGAGGGGGCCGAGATCTTCGCCCTCGATACCGCCGCGCTGCTCGCGGGCACCCGGTTCCGGGGCGACTTCGAGGAGCGCTTCAAGGCCGTCGTCGACGCCCTCGCGGGCCGGCCGCTGCCCATCCTCTTCATCGACGAGGTGCACGCGACGGTGGGGGCGGGCGCCACCACCGGCGGCACCATGGACCTCGCGATGCTGATCAAGCCGCTGCTGGCCGCGGGAGACCTCCGGCTCATCGGGTCGACGACGTTCGACGAGTTCAAGCAGATAGAGCGCGACCGGGGGCTGGCCCGCCGGCTGCAGCGCGTGGTGCTCGAGGAGCCGAGCGTCGACGAGACGGTCGAGATACTGACCGGGCTGCGGTCGCGCTATGAAGAGCACCACCACGTGACGTTCACCGACGGCGCCCTGCGCGCCGCCGCGAAGCTGGCCCGCCGGCACCTGCCCGACTCGCGGCTGCCGGACAGCGCCATCGACGTGCTCGACGAGGCGGGCGCGGGCATCACCGTCACCAGGGCCGACGATGCGCCGGGCGCGACGGCGGCGGGAGCGGCGGACGGCGGCAGGGTCGCAACGGCGGGCGAGCCGGCAGACACGGCGGGCGAAGCTCCGAGCGAGGCGGCCGACACCGTGGCGGAGGTCGCGGCGGCGGCAGGAGCAACCGACGCGGCGGCGGACGACACCGTGGCGGAGGTCGCGACGGCGGCAGGAGCAACCGACGCGGCGGCGGCGGACACCGTGGCGGAGGTCGCGGCGGCGGCAGGAGCAGCCGACGCGGCGGCGGACGACGCAGCGGACACGGCGGACGAGGCGACCGGCAGAACGGCCGACGCAGCGGACAGGAAAGCCGACGCAGCGGGCAGGACAGCCGACGCGCCGGCCGAAGCAGCGGGCAGGACGGCCGACGAGGCGGAGACGGCGGACGAGGCGACCGGCAGAACGGCCGACGCAGCGGACAGGAGAGCCGACGCAGCGGGCAGGACAGCCGACGCGCCGGCCGAAGCAGCGGGCAGGACGCCCGGCGCGGCGGACACGGCGGACGAGGCGACCGGCAGAACAGCCGACGCAGTGGACACGGCTGGCGAGACGGCAGACGGGGCGCCGGAGCCGTCGGACACGCCGCCGGAAGGGGCGGCGGACACCACGACCGGGGTCGCGGCAACCGCCGAGGCAGGGCCGGCCGACGCGGCGGCGAGGGCGGG
>JAJEEA010000326.1 GCA_022821235.1 Vicinamibacteria bacterium
GGCGACCCGACCGGCGTGGTTCGGGCGCCGGCCGCGGGCGGGGTCGACCGGATGACGGCTCAGCGCGGCGACCCGACCGGCGTGGTTCGGGCGCCGGCCGCGGGCGGGGTCGACCGGATGACGGCGCGGCGCGGCGACCCGACCGGCGTGGTTTCGGCCACCGGCAGCCCCGGGAGCCCGAGGCACGAGCTTCGCGCCAGCGAAACTCCCAACGCGACCGAAGGTCGCCCCGTCGCCCCGTCGCCCGGTCGCCCCGTCGCCCCGTCGCCAGGGTCAGCGATCCGCGGTGAGGGACACGAGGCGGTCGAGGAGCTGCTCGACGGCGGCGGGGTCGGGCAGGCGGTGGGCCGCGGCCGACGGGGCCCGGCCGACGATGACGGTCACGCCGCGGTCGCCGACGGCCTCGAACGCGTGCTCGTCGGTGCGGTCGTCACCCAGGTAGACCGTGCGCATGGGCGCCCCGAGCCGGCGGGTCGCGTTCCCTTCTATCCAGTGGACCGCGTTGCCCTTGTTCCAGGCGATGTCCGGGAGCAGCTCGAACACGCAGTGTCCGCGCTGGACCCGCGCGCGCCCCGCGCGGAGGGCGGGAGAAACGAGCGCCCAGAACGTCTCCTCCGCCCGCGCCCGATCCACGGGGGCGGCGGCGCGGACGTGCAGGGCCACCGACAGGTCCTTGTCTTCCAGGAAGACCCCGTCGAGGTGGCGGACGGCGGCGGCGAGCGATGCCCTCAGCTCCTGCAGCCGGCCGCGGTAGGCGGCGAGCTGGCCGACGGTGAAGCCGCCGTCGGGGCCGAGGATCTCCATGCCGTGGAGGCCCGCGTAGTAGACCGGCCCGTCGAGGGCGGCGCGGCCCCGGATGTCGGCGGCCCGCCGTCCGCTGACGATGCCGACGCACAGGGCGGGCCGGCGGGCGAGGGTGGACAGGGCGGCGCGGCGGGGCTCGGCGAGCTGCACGGACTCCGGATCGTTCCGGAACTCGCACAGCGTCCCGTCGAAATCGCTCAGGAGGAGTATCCGGGACCGGCCGCCAGCGACGACCGCCTCCGCGACGTCCGCCACCGGCGAGAATGCGGTCGGGCCGCCCCGGCGCGAGTCCGGAGACCGCCGATCAGCGCCGGGTGGTCCGGGACGACCCGGGTCGGCCATTGGAACCGGCGCCAAGCGTGGCCGGCGGGGCCGGCTCGCACAAGTTGTCTTCGGTGTCCGGAGCCGGCGCGCCAGGGTGAATCCGGGCCACGTTCAGCAGGTACAGCCGGTACGCGCCCGGGTCTCGCCCGGGGTTGCCGCACATCCTCACGCGGTCGCCGACGTTGATGTCCCCCGCCGTCCAGCCCAGGCGCCGCAGCCGGCTCGCGGCGCGCCACTCGACGGCCCAGGTATGGAGGTCGCCGTCGCGGTCGGCCACGCGGAGGTGCACCATGGAGTGCGGGTTGCCGAACAGGAAGGACGTCACGTCGCCTTCGAGGACGATGGTGCGTTCCTCGTCGTAGACCTCGGCGGTGGGGTGATGGGCGTGAACCGGCAGGTCCACGAGGCTGGCGCCCGCGACGATCAGCACGGCCAGGTAGCGCGTCATCGTTCCCTCCCCTCGGAGCCCCCGGGGGCCCGCGGCCCCGGGGACCGATCGCTATCATACTGCGGGATCCCTCGCGGTTCATTCCTGAAGTTTGTCTGAACGGACGCCGGCGGGGCAGACCTCGCGCCGTGGACCGGCGCGGACTGCTGTAGGCTTGGTTGGATGGGCAGCGGCGCGGCAAGGCGGCGATGTCCGGGGCGGGCGTTGGCGCCGCAGACCGGCGCGGCCGGCCGCAGGCATGATTGGGCGGGCAGCGGCGCGGCAAGGCGGCGATGGTCCGGGGCGGGCGTTGGCGCCGTGGACCGGCGCGGCCCGCCGTAGGCATGGTCGGGCGGGCAGCGGCGCGGCAGGGCGGCGATGTCCGGAGTGCGCTCCCTGTACCCGGGCTTCGAGACCGTTGACGCGATCGGGACCGTCAGGCGTGTTCGACCGCCGGACGCCATCGGAGACCGTCTGAGATGTCGCCGACCACCACGGGCTCGTCCGGGAGCGACCCCGCCGAGGGGCCGCGGCCGGCGCCGGCCGGCCGCCTGCTCGTCGTCGAGGACGAGGAGAAGGTCGCCCTCGCCCTGCGCGAGGGCCTCGAGGGCGAGGGGTACGACGTCGTGGTCGAGACCACCGGCGAGGGCGCCTTCTTCCGCCTCGCGCGGGACCGGTTCGAGGTCGTCCTGCTCGACCTGATGCTGCCGGGGCGCGACGGACTCGAGATTCTCTCGGCCCTGCGCAAGCAGGGGCTCGACACGCCGGTGGTGGTGCTGACCGCGCGCGACACCCTGGAGGACCGGGTCGTCGGGCTCGACGCCGGGGCCGACGACTACCTGGTGAAGCCGTTCGCGTTCGCCGAGCTGCTCGCCCGCCTTCGCGCCGTCGGCCGCCGCGGACGGGCGAGCGACGCGGAACGGCTGGCCGTCGACACCCTCGAGATCGACAGGGCGACCCGGCGGGTCACGCGGGCCGGGCAGGCCATCGAGCTGACCGCCAAGGAGTTCGACCTGTTGCATTACCTGACCGGCAACGCCCGCCAGGTCGTCTCGCGCGACACGCTGGCGCGCGAGGTGTGGCGCGAGACGGCCCGCAGCACCACCCTCGACAACGTCATCGACGTCCACATCTCCCGGCTGCGCCGCAAGATCGACCTCGACCATCCCGTCAGGCTGATCCACACCGTCCGGGGGGTCGGCTTCATGCTGCGGGCAGGTGAGCCGTGAGCTGGCGCTGGGGCCCGCACACCTTGCGGGCGCGGCTGACGTTCCTGTACATGACGGTCATGGTGGCGGTGCTGGGGGTCTACGTCTCGGTGGTGCTGGTCCTGGTGGCCCGCAACCTGTCGGACGCCCTCGACGCGCGGCTGCGCAGCGACTTCCGCTGGGCGGCGGAGATGGCCGAGCAGGGCCCGGACGGGTCCCTGTCGTGGTTCGAGGGGGAGCCGTGGACGGACGGCCCGTGGCTCCAGGTGTGGACCCCCGGCGGCGAGCTCATCTACCGGACGTCGGTCGCGGCGCGGCTGCCGGTGCCGGCGAGCGAATCGCTCGTGGCCGAGGCGGACGGCCGGATCCGCTCGATGCCGGACGATCCGGCGCCGTTCCGCATCCTGGGCGGCCGGGCCACCGTGGGCGGGCGGCCGGTGGTGATACAGGTCGGCCGTTCCGAGGCCTTCACGCGGCTCGAGGTGCGCGAGCTCGCGGTCCTCCTGCTGCTGGGGCTGCCCCTGACGGTGGCGGTGGCCGGCGCCGGCGGCTATGTCCTGGCGCGGGGCGCGCTGTCGCCGCTGCAACGCATGGCCGAGCGGGCACGCGCCATCACCGCCGCCAACCTCGACGAGCGGCTGCCCATCGACAGCCCGCGCGACGAGCTCGGCCGGCTCGCGGCGGTGTTCAACGACACCCTCGGCCGGCTCGAGTCCTCGTTCAATCAGATGCGGCAGTTCACGTCCGACGTCTCGCACGAGCTGCGGACGCCGCTGACGGCCATCCGCAGCGTCGGCGAGGTCGGCCTGCGCGAGCACCGCGACGCCGGCGCCTACGAGCAGGTCATCCAGAGCATGCTCGAGGAGACCGACCGGCTGACGCGCCTCGTCGACCGGCTGCTGCTCGTGTCGCGCGCCGACCGCGGCGAGCTCGCGCTGGCTCACCGTCCGGTCGAGCTCGGCGCCATCGCCGACGACGTGGCCGCGCATCTCGGGGTGCTGGCCGAGGAGAAGCGGCAGTCGATGACGGTCGAGCATGAGGCCCGGGCGCGATGTCTCGGCGACCAGATCGCGCTGCGCCAAGCGGTGATCAACCTCGTCGACAACGCGATTCGGTACACGCCGGCCGAGGGCGAGATCCGGCTCCGCGTGGCCGTCTCGTCCGGCGACGCGGTGCTCGAGGTGAGCGACACGGGGCCCGGCATTCCCGCCCGCGACCGGTCCCGGCTCTTCGAGCGGTTCTACCGCGGCGCGCACGGCGGGGCCTCCGGGGGAAGCGGCCTGGGCCTCTCCATCGCCAAGTGGGCGGTCGAGGCCAGCCACGGGCAACTCGCCTACGAGCGCATCGACGGCCGCGGCAGCCGGTTTCGAATCACCCTCCCGCTGGCGCCCGGGACGCCGGTGGGAGAGCCGGCGGCCGCGGGCGGTGCGTGATCTCCTCCCCGCCCCGAGTGCGTTGCGCCCCGGTCGGAATACGCCCCCGTGCCCTCCCTCGTCGTGCCTTGTCAGACGGGCGCCTCGCCGGTTCGCCGACGCCTCCGGGGACGATGCAACGCGGGTTTTCGCCACCGGGGTTCCCCGGTTGCGGATCGACGCACCGACCCACGGCTCTCTGCCGCTCCGGGCCGGCGGGAGAACGGTGTTCGCGGCCGGTGCGTGGCCGGTCCCGGCGCCGGCGCGCGGTTGCCTGCGACGGGTGCTCCGGCGTACGATAGTCGGGTGCTGGACGCCGCCGCCGCTCCCCCGTCGCCCTCGCGGCTCGCGCGGACCGGGCTCCTCGACATCGCCGAGAAGCTCGACGCCGGGGTCCGGCTGAGCCACGACGACGGCGTGAGGCTGTTCGCCTGCCCCGACCTGCTGGCCCTGGGCTGGCTCGCCAACCGCGAGCGCGAGCGGCGGCACGCGGGGCGGACGTACTTCAACCACAACATCCGCATCGAGGCGACCAACGTCTGCGTGGCGAGCTGCCTGTTCTGCGCGTTCGCGCGGCTGCAGCCCGGCGACGACGGCGCCTACACCCTGACCCTCGAGCAGGTGTGGGACAAGCTGCGGTCCCGGCGCGACCAGGCCCTGACCGAGGTGCACGTGGTGAACGGCCTGCACCCGGACCTGCCGTTCGACTACTACCTGGAGCTGCTGCGGGGGTTCAAGCGCATCCGCCCCGACGTGCACCTCAAGTGCTTCACGGCGGTGGAGATCGCGTTCTTCGCCGACCTCTACGGCAGGACCGACGAGCAGGTGCTGTGCGAGCTGATGGCGGCGGGGCTCGACTCGCTGCCGGGGGGCGGGGCCGAGGTGTTCGCCGAGCGCGTCCGCCGCAAGATCTGCCACGACAAGTGCGGCACCGAGCGCTACCTCGACATCCACCGCACCGCGCACCGGCTGGGCATGCGCTCGAACGTGACGATGCTCTACGGGCACATCGAGACCGACGACGAGCGGGTCGACCACATGCTGCGGGCCCGCGCCCTGCAGGACGAGACGGGCGGGTTCCAGGCGTTCATCCCGCTGGCGTTCCACCCCGACAACAACCAGATGCGGAAGCTGCCGGCCCCGACCGCGGCCGACACGCTGCGGGTGCACGCGGTGGCGCGGCTCGTGCTCGACAACGTGCCCCACATCAAGGCGTTCTGGATCGCGACGGGGGTCGAGACGGCGCAGACGGCCCTGTGGTTCGGCGTGGACGATCTCGACGGGACGGTGCAGGAGGAGCAGATCTACCACATGGCCGGCGCCCGGACGCCGGAGGCGATGACCACCGGCGACATCAGCCGGTTGATCCGCGTCGCGGGCCGCGACCCGGTCGAGCGCGACACGCTCTACAACGTCGTCTCGGCGTGAGTCCGCGCTGCCCGGGCTCGGCTCGAGCACAAGCAGGAACAGTGACGGACACAGACTTGCCGACTGCACGCTAGGCGCTGCCCCGTTTCCGCGGACCGGCGCTCCCGACACACACGGCGAGGTATTTTCGACGGCGTCCTGAACGCCACGCGTCGGCGTGGGCTCCGGCCACCGGCCCCGCACCAGCGGCCGCGATGCGCCGGGCGGTGCGCGTTCGCGCGGCTCGAATCCCGAAACGGTCGAAGACCCCTCAACCCAAGAGACACGAAGGAGAGAATCCCGCATGGCGCACGAGCTCCCCGTTCTGCCCTACGATTTCGACGCGCTGGCCCCGCACATCGACGAGCAGACGATGCGCATTCACCATGGCAAGCACCACGCGACCTACGTCGCCAAGCTGAACGGCGCCCTCGAGGGCCATCCCGACCTGCAGGGCCGGAGCGTGGAGGAGCTCGTCGGCGATCTCGACGCGGTGCCCGAGGGCATCCGCACCGCGGTGCGGAACAACGGCGGCGGGCACGCCAACCACACCCTGTTCTGGCAGGTCATGGCCCCGGACGGCGGCGGTTCGCCGACCGGCGCCGCAGCCGACGCCATCGACGGCGCCTTCGGCGGCTTCGACGCCTTCAAGGAGAAGTTCGCGGCGGCCGCCGTGGGCCGCTTCGGCAGCGGCTGGGCGTGGCTCGTCAAGGACGGCGGCTCGGTGGCCATCGAGAGCACGCCGAACCAGGACACCCCGCTCATGAGCGGCCGCGTGCCCGTGCTCGGGCTCGACGTGTGGGAGCACGCCTACTACCTGAGCTACCAGAACCGGCGCCCCGACTACATCGCGGCGTGGTGGAACGTCGTGAACTGGGACGAGGTCAACCGCCGGCTGGGTTGACCGACGGTCCTCCATGAAGGCCGTCCGTGCTGCCGCCGCCCTCTTTCCACCGGTTTCGGGCTCGTGTCGGCGGCCGGACGGGAGGTTCGTTCCAGAACGGTCGACCAGAGCCTGACCCGTGACGACGGTGCGCTTCCCAACCGTAGGGGGGCAACCCACGCCGTGGGAGCCGACTCCGGGTAGCATTGGCTGGGCGGGCGGCGAAGCCGCGAGGGTGACGCTGCCTGTGGGAGTTCCGCGCGGGGTAGCCGGGGCTCGCGGCAGCCTCGGTTCACCGTCGTGCGCGGCGCGTCAAGATGACCCTCTCCTTCGTCCTGTTCCTGTTCCTCGCCCACCTCGGGGTCGGCATCGTCTTCACCCTGGTCCTGGTGGGGAAGGAGGCCGGCGTCAAGTTCTTCCGGTTCAACGCCGGGTTCGCGGCGGTGCTGCTGCTCGTGGCGCTGGCCATGCGCCCCGAGCCGGTGCGGCTGGGGACGGACGTGCAGGGCGTGGCCTTCGGGCTGCTCCTGACCGCGACGGCCGCCGTGCTCGTCTATTGGGCGACCATCGGGCGCATGCTGGCGCGATTGCGGCCGCTCTGGGTCTGGACGGCGGTGCTCTCCGGCGGCGCGGCCCTCGTCGCGCAGGCGATGGCCGCGGCCGGCCCCGGGGGGCTGCCGGCGGCCCTGACCGCAGCGAGCTTCCTGACCTCGGCCGCCCTCCTGGGAGGCACATCGACCGCGATGATCCTGGGCCACTGGTACCTCGTGCTGCCGTCGATGGACGTGTCGCTGCTCCAGTCGGTGGTCCGGTTCCACATCGGCTCGACGGCGTTGCGCATCCTCGTCGTGGCGGCCGCGGTGTGGTGGGGGATCGCGCTGGCCGAGCTGCCGGGGGTTCCCTTCGAGCGCCACATCCTCTCGATCGACGGCGTGTTCTTCTGGCAGCGGGTGCTCTTCGGCCTGCTGGGGCCGGTCGTCCTGGCCTACCTGACGTGGGAGACCGCCAAGATCCGGTCCACCCAGTCGGCCACCGGCATCCTCTACGTCGACTTCTTCACCGTCATCGTCGGCGAGGTGCTGGCGAAGTACCTGCTCGTCGCGACTTCGGTCCCGGTCTGATCACCATGGAAGTCACCGTTCGTTGCCACCAGTGCGACAGCGCGCTGCCGTTGCGGCCCGACGCCGAGTCGGCGCAGATCGACTGCGGCCGGTGCGGCCAGGCCTTCCTGCTGTCGTTCTCCGATGCGGTCCGCGCGGACCGCGAGGTCGACCGGTGCCCGGTGTGCAAGGGGGGTGACTTCTACCTGCGGAAGGACTTCGACCCCAAGCTCGGGGTGACCATCGTGGTCATCGGCGCCTTGATCAGCGCCGGCTTCTACTACTTCGGCCTCGACCTCGTCGCCTACGGCATCCTCGCCGCCGCCACCCTGATCGACCTCGCGATCTACAGCCGGCTGAGTGACCTCACCGTCTGCTACCGGTGCCACGCCGAGTTCCGCGGCGACTACGAGCGCACCGCGGGGGCCTTCGACCTGCACACGGCCGACCTGCTCGAGCCCGAGTACGAGCGGCAGGTCGGCAAGCGGTAGCTGGGCGCCTGCGGTCGCCTTGGAGCGGGGCGAGTCCTTATCGTGCAGGCGGTCTAGCGGAAGAGCTGCGCTCCGACGACAACCGGGCGGCAATCCTCGATGGCGCCGGAGGGCGGGAATGCACACTCCAGGGCGTGGCCGAAGCCCCCGCTGATGGTCACTCGCGGCGGACCGATGGCGATCGGAACGTCGGCGTCCACGCCCGGCGCCAGCTCGAAGTCCACCACCTGGGTGGTGGAGACGCGCACCTCGACGTCGTTCCGCGCGGCCCTGCCGAATCCGGGTAGCCAGAAGGTCACCGAGTAAGTCCCGGCCTGGAGACTCGTGATGCGGTAGCGGCCCTGTCGGTCGGTCACCGCCAGCCGAGGCGGCTCCGGTTCGGTCGCCCCTGGTTCGACCGCCATGACGGTGACGCCGGGCAGCGGGTCTCCGGCCGGGTCGACCACCTGCCCCGCGATCGTGCCGCCTGGCGTCTGCGCGTGGGTCGGCGTGAGGAGGGTGATGCCCAGTGCCGTCGCGGCCGCCACGGCCAACGCGGAACGCCGTCGCCACCTCCGATTCGCCCGGTCTGTGACGATCATTCCACCAGTATGCCACAGGCGCCGCCCTGCCTGGAACGCCGTTGCCGGCCGCCGGTGCGACCGGCGGGTTCCCGCGCGTCGCAGGCAGCGGATGGCGTCGCGCGGTGGGTGACGGTGGACGAAACGGGAACGGACGGTGTACCGTGGGCCGGTCGCGCTGAGCGACGAGAGACACTCGGCGGAACGAACCAGTCCAGGAGGAGAACAGTGATTCGAACAGTTGTGCTCGCCGTCGTCATCGGTTTCGGTGTCAGTGGCCTGGCCGCCGCCCAGGGGCCGCCGGACGCGTGCGGCCCGAAGGTCGACCTGCCGGCCGACCTGCGGAACAACGTGGCGTCCGACTCGCGCTGCTTCGAGGTCCGCATGTACACCGCCGAGCCGCAGGCCGAAGACGGCAGCGGCGGCATCGACGAGCTGCACCAGCGGTTCCGCGACGGCGAGGTCGCCATCTTCGAGAAGCACGGGGCCGAGGTGGTCGCGGTCTGGCAGCGGCTCGACAACCCGAACACCCTGGTCTGGATGCTCGCCTACCGCGACCGCGCGCACCGGGACGAGGTGTGGGCCGCGTTCCGCGAGGACCCGGACTGGGACGAGCTGATCGGGAAGTACCCGGCCCCGCTCGAGGGCATCGAGGTCTTCTGGATGAGCGCCAGCGACTTCTCGGCGCTGAAGTAGCCGGGAGTCGGACCTGCCGGGGGGGACGGCTCATCAGGTGGGCTGCCCCCCCATCCGTTTCGTCGTCGGTGCTTGGCGCGAGCCTTTGATGACCGCCGCCGAGTACCGGCTCGCCGTGTCTTCGCGCCGGCGGCCCGCCCGCGCGCCCTCGGCGGTCTTGGCGCAACGCGCGGTTCCCAAGCGCTCAGTCCAGAACCGTCAACGCCACGTCCACCCGAATGCTCTCGCCGGTGAAGCGGTCCGCCGCCGCGGTGTACTGGCGGGACTGCCCGTCCCGCAGCACCAGCGTGTTGCTCGACCCGAACGGACCGATATTGGTACGACATGCCGGGCAGAAACCGAGCCGGGTCGGGGTCTGCGGCGTTTGCGGGGGTCGCGGGCATCGGCCGGTTCATCACAGGAATCTCCGCGTCCATGTGGAGGCTGCCTCGACCATCGCGGTCGGTCGTCAGCGCCAGCACGTACGGCAGACTGCTGACCAGGTCGTCCCCCTGATACCGCGAGATGGTCACCTCCACGCTCAGGTCCACGCCCACGTCGGAGGACGGCGCTCCCGGCGGCGCGGGTGGCGGAGGTGGCGGCAGGGGCGGCGCTGCCGGCTGCTGCGGGGTAGGCTGGGCCGGCGGCTGCGCGAGCCCGGCGGTTCCCGAAGCGAGGATGGCGGCCACGGCGACGGCAAGCGTCGTTCTTCGTGTCATTGGTCTGCTCCGGTGTCGAGAAGAGCCACGGTCTCGCTCCGGCGCACGGTTTCGACCGTGATCGGCCGAGCGCCCGGGACACGAGGATGCCGCTGCGGGTCTTCACGCCGCCGGCGGGCCGTGGGTCATGTGCGCCGTCGCCCGGCGGCTCGTGGCGGGGCAACGAGTTGACGGCGGGCCGAGTCTGCCGTCCCGTGTCCGGGCCTCTTTCAGCGCACCCCATCGCGACGTTTCGCGAACAGGTCCGGCGCCAACGTCCCGTAGAACATCATCGTTCCGACGAAGAGACCGAACCCGGGAATCGACTGGGTGTGGCCGCAGCAGTACTCCCGGATTGTCCCGGACGGGCCGTCGACCGGGACCGACACGGTCGTTGCCGAGAGCAATACACCGACCGTCACGAGGGTGACCGGAACCGACATCAGATAGAGGTGCAACCGCTTCACGACGGGGTACAGCGACAGCATGTCGGCAATGAACGTGCCGAAGAAGCCGGCGGCATAGGGAACGCCGAAGGCCACGACGGGATGACTCATGAGCTCGACGACCATGAGGAAACGTCAAGGTCGGCCGTCCCGCATCGGAGCACTGCCGGCGTCGGCCGCGGTGTTTTCCCAGGCGAAGTGCTCGCTGTCGGTCGTGAACGACTCTCCCCAGTACACCCATCCCGACCTGGGGCCGCCCTCACGTCCCGCCACCCCCGGCAGCTCGACTTCCGCCCAAGCGTGCGTGGAGGAGAACACGTCGATCTCCAGCGTGCGCAGCAGGCTGTATCGCTCTGACAGCTCCGTTCGCGCGACTTCCCATCCGGCCAGGCCGAACAACCAGGGCGTCGGGGGGCTGAATCGAATCGGCACCGCCTCCTTCGCCACGATCCGTTGTCGGGTCGGCTTCCCGGGGTCATCCGCGACGTTGCCGTCGCCACCGCCGCCGTGCGCCGACGCAGCCCGCCGGCCCGTCTGCTCTGACGATACCGGGGGTTGCGCTGTCGCCAGAAGGCCGGTGAACAGCAACACGCACAACCATGCGATGCTCTTCGGTAGTCGGAGACGCTCCCCCATCGATCGACCTCTGGCGCAGTGTACCACTGCGCGGGTCTGCGGGTTCGGGCCGGGCGGGCCGGGACGGGGCCGGGTCGTACGGCGGGATACCGCCGGGTTCGGAAGCTCTGTGGCGCTGCTTCCACTATGATTCGGTGAAGAGAGCCGAGAACCCGGCCGCCGGTCCCGACGGCAGGCAGTCGGCTCCGACCAGGCGGCGAGAGTGCTCTGCGACGGTCCCCGTCGAGGTGGGGCGGGCAGGCAGGAGGGGACGGGTGAGATCATGCAGATGCCGGCTGCCTTCGTCGTCTCCAGCTTGGCCCTCGCAACCATCGCGGGCGCGCAGCCGCCCGAGCACACGCTGCGCTTCATCTGGGACGAGGCGCCCTTTCCGCGCGCCCACGCCTCGACCATCGTCGAAGCGCCCGACGGCTCGCTGGTCGCCGCCTGGTTCGGCGGCTCGGGCGAGGGGCGCCCCGACGTCGGCGTGTGGTCCTCGCGCAAGCCGAAAGGCGGTGAGTGGTCGCCCCCGCGGCAGCTCTACAAGGAGCCGGATCAGCCGGCCTGGAACCCCGTGCTCTTCCGCGGCGCGGGCGACGCCATCCACCTCTACTTCAAGATCGGCCCGAGCCCCCGGTCGTGGAGCGGGGCGCACATGACCTCCCACACCTCCGGCGAGGAGTGGTCCGACCCGGTGTGGCTGCCGGCCGGCATGCTGGGGCCGGTGCGGGCCAAGCCGATCCGGCTCGCGAACGGCGACATCCTCGCGGGCACGTCGCTCGAGAGCTACCGGACGTGGTCGTCGTGGATGGAGATCAGCCGCGACGGCGGCGAGTCGTGGAGCAAGCACGGCCCGATCCTGTTCGGCGACCGGGAGCGCGACCGCCGCGGCACCATCCAGCCGACCCTGCTCGAGGTCGCCCCCGGCGTGGTCCGCGCGTTCTTCCGGACGAACCGCATGGGGAAGATCGCGACGTCGCTCTCGCGGGACGGCGGCCGCACCTGGGAGCCGCTGCGGCTCACCGACCTCGATCATCCCGGCGCCGGCATCGACGCGCTCCGGCTCGACGACGGGCGGTCGATCCTGATCTACAACCCGTCGACCGCCCGGCGCACGCCCCTCTCGCTGGCGGTGTCGTTCGACGACGGGGTGACGTGGCGCGACTTCCTCGTCGTCGAGGCCCTCGCCGAGGGCGAGCGCGGCGAGCTCTCGTACCCGGCGATGATCCAGGACGCGGGCGGGGACCTGCAGATCACCTACACGTGGAACCGCCGCCGCATCCGCCACGCGACGGTGCCGTTCGAGCTGATCCCGAAGGCGCCCTGACCGGGAGCGCGCCGCGGCGTCAGTTTCCGAGACCCGCACGTGGCCTTGGGCGTCGCAATCCCAGGATCGGCGTGCGCGAGCCAGATGGCGGCGCACGGTGTCGACCCGGTCCCGTTTCCCCGCGCCGACGGGCTCGTGCCCGCCGGGCATGTCGGTGCAACGTCGGCGTCGACTTGCAGGTGAGCTCGTCGGATACGTTGCATCGGGTTCCCCCGCCTCCGAACCACTCAGATGCCGAGGGCGAAGCCCACCGCAACCCGCATCATGCCGAGATGACGATCGGCGTCGTCCCTCATGAACACCCGCTCCGTCCCTTCGAGCGACGGGATGGCGACCCGCCGGTAGTCCGCCGCGACGCGGAGCGCGAGTCGATCGGTGAGGTGGAAGTCCACTCCCGCGCCGGCGGCCAGGGCCCATCCCGAGGCGAAGGCGTCGAGGCAGCCCGTGTACACGCCGTCGTGGAGCTCTCTCGCCGTCCCGGCGAACGACGCGCGGCCGGCGAGGACCCGGACGAAGCGCGTGCTGCGCCGGACGCGGGGCAGCCGGTACTGCACGCCGCCCATGAAGGTGTGGAACCCCGCCCGGATGTCGGGACACATTGCCGCCGCCCCGGCTCCGGCCGGCGTCTCGAGGCGGCCGTCCGCCCACCATCCCCTCCCCATTTCGCCGACGACGGCCAGAGAACGGCTGAGGTGCACGCCCGCGGACAGGAACGTCGCCGCCTCCGGCTGGGCCGTCGGCTGCTGCCAGAACGACGCGGCGCCGAGGGCGAGATGGAGGCCCCCGCTGTCGAAGTACGTCGCCGGCAGTGGTTGGTCACCCTGCGCGCTTCGCTCCGGGCGGCCGCCCAGCGCTTCGATCGAGGCGCGACCGAGACGCGGCGCCCGCCCGCCCGACAGCTCCTCCCTGTTGGCCGGCAACAATCCGCCCGAGACCCCCTTCCACGCGTCGGCGGGTGACGACTGCGCGTCGGCCGCGGATCCCTCCACGACCCCCTTCCGCCCGTTGGCCGGTAACGACTGCGCGTCGGCCGCGGATCCGCCCACGACCCCCGTCACCGCCATCAGGGCGGCGGCGCGTCGAACGATGTGACCCATCTGCATCCTGCTCCTCCTTCGCCGGTGGAAGCACGCCGGTCGGACGATCCCTGGCGCTCCCCGGCCGCCGAGATTCCTGCAACGGGGATGCCAGAGTGCGCGAGTCCGAACCCGGCGCCGCTCACGTTCGTGCTCCGCACGGTCGAACGAGGGGTCGGGGCAAGAGCAGTGACCGCACGCATGGCGCTCGGCGCAGGGAGGCCCAGCAGTCGTACGTGTCATGCGCATGGGGTGACCATCAAATGTCCGGTCGCCGATGAAGGCGGTGTGTGCGCCGTCTTCTCTTCGCCGATTTTCGCCGACTTGTCATCGGCCCCGAGGTGACGCTCATGCTGACGCGGTGCGACTGCGGGTGGCGGTCTTCGGCCGACTTGTCGTCGACCCGAGAGACTGCGGCGCCGGCACCGACGTGCACATTCGCCAACTGGCGTCATCCATGCCCCCGCGGCGCCGTTGCAGGTGGCCGTCTTCGGCCGACTTGTCGTCGGCTCGAGACATTGCGGCGCCGGCACCGACGACGTGCACATCCGGCTGGCATCATCCATGCATCGTTCGGAGTCGCTGGCGACGATCCGCCAGACCCGACTCGACGCCGGGTTCGGCCTGCCACGCCGCCATCGGCGGCTCTCGCTCGTGAGGCCGCCTCGGCGGCCGCCAGACGGAAAATGAGCATGTTCACTTCGAGCCGCTCGCGATTCGGCCGCATCGTGCTGCCGGTCCTCTGCCTCGGGTGCGTGGTCGAGGGCAGCGCCCAGCCGTCCAGGACGCAAGGATGGATGGCGGGTGTGCACTCAGGTGCTGCGGCCGTCTCGTTCGGGAGCGATCCGAGCGACGGGGCAGCGCTCGTGGGCGCCCGGATCGGTCATGGCATCGACCCCGTCGTCGCCCCGTACGTGGGGGTAGCCTACGCGGCGATCGACAGCCGCGGGCTCGAGGCGTTCGACAGCGTGACCTTCGGCTACGTCGACCTCGGCGTGAGGCTGCACCTGGCCCGTGGCCCCCGCCGGTGGGTTCCCTACGGCGACCTCGCCCTGACGCTCTGGCCGGTGACCGACGTGATCGAGAAGGACGAGCGGGCTGCCGACTTCAGGAGCATGCCGATCCTCGGCGTCGGCGGCGGACTCCTCATCTACCTGTCCGAGGCGCGGGCCCTGGACCTGAACGTCAAGTGGGGTCAGGGTACGTTCGAGGACGTTCCCGCGGGCGACGTCCCGGCGCACGGGGCGCGCGGCCGACCGGACGCCCTGCTCGATCTCGACGCGGTGTCGGTCCGTCTCGCCGTCGGCATCTCGTGGTGGTGGTAGCTGCTACGGCTCCGATCCGTTCAGGACGGTGGCCGCTGCGGCGAAGGAGGTTCCCGCTCCTCCTATGCGGGCCTCAGGCGGACGAGGTGCTCCCATGCGGTTCGTGGCGACCACACCGTGACGGGTCCCCGACAGCGGGGCGGAAAGTGCCTGACGTTTCCGGTGACCAGGGTACGCGCGGGGGTGCGAATGGCGACCTCCAGGAACATGACGTCGTCCTCGTCCGGGGGCGGACGGCGCGTCCAGGCCGGAGCGGCGACGTGTTCCTGGAACTGGAGGATGGCGAGGAATGCGTCCCGCCGGATGCGCTCGATGCCGAACTTGGGCCGCGCCAGAACGTCGCGGTACTCCGCCTCGATCCGGTCGTCGGTCGCCAGCCTCAGTCCGCCCGCCTGCAGTGCGTCGACGAGCCGGCCGGGCGGCCCGAAGGGCGACAGGAGGCCGGAAACCAGGACGTTGGTGTCCACGACCCAGACGGGCGGGTCATCCACGCCGGACTCTCTGATTGCGCGCCTGCCTGGCCGCCTTGATTTCCCGCTCGATGTCGGCTTGCGTCAGATCGGCGGCGCCGGTCTCGACGGCCTGCAAACGAATCTCGCGGACCGCCTTGCGCGCGCGTGCGAACACTATCTCCTGGATGTCCTCGACGAGCGTGGCGTCGCTGGTCGGCACCATGATGCTCCGCGGGACCCCGTCCTTGGTGACCACCAGGGCGCCCTCTCTTTCGAGGGCGGCCCACACCTGCCCGGGGCTCGCCGCCAGCGTCCGTGAAGCGATGGTCTTCATGCACTACTCTTAGACGATGAATCGTTGTGCGTCAAGAAAGGGGTCGCGTTGCCGGTGAACCGCCCTTCCCCGGCCACTATGGCGCGGCCCCCTCCGGCATCCCCGCCGCCGCGCTCCGCTCCCCGAGGCGAGCATCGAGTCCGATGCCCTCGATGTCCTCGGGCGCTGCCCCAGGGACTTCAGCAGGAGAAGCGCGCTGCGGGGGCGCGAACACGGTCTCCCTCACGGCGGGTGCCCGGCTACTCGGCGCGGAGGATGTCCATCGGATCGATCCGCGCCGCCCGGCGCGCTGGCAGCCAGCACGCCACGAGCGCGACCGCGGCGAGCGAGAGGGGCGCTGCGACGAAAGTCAGGTGGTCGTACGGGGTGACCCCGAAGAGGAAGCTCTCGAGAATGCGGCTTGCGGCGGCGGCGGCGAGCAGGCCGGCGAGGGCGCCGGCCGCGGCGAGGGCGGCGCCCTGCCGGACGACGAGGGCGAGGATGTCGCGGGCCTGCGCGCCAAGGGCCATCCGGACGCCGAGCTCGCGCCGGCGCTGCGCGACGGTGTAGCTGAGGAGGCCGTAGATGCCGGCCGCGGCGAGGAACGCGGCGAGGGCCGCGAAGAAGCCGGCGAAGACGGCGTAGAAGCGCGGCTGCGCGACCCGGGCCGACAGACGCGCGTCCATCGTCGTCACGTCCGCGATCGACGCGCGCGGGTGCGCGCCGACCGCCGCCTCGCGGAGATGGGGGATGACCGCGGACGGGTCGACGGCGGTCCGGACGGAGATGAACGGACTCGATGTCGAGCCGAACGACCGGGTCTCGAGCTGGTGCATCGACAGGAACGCCTCCGCCCAGGACTCGCCCGCCGCCAGGCCCGAGTACCGGATGTCGGCCACCACGCCAATCACCTCCAGCGGCTCGTCGCCGGTGCCGCGCCCGAGCCGGACCCGCTGCCCGACGGCCGGCGCGTCGCCGAAGACCTGGCGGGCGAAGGTCTCGTTGACCACGACGACCCGCGGTCCGCCCGCCCCGTCGAGACGGGTGAACAGGCGTCCGCTGCGGAGGCGCAGCCGCATCACGTCGAAGTAGCCCGGGCTGACCACCTGAATCCACGACTCGCTCCAGTCGCCCGCCGCCGTCCGATCCGCGGCGAGCACCTGCGTGCCCAGGAAGCCGCCCATGAGCGGCAGGCCCGAGGACAGACCCACCGCATCGACGGCGGGGAGACGCGTCATCCGGTCGGCTTCCACGAGCAGAGCCTGCCAGAAGCGCCGTCCCGCCGCCCGGCGCTCGGCCTGGGCTTCCGAGGTCCGCCGGTCCGACCTCAGCGCCAGGTCGGGATTGCGGGTCTCGGCGGCGACCACGCCGGCCGGGTCGTAGCCGCGATCGAGCGTGACGAGCCCCACGAAGCTGCGCAGGAGCAGCCCGGCGCCGACCAACAGGACGATCGCGAGGGCCGCCTGGGCGGCCGCGAGCGCCGCGCGGGTCCGGCTCGATCGCAGCAGGCGAAAGCCGCCGGTGGCCAGCGGGCTCCCCTCGTTCAGAGTGTCCACGAGACCTCTGCCCGACCACTGGAACGCCGGCGCGGCGCCGAACGCCAGCCCGACCAGGACCGACAACCCGAGGGTGAATGCGAGCACCGCGCCGTCGATGGCCACCTCGTCGAGCCGGGCGACGTCGCCCGGGACCAGCGCCGGCACCGCGCGGAGCACCGCCGCGGCCACCGCCAGCCCGACCACGCCGCCTCCCACGCCCAGCACGACGCTCTCGGTCAGCAACTGGCGCACGACCCGCCCGCGTCCCGCGCCCAGCGCCGCACGGAGGGCCAGCTCTCGCTGGCGCGTCACGCCGCGAGCGAGCAGCAGTCCGGCGACGTTGCTGCAGGCGATGAGCAGCACCAGCGCCACCGCCGCGGTCAATGCCAGGAGCGCCGGCCGGTACTCGCCCACCATCTGTTCCTGCAGGGGAATCACCCGGGCGTCGACCTCGAGGGCGTCTCCCCGGGTGCCGTCGCCGTCCATTCTGCGGATGGCCCTCAGGAAGTCGTCGTCGACCCGCTGAAGGATGGTGCGGACCTCGACCGCGGCCTGCTCCGGCGAGACGCCGGGGCGGAGCCGTCCCAGCGCGTCGACGGCGATCATGATCCGCTGGCTTCCCGCGGGCGGGATGGCCGGCATCGCCCACGGCGTCCAGACCTCCGCGTCCGGGCTGGGAAAGTGGAAACCCTCGGCGAGCACGCCGACCACGGTGTGCGGTGCGTCGTCGAGCACCAGGACCGTCCCGACGACGTCCGGATTCGCCCCGAAGCGGCCGGTCCACGCCTCGTGGCTCAGCAGCACGACCCGCTCCGCCCCCGCGCGGGCGTCCGCCTCGGTGAAGAGGCGCCCGAGCCGCGGCGTCGCCCGCAGCAGCGGCAACAGCGAAGGCGAGACCCACGCGCCGGTCAGGGCGGTCGCGCCGTCGGGAGCGGACCAGTCGAACCGGCGCGTCCGATACGCGGCGAGCTGCTCGAACGACCGGGCCTCGGCCTGGAGCGCCGGCAGGGTGGTGTTGGTGAGGACCACGCCCGGCGACTCGCCGACCCGCACGATGGCGCCGGGGTCGGGATACGGCAGCGGCCGGATCAGCATGCCGTGGACGATGCCGAACATCGCGCTGTTGGCGCCGATGCCGGCCGCGAGGACGCACACCACCGTGGCGGTGAAGGCGGCGTTGCGGCGCAGCCCGCGCAGGGCGTGCCGCACGTCCCGTCCGAGGTCGTCCAGCCAGCGCCAACTCGAGACGGTCATGGTGCGGTTGCGAGCGGGGCACTGCTAGCCGCGCTTCTCCTGCTGCCGGAGCCCCCATCCCGCAACGCGAAGTGCCTTCTCGTCCTGCTCGGTCGCGAGCACCTTGCGCAGGAGCCGCGCGACGCGGCGCGCCGGCGGCTGGAGGAGGAGGGCGAGGACGGCGACGCGGCGGACCCGCACCGACGGGTCGTGCAGGGCGCTGTGGGCGAGATGCGGTACGGGGTCGATGGGGTCCCGGTCGTCCTTGCGCAGCATCCGGCCGAGGCCGAGCGAGAGGACGGCCATCTTGCGCACCTTCTTCCTGGGATCGCGGGTCAGGAGCGCGAGCCGGCGCAACGACTCGACGTCGTCGGTGTAGCCGAGCACCGCCGCGCACCCGCGGCGGATGCGCCAGTCGGAGTGGCTCATCGCCGCATGGACGGCGGGCAGCGCGTCGACGCCGCTACGCGCCAGCTCCAGGACGTGCGTGTAGAAGTCCGTCCCGTTCAGCCTGGCGGCGAGCTCTTCATAGCGGGTGCTCATGGCGGGCGGCCGTCAGTCGGGAAGTCCGTGGTGCGGGCAGCGGTGTCGGCGAGGCCTCCTGCGCACAAGCGTCCATGACTGCCAGACGTCTTCCGGCGCTCGAAGAGCACTCCGGAGTCCCCCGTGACAGGCATGGACGGGGCCATCGTATCGCATCGCGATCGGCCGGACAACGCGGTCACGGAGTCTCCGCCGCAGAGCGGTGCGCGCTCCGGGCGGGTTGAATGAGTGGGCGGATCGCAGCCGTGAGCGACCGTGCCCGCTATGCTGAGCTCTGCATAGCGGCAACTATGCGGAGTTCCGGACTATGCGGAGTTGGCTCGGCGGCCCGCGTTGACTCGGGGATTTGTCCGGAGCGGTACTCCGCATAGTCAGAGGCCTTCCAGGAAGTCGAGGAGCCGGTCGGTGGCGGTGAAGCGGAGCGGCTGAGGTGCGGGATCGTCGACGCGCCGGAGTGCCGCCTCCTTCATGGCGAGGTCGGCTTCGACGTACTGGTGGGTGGTGACGGGGTTCTCGTGGCCGAGCCAGAGGGCGATGACGGTGATGTCGACGCCGGACTGTAGGAGGTGCATCGCGGTCGTGTGGCGCAGCGTGTGGGGCGAGATCCGCCGCGTCGCCAGCGATGGGTGACGCTCGGCGGCCTTTCGGCAGGCGACCCGCAGTTGATGCTCGACCCCGGAGCGCGACAGGGGCTTGCCCGCGCGATTGGGGAACACGGGGGCGTCGGGGGTTCCATCGATTCGGGGGAGCCACCTCCGCAGTTGCGCGGCGGTGCTCTTCCAGAGCGGGACGACACGCTCCTTGCGTCCCTTGCCGTGCAGAAGCAGCGAGGACGCTCGGTCGACGAGCACGTCGGCGACGTGCAGCCGGGTGATCTCCGAGACGCGGGCGCCGGTGTTGTAGAGCACGGCGAAGAGGACGGAGTCGCGCTGCCCGCCCCAGGTGGACCGGTCGGGCGCGTCGATGATCGCCGTGATCTCGTCGCGGGACAGGTAGCCGAGGACGGGCCGGTCGAAGCGCTTGACGGGAATCGCGAGGACGCGTTGCGCGACGGGCAGCAGGGAGGGCTCGCGCAGCGAGGCGTAGCGCATGAACGACCGGATGGCGGTGAGCCGGAGGTTGCGGGTGCGCGCAGAGTTGCCGCGTTCGGCCTCGAGATGGTCGAGGAAGCCGAGGACCATGGGCGCACCGAGATCCGAGAGGGTCAGCGCCGAGGGAGTGCGTCCGGTGCGCTCTGCGGCGTACCCGAGGAACAACGTGAAGGTGTCGCGGTAGCTGGCGATGGTGTGCGCGCTGGCGCCCCGTTGTGCGATGAGGCGCCCGTGGAAGAACTCCTGCAGGAGTGCGGGGAACGCCCGCTCGACGGAGGTCATGACGGGCGCTCCGACGCTCGGTGGGCGAAGCGTTCGAAACGCTGTCCGGTGCTGGCGAGCAACTCGGGGACGGCGGTGCAGTACCAGTAGGTGTGGGCGACCTTGGCGTGGCCGAGGTAGGTTGCGAGAGCCAGGACCTTGCGATCCACATCGGCGCCTTCCTGGTACCAGCGCAGCAGCCGGCGGACGACGAAGCTGTGGCGAAGGTCGTGGATGCGCGGTTGGGACGTACGCCCTTGCGCGGTCCAGTCGAGACGCAGCTTGATCCGGCGGAACGTCGACTCCACCGCGGTGCGGGTGAGCCGGGGCGACTGCTCGGTGCGGAAGAAGTACTCGGACCGGGGCGCAGCAAGACACGCGTCACGGCGGTCGGCGTAGCGACGCAGTGCCCGGGTCGTGGTCGGATGGAGCGGGACGAGTCGGGACTTGCGGAACTTGGTCTCGCGGATGGTCAGGATGCCGTCGACGAGGTCGGCGTCGTTGGTGGTGAGATAGCGGGCCTCGGACAGCCGCAGGCCGGTCGACGCCAGCAGGGCGAAGAACGCGACATAGGTGGCGGGTCGCAACCCGCCTTGGGGCAGCAAGCAGCGTGCCTCCTGCAGGAGCGCGGCGATCTCCGCCTCGGTGTAGATGTGGGGCGTCGAGCGGCGCGTCGGGATGCGTCCCAGGAGCCCGACCGGCGGCACTTCGGTGGCCGGGTCGATGAGTGCGCGGTACCGGGCGAACTGCCGCACGATCGACAGTCGGCGTGCGGCCTGCACCGGATTGCTGGAGCGTGAGGAGGATCGTGCCCACTGGACCGCGAGCTCGATTGTCACGGGCCCGCTGTGTCCGATCCGTTCTGCATGGCGGGCGAAGTCCCGCAGGAACCCTTCCTGCGTTTCGAGGCCGAAACCCAGTCCGCGACGCGCGTTGAGGTACTCGTCGACCAGATGATGGAAGCTGGGAGGCGTCATCGGAGCACCTCCGGCCAGGGAAGCGCGACCTCACGCAACCGCGGCAGGTCGAGCTTGGCGTAGATCGTCGTGGAGTCGAGACTGCGATGGCCGAGCACGTCAGCGACCTCCTTGAGGCTGGCTCCCGCTCGCACCATGCGGCTGGCTGCCGTGTGCCGGAAGACGTAGGCGCTGGCGTGCGGCGCGTCGACTCCCGCCCGGCGAACCGCGAGTGTCGCGATACGCGAGACGGCAGGGCTCGAGAGCGGCTTGCCGCGACGATCTCCCAGGTGCTCGACGAACACCCGGCGTTCGTCGGTCGCCGGACGTTCCCCGCTCAGATAGGCGACCAGCGCCTGCCCCACACCGCGGGGCAGCGGCAGCACGGCGCCCCGCCGGTTCTTTCGGGTGCGTATCTGCAGGGTGCCGACGCGCCAGTCAATGTCGTCCAGACACAGGTCGGCCACCTCGCCGGGCCGCAGCCCCAGGGTCGCCAGGCACTGCACGATCGCCTGGTCGCGTTGCCCGCACGGAGTGGAGGGGTCGAACGACGCGAGCACTTGCTCGAGCTGTTGCTCGGTCAGAGAACGAGGCAGCATCGCCAGCCGCCAATGGGCAACGGTCGGGAGAGCCGCTTCGAGTGCGTCGCCGCAGAAACCCTCGACGCGCAGGAACCGGAAGAACGAGCGCAACGCTGACCGCGCGTCGATCATCGACGTGGGGCGGCGCCGGTGACTCAACGACGTGATGAACGCCACCACGTCGGCCGGCGTCAGGCGGCTGGGGTCGATCGGGTCCGCGCCAAGAGCGGCCCGGACAAGCTTCCGGGCGAACCAAGCGCGTTTGCGCAACGTGTGAGGGCGCAAGCCGCGCGTACGTCGTTGGTGGTGCGTGTATGCGTCGACGAGGCGGTCGACGGTCCACGAGCCGTGAACGGTCATGGGATGCTCCTTTCCGGCCCATCAGGCCGGACAGAGCATCCCAAACTATGCGGAGTACCCCGAACTGGTCAGCTCACGTAACCCTCGTTCTGACAGGTACTTGAGAACAAGACCCTCCACCGACTCCGCATAGTCCAGAACTCCGCATAGTGCCCAGGTTGTCGCCGCCAAGTCGCCGTCAGTCGAAACCGGGAACCGCCTGGGCCGCCATCAGGCCCTCGAACTCGTCGGGGCGAACCGGACGGGTCTCGTAGCCCGCCCGGTCCTCGGCGTTCTGCCGGCTCCTCCGGGCGTCCAGCCACTCCTGCAGGGCCAGTCGGAACAGCTCGGACCGCGTCTCGCTGGCGGTCCTGGCCGCACGGTCCAGGCGGTCCAGCAGCGGCTCGTCGATGGTGATGGAGATGATCTTCATGTCGCGTTGATCCACACCGCCGCCGGTCAGTCGCTCACCAGGGCGAACTTCTGGTTCCGGCGCCCGCCGATGGTCTCGGCCGCGTAGAGGTTGCCGTCGGAGTCGGTGACGACGGTGTGGGGGAAGGTGAACTCGCCCGCCATGTGCCCCGACCCGCCGATGCTGCCGACGATGTCGCCGGACTCCCGTTCGAGAATCCAGATGCGGTTGCTGCCGAGGTCGACGACGAACATGAAGCGCTGCTCGGGGTCGCGGGAGAGCTCGATGTCGGTGGCCCGCAGGGTCGCCTCGCCGTACTCCGCGGGGTCGATGCGGACGATGCGCTGCAGGTTGCCCTCGCGGTCGAACACCTGGATGCGGTTCTGGCCGCGGTCGCAGGCGTAGACGAGGCCGTCGTTCCCGAGCACCACGCAGTGCGGGTGCCCCCCGCCGCCCTCGACGAACTGCCCGTCGCCGCTGCCGGCCGAGCCCCACTGCCGCAGGTAGTTGCCCTCGCGGTCGAAGACCACGATGCGGTGGTTGCCGTAGCCGTCGGCGATGTACACCGAGCCGGGCTCGCCGGTCACCGGGTCGGGGTTGGGGTCGACGGCGACGTCCGCCGGCGCGTTCAGCAGGGTGCGGCTGCTGTTGTTGCCGGGCTCGCCGCAGGTGGGGTGCGGCGAGTTGGGGTTAAGGGTCGGCGGGCCGTCGCAGAGGCCCTTGGTGCCGATCTGCAGCAGCATCTCCGAGCCGTCGTGGGTCCACTTCTGGACCACCCCGTCCGAGTTCCCCGCGATCTAGATGTTGTCCATCTCGTCGGTCGCGCAGCCGTGGATGCCGTGGGGCAGCACCGCCGCCGCCCCCGCCTCGGTGAGGGTCGGGTCGCCCCAGCTCGCGGCCACGTCGCCGTCGGTGTCGTACAGGATGACGGGCGGCGAGGGGACCGACTGCGAGCCCTCCTGCGGCAGCAGGCCCCCCGGCAGGAAGCCCCGGTTGACGGTGATGACGTGGTCGTGCGAGTCGATGCAGCTCGCCCCCACCATGCCCGTCACCCACTGGCGGGCGAGGCCGTCGGCGTCCGTCATCGTGGGCAGCGGCTTCGGCCAGAAGGGATCGACGCGGTACTCGGGGGCGGAGGCCGGCGTCTGCGCTTCCGGCACGGCCATCCAGAAGGCGGCGGCGGCCAGAGCGGCGAGCAACGCGATGGCCGGCAGGCGCCGGACGAGGGGAATGTCGTCGCGTAGTCTTCGAGTCATGGCTGTCCTGATTCCACTTGGGCGCGGCCGCCGCGACGCGAGCACGTTCCAACCGCCATGCCTGACGTGGAAGTCCGTCCGAACCGGAGTCCGCCCGACGCAGACCGGGCCGCATCCCCCGCCAGTCCCTTCAGTATAGACGGGGCCCCGCGGCGAGGCGGTACCGCTCATCGCGCGGCCCCTCCATGGAGGTGAAACGTGACCCGCACGAACCGGTTGCGTTCATCCTGCACCAACTCCGGCTCCGAGCCGTTGAACGCGCGCATCGCCCGGCGCATGATCAGCCAGCCGCGGCCGCGCCTTTCCATGAAGCCCATTCCGGCCATGAAATGCCCCATGGAGTCGTTCCTGGCGCGCGGGTTGGCGCCGGCCCGCACCTGGGCCACCGTCATGTGGTTGGGGAGCGCGCCGGGACTGGTCACGTCGACCCGGGCGGCGAACACCTCGAGAAATGTCGTCGACCCCGTGATCGCATAGTCGCGGTGCATCACGGCGTTCACCAGCGCTTCCCGAATCGCCGGCCTGGGCAGCAGATGCCGGTCCTCCCGGACGAGACTCCGGTACGACTCGAACCGGCCGAGACCCAGAAACCACCCGAGCGCCCTGTCGACCTGCTCGTCGAGGCGCCCCGCCCCCTCGGCGACCTGCAGGACCTCGGAGGCGCGGTCGTCGCCCGCGTAGGCGACGCATTCGATGCGGAAGTTCCGGGTCTGCGGGTAGCGCTGCGGGGTCTTTCCGAACGCGAGGACCCCGTACAGCGTGGCCCGGGCCTCGCCGCCGATGTCGACGAGCACGCTGCGGTTGCGGAGATCGTGCTCGGGGTCGGGCTGCGGTTCCTCGTCGGTGTCGAATCCGAGGCGTTTCAGGTAGGTGTGAAACGCCTCGACGTCGATGTGCCCCATCGCGGCGTCCTGAATCGCCCGCTCCTCGGTGAGGATGTAGCCGAAGGTGTTGTAGAGCTCCTGCAGCTCGGTGGGCGACGGCTCGACGCTGCTGCGTTCGCGGCGAATCCAGACGCGGCCGTCGTACCGCAGGGGCTCGAACCCGCGCTGACGCGGAACCTCCACCCAGTGAACGCGTCCCTGCGGATCCCGGTGGCGTCCGGTCCGCGCAGAGACGGGCGAGCTGCATCCGGTGTGCAGGAACGCAGTCAGACGCTCTTCGACCTTCTCCGCATCCTCCTTCACGCCCACGATCTCGCGTGCGTCGGCGACCCCCAGAACGATGACGCCGCCCTCGGTGTTGGCAAAGGCGCACATCGCCTTGCCGACGGCCGACAGATCGCCGAGTCCACGCTTGAACTCCGTGTAACGGTTCTCGCCGCCTTCGATGCGGCGCAGGATGTCCAGCCACTCCACGGTCGGAATCCCCCCTCGCCGGTCAGAATCCGTACTTCAGCCGCCGCAGGCGGAACGCGTCGTCTCCGCCGTCCACGGTGCGCACGATCGCGTCTCGCACGGCGGGGTCCTCGATGGCCCCGGCTTCGGCGACCCGTCCCCTGTTGGCCGTGGCCGCGAGCTGAATGACCTGATCCGCGTCGCCGTTCACGACGATGTTCGCGTTGTGGGTGGCGACGATGATCTGCCGGCGACCCTTGAGTCGTTTCAGCGCCGGCAACACCGTGTCGAACAGGAACCGGTTGTCCAGCTCGTCCTCCGGCTGATCGATCACCAGAGGGCGGTCGTCGTTGGTCTTCAGCAACAGGGACAGAAGAACGCTGACCCGCTGGCCGCCGGACAGATCATCGAGTCGCCGCCGGGTGCCGTCGTCCACGGTGAGCTCGAGCACGTAGTGGTCGCCGCTGCGGATGGCCGCCAACTGCCTGCGCTTCGACCGGCTCAGCGTATCGCGAAAGGTCTTCTGCACGGCATCGCTCATGCCGACATCCGCCAACCAGTCCTTCTCCAATGCGGCCATCAGAACGTGGGGCGCAGGTCTCTTGCTCTCTGCCAGATCGTTCCACCAACGCGTGATGCCGCGCTGATTCAGGCCCTTGAGAAAACGCTCCAGCGGTTCCCGATCGCCATGATCGATCCTGCGAGCCGATATTCGTCCCCGAGAGTCAGCCTCGACCACGGCCATCACGCGATCGAATGCACGTCGTTGTTCCGCGATCAGCAGCCCGCGCTCGGCCAGCAGCTCTGCGAACATGCCCTCCGCGTGATCGCATCGGTCGCGTGTCGACGCGAGATTCGCTTCGTAGCTCGCCAGGAGGGAGGCTTGGCTGCTCAGCGACTGAAACTCCCTGATCCTCGCGCCCTCGACTCCACGGTCAGCCAGCTTGCGCTCGACGTCCACGCGAACGGCTCTCTCGTGGTTCTGCAAGGCGGTGACGATGGAACGGATCGAGTCGTTCACTTCCGACAAGTCGTCCTTCACGGACTGAAGGCCGAGGCGAATCCGGTTCCAGTGCCTGCGAATCGGCTCGGCGCCGTCGGAAACGCCGGCGGCGCGCAACACGGCTTCCGGGAGTTCGTCCGCGTCGGGCGTCTCCAGGGAAGCCGCGGACTGGAGCACGCTGCCCAGTCGGGTGGCCAGTTCGGTCCCCGCATGTGCCGTGTCCTGCCAGTTCCGAGAGTCCCGCGACGCCCGGTGGAGGCCTGAGATGCCGGCATCCGAGAAGGCGGCCAGCTCGGTGGCGGCGCGTCGGCAGCGCTCGACTGCCTGCTCCGCCTCGGCAAGGTCGTCATCCAGCTTGGTGAGACGTCCGACGATGGCTGCCAACTCCCGGTCCACGTCGGCCACTCTTTCCTCTCGTGCAAAGATCCCGTCCGTCTCCGTCGCCGCCAGGCGGGCAAGGATGTCGTGGACCGCGTCCGGATCCTGGGCGAGCCGCTGCAACTCGTTCTGCGCGTAGAACACCGCCGGCCAGCGCTCGTGGGGGGGCGCCGTTCGATCTCGCCCGGGACACTCGAGCGTGATTTCCGGGGAGCCGCCGAGAAACCTGTCACGCCCGCGCGCCGTGACCTGTGCCCTGATGCCCTCGTCCTGCGGCAAGGATGCCTCCACGTGCACGCGCAGGCCGTCGAGCAGGGTGCTCTTGCCCGTCATGCTGCCGCCGATGATGCACGTGAGGTCGGGGCTGAGCTCGAAGCGGCTGCCCTTGCCACCGACATGCCCGAAGAATGAAGCCATTCCCGTGACCGTCACCGCCTTCAGCCACGGCCGCTTGCTGACGGTGACGTCCGGGGGATCCGGTATTTCGTGGAGTCGACCGTCCACGCGTCGTTCGTACGCGATGCGTATCCGGGAGTCGCTGGCGATGAAGGCTTGACGGAGGGACTCCACCCGAGGGCTGGCGAGCTTGAACCACGTGTGGCGCTTTCCGATGTCGTTCACCACGTACGCGTCGCTGCCATGGAAGAACGCCTGTCGGTACCGGTTCATGGCGTCCTTCAGCCAGGGACGGTTCTTCTCGGTGTCTTCGGGCCGTTGATCGTCGCCGAGCTCGAGACCGGCGACCGCCCCATGCTCGAAGCGCTGCAGTACCTGCGCCTTCTGCGCCCCCAGCAGACCCTTGTCGTTGTCGATGTGCGGCGCGAGCGTGATGTAGCTCCACTTGGCGGAACCCTCGATCCCCGCGGCCTCGGCGTGAAACTCGCGGAGCTCGCGAAAGGCCTCCTCGGCACTCCTGGAGGACAGTTGGAGCCGGTTGTCGGACCAAGGTGAGGGTGTGGTTCCCATGACTAGATCGAAAGCCCTGAAGAAATGCTCCGGCCCGATTTCGGGATCGAACAGGAACAAGAGGTGCAGACCGCTCTTGCCCTGCTTCAGTGAGGGCTCGAATCCCGGGAAGACGGCGTAGATTTTCTCCCGGAACGGCACGCCGTCGTCGTCCGATCCGTCGTTCCACTCTTCGACGATTCGCCATACCGCGCTCGTGTCGACGGTGCCCCCGGTACGGATCGCGTGCGGCGTGACCCCCAACACACGCACCTCGCGCACGACCGCGCTCTGCAGGAATCGCCGTGCGTACGCTGCGATCGTCCTGGCTGAATCGACCGCACCATCGAGGCCGGTGGGCATCTTCGCTCTGCCGCCACGATGGTCGTCAATCGTATGGATGTGCAGATCAGCCTTGAACCAGCGCGCGCCGGGCACGTTGCGATGCCAGCCCACCGCGTCGTTGCGTCTGAAGGTCATGTCGGTATCGTTCGGTGCGCGGTCGTCGGTCGTCAGGCTCGGGCGATGAGCATCAGCGGCTCCGGCTCCGCGACGACGACCTCGGCTTCACCGTGCCGCCGGGGGCCGCCAGGGCCGGTCCGCGGGCTGGATCAACAGATCTATCGGCGCGAGATCGGCGATCGCCATGTCGCCCGTAGCGTACCGCCCGCCGGCGGCGCGTGCCCCCGCAACCGGCATGAGATGATCGCGGCCGGCACGAGTCCGCCGTCCCGCGGCACGCGGGTTCCGGTCCCTCGGGCCGACCGCCTCGCGCGAATCGAGAGTACGGCGGCCGGCGTCGCGGGGCCGGTTTCACGGTCCGTCTGCCGCAACCCAATCGAGTCTACAGTGACGCACCGCATCGTTCTCGCCGCCCTGCTCGCGACCGTCGCTTCTGCCGCCGCCGCCCAGGAGCCGGGCCGCGTCCGGGTCGAGGTACGGGCCGGGGCGGACGCGGTGGCGGGAGCGGCGGTGGTCGTGGCGGGCGAGACGCAGGTGACCGACGCCGCCGGGGTCGCGCTCCTGCCGGCCCCGGCCGGGCAGGTGCAGGTCACGGTGGTGCGCGAGGGGTTCGTCCCCTTGACCGTACCCGTGACCGTGGCCCCCGGTGAGGAGCGCGTCGTGCGGGTCGACCTCGGGCCGGAGCTGACCGTCGAGGAGGAGGTCACCGTCGTCGCCACCACCCGCACCGGACGCCGCATCGAGGACCAGCCGATGCGGGTCGAGGCCCTCGACCGGGAGGAGATCGAGGAGAAGATGCTCATGACGCCCGGCGACATCGTCATGATGCTGAACGAGATGGGTGGCATGCGGGTGCAGGCCACGTCGCCGTCGCTCGGGGCCGCGAGCGTCCGCATCCAGGGCATGCGGGGCCGCTACACCCGCATCCTCTCCGACGGGCTGCCCCTCTACGGCAGCCAGCCCGGCGGCCTGGGGCTGCTCCAGATCCCGCCGATGGACCTGGGCCAGGTGGAGGTCGTCAAGGGCGTGGCGTCGGCCCTCCACGGGGCGGGGGCGATGGGCGGGGTCGTCAACCTGCTGTCGCGGCGGCCCGGCGACGAGGCCGAGCGCGAGATCCTGCTCAACCAGTCGACCCGCGGCGCCACCGACGGCGTGCTGTGGCTGTCGACGCCGCTCTCGGAGACGTGGGGGATGACCCTGGTCGGCGGCGGCCACCGGCAGAGCCGGGCGGATGTCGACGGCGACGGGTGGACCGACATGGCGGGCTACGACCGCGGCGTCGTCCGCCCGCGGCTCTTCTGGGACGACGGGGAGGGCCGGTCGCTCTTCTTCACGGCCGGCGCGACCCGCGAGACCCGTAGCGGCGGCACCGAGCCGGGGCGCGTGCTCCCCGCGGTGGAAGCGCCCTACCGGGAAGCCCTCGACACGCGCCGCCAGGACCTCGGCGTCCTGTGGCAGACCCTGGCCGGGCGCGCCGTGGTGACCGCCCGCGCGGCCCTCGCGCGGCAGTGGCACGAGCACCGGTTCGGGGCGACCCTCGAGCGCGACCGCCACGATACGAGCTTCGCCGAGGTCGCGGTGCGGCGGACGGCGGGGCGGCACACGTGGGTCGCGGGGGCCGCAGTCGAGCACAACGCCTACCGCCCCGACGACGTTCCCCGGTTCGGCCACGCCTTCACCACCCCGGGCCTGTTCGTGCAGGACGACGTCGACGTGCGGTCGTGGCTGGCCCTGTCGATGAGCGGCCGGCTCGACCGCCACAGCGCCTACGGCTGGTTCCTCAGCCCCCGCGTGTCCGCCCTGCTGCGGTCGGGCGACTGGTCGACCCGCCTGTCGGCGGGGACCGGGTTCTTCGGGCCGACAGCGCTGACCGAGGAGACCGAGGCGGCCGGCCTGACCCGCCTCACGGTGGACGGCCCGCTCCGGGCGGAACGGGGCCGCAGCTTCTCGATGGACCTCACCCGCACCCAAGGCCCCGCCGCCTGGACCGTCACCCTCTTCGGCTCGCGCATCGCCGACCCCGTTCACGTCGACCGCGCGACCTACGTCCTGCGCAACCTCGAGCAGCCGACCACGAACCTCGGCGCCGAGCTGCTGGGCACCTTCCGCCGGCCGCCGTTCGCCCTCACGGCCAGCTACACCTACGTGCGGTCGCGCGAGCACGTCGACGGCATCGCCGCCGACGTCGCCCAGACCCCGCGGCACGGCCTCGGCCTCGTGGCCATGGCCGAGAACGAGGACGGGCGCATCGGCTTCGAGCTGTACTACACGGGGCGGCAGCGGCTCGAGGCCAACCCGTACCGCGGCCTCGGCGAGCCCTACACCCTGATGGGGGTGCTGGTCGAGCGGCGGCTCGGCCCCCTCCGGCTGTTCGCCAACCTCGAGAACCTCACCGACGTGCGGCAGCACCGGTGGGACCCCGTCCTGCGCCCCGACCGCGCCCCCGACGGCCGCTGGACCGTCGACGCCTGGGCGCCCCTCGACGGCCGCGTCGTCAACGGCGGCGTGCGGGTGCAGTTCTAGCCGCTACTCGGTCGTTACGGCACAGGACAACACGAACGGCGTGGCCTGCGGGCAGGTGGATCGAAGGTGACGGCGGCGTCAAGATTCGCACTGGGCGATAGAATCGTCGCAGGAGGCGACATGAGCGAAGCGGTCACCGCGACCTTGCGGCATGACTCGGCTGAGCGCCGTCGGGCGACCTATCAGGACGTGCTCGATGCCCCTCCCCATCGAGTCGCCGAGATTGTTGACGGCGTGCTCCACACGAACCCGCGGCCAGCCATGCGCCACGCGCACGCCAGTTCGTCGCTGGGCACGAAGATCGGCGGTCCATTTCACCACGACGCGGGTGGCCCCGGGGGCTGGTGGATCATCGACGAACCGGAGCTGCATCTGGGCGAGGACATCCTCGTACCCGACCTCGCCGGTTGGCGGCGGGAGCGGATGCCCGTCTTTCCCGACGCGCCGTACGCCACGCTGCCCCCCGACTGGGTGTGCGAAGTGCTCTCGCCCTCGACCCGCAAGCTCGACCTCCACGGCAAGCGCGCCGCCTATGGGCGCGAACAGGTGGGTCATCTGTGGCTCGTCGACCCCGCCGACCGCACCCTGGAGGCCTTCGAGCTGCGCGAGAGCGAATGGGTGCTGATCGCCACCGCGCAGGATGACGCTCCCGTCCGCATCCGACCATTCGACGCCGTCACCTTCAGCCTCGGCGCCCTCTGGCCGCCGAAATAGGTCGAGGGGGCCTGGCGACCTCGGGACACGTTCACGCCGGCGCAAAAGGGCTGATGTCGCCCGGGGTTGAGCGTCCGGTCGGTCCGGGAGCGCGTTTCGGTCGCGGCCGAAGCTGGACGACATCTTGACAGTGTGCGTGCATGAAGGTACTTTCATGATGTCATGCCTTCGACGCAACTGACGCTACGCAACGTCGACCCGGAGCTGGCGAACAGGCTACGCGCCATCAGTCAGGAACGCGGCGACAGCTTGAACAGTACGGTGTTGCGCCTTCTGCGCGACGCCGTGGGGCTGAACGCGCGTCGCGAGCGCCTTCGCCGCTACACGGGCTGGACCGCCGACGATCTCGAAGAGTTCACGACCGCGATGCAAGCTCAGCGGGTCGTCGACGCACGGTCCTGGGAATGACATCAGCCGCGAAGATCGTCCTGGACACCAGCGCGTACTCCCACCTTCGTGCCGGTCATGCCCAGGTGCTCGAGTGCGTGGCGGCAGCGCGCGTCGTCATCGTGCCGGTGACCGTGCTCGGGGAGCTCGATGCCGGATTCGAGCTGGGCCGTCGCGCTCTCGAAAACCGGCGCATTCTCGCCGAGTTTCTCGACGAGCCCTTCGTCAACGTCCTCGACGTGACCGCCACGACGGTTCGGCACTATGCGCGGATCTTCGCGGCCTTGCGGCGGGCCGGTACTCCCATTCCCATCAACGACGTGTGGATCGCGGCCGCCACGGTGGAGTGCAACGGCCATCTGCTGACTTTCGATCGCGACTACTCCCGCATCCCCGATCTCGATCACACGCTCTACACGCCTTGATCGAGCGGGATCCACGGGTCGACGAGCGCCACGGCGCCCTTCTTCAGGCAACGAGTTCCAAGATTGGCCGGAGACACCCAGGCGCAGGGTGCCGCTTCAGGAATCGCGGGGTTCGCGAGCGCGCCGCCACCAGCGGCCGCGGCGCGGCGACGCGTCGGGGAACGCCGTCTTCGCGGGCACGTGAATCTCGACCTCGGTGCCGGCGCCCACGCGGCTCCAGAGCCGCAGGACCGCGCCCATCTGCTCGGCCCTCTCCCGCATGCCGGGCAGCCCGAAATGGCCCGGGCGCCCTGCGTCGACGATGTTCGGCGCCATGCCGCGGCCGTCGTCGCGCACACGGACGGTCAACTCGTCGCGCGAGTACTCGACGTCGACTTCCACGTGCTTCGCCCGCGCGTGCCGGAACGTGTTGGCGAGGGCCTCGCGGCTGATCTGGTAGACTGCGTCGCGGACGAGCGGATCGAGCGGCCGCGGGTGGCCCTTGACGGCCAGCCGGACATCGATCTGCCGGTCGCCGTTGAAGTGCTCGGCGTCGCGGGCGAGGGCGCTCTCGAGGTTGTCGTCGTCGTCCGGGACGCGGAGCCCGCTGACGCTCTCGCGGCCCTCCTCGATGATCCGGCTCATGCGCTGCAGCACGCGGGTGAGCTTCGATCGAGCCCCCTGGTCGACGATCTCGTCGGCCACCGCATGGAGCTGCATGGAGCTGCTCACGAACCCCTGGAACAGCGTGTCGTGCAGGGCCTGGGCGACGCGCGCACGCTCGTCCAGCCGCTCCTGGAGCCGGGCGTGCAGTTGGGCGGTCACACGGCGCAGGCGCAGGCGATACAGCAGCGTCAGGCCCAGGAGCACGCTCGCGACGACGGCCAGCCTGAACGCGTTGGTCTGGTAGTAGGCCGGCGCGATCGAGAACGCCCAGGCCGCTCCGTCCTCGTTCCAGAGCCCCCGATCGTTGGCGGCGATCACCCGGAACCGATACGACCCGGGAGGGAGATCGGTGTAGAACGCCTGGCGCCGGTTTCCGGCCTCGACCCAGTCGTCGTCCCTCCCCTCCAGCCGGTAGCGGAACGCCACCTTCTCGGGCGCGCCGAGGCTCAGCGCCGTGTACTCGATGCTCACGTCGCGCACGCGGGCAGGCAGGCGCGCGACTGCCGGCGGAGCATGGGGCACGCCGTCGGCGACGATCTGCTTGATGTGCACCGGCGGCGGAACCGGGTTCGACGGCAGCGTCCGTGGATCGACGATTCCCACGCCGTCGAAGCCGGCGAACCACAGGCGTCCGTCGGCGGCCCTGGTCACCTTCGGACCGTAGGATCCGAGATCGGCGTAGCCCACGGCGCCGTCGCTCGCGTCGTAGGCGAGGAGGTCGACGCTGGACGCCGTGTCCGAGATCCACCCATCCAGATCGTCTCGTTCGACGCGGACCAGCCCGCAGTCCGTCTGCAGCCACAGGGCGCCCGCGTCGTCTTCGATGGACCACTTCACGGCGTCGCACGGCAGCCCGTTGCGCACGTCCAGCGTGTCGACGCGCCCTCCCGCGATTCGACTCAGCCCGCCCTCGGTCGCCACCCACAGCGCGCCGTGCCGGTCGTCGTGGATGCTGTTGACGTCGCCGGCGCCCAGCCCGTCGGTGCTCGTATACCTGCGCTGCACCCGCCCGTTCTCGAGACGGGACACTCCGCCGCCGACGAAGCCGAGCACAGCCCGCCGGACGGATCCGCGAAGAGCGCCCGCGCGTAATTCCCGCCGAACGTCGACCAGGGCACGACCTCGGCGTCGTCGCCGCGCAGGCCGAAGAGCCCGCTCGTCGAGTCGCTGATCCACAGGGTGCCGCCGGTATCCTCCGCCAACGCCTGGACCTGACCCGCGGGCAGGCCTACGCGCACAGGCCGGCTCGCCCCGGGCTCGAACGAGAACAGCCCCAGCAACGAGGACGCCCACATCCGGCCGTGACTGTCCTCGAAAAGCGAGCCGACGCCCCCGTTGTCGCCAGGGCCCGGAAGCGAGTAGCCCTGCAGGACTCCTTCGCTCCACCGCTCCAGGCCGCCGAGAGTGCTGATCCACACGTCACCGTCGGAAGTCGCCAGCACCGAAAGGACTACGTCGTTGTCCAGCCCCTGACTGGTCGAGAGTCTACCCACGGCAACGTCGCGAAAACGATCCAGACCACCCGCTGTCCCCGCCCAGACGTTTCCTTCGCGATCTTCGAAGATGTCGAGTATGAAGTCGCCCGACAGCCCGTCGTTGCGCGAGAATCGATCCGTCCGACCATCGTGGACGTGGAGGATTCCGTTGTCCTGCGTCCCGATCCAGAGTCCGCCGCGGCGGTCACGCAAGAGCGAGGTCGGCGTCACCTGCTCGAGATCGGTGTCGACCGGAAACGGTTCGAGTGTTCCATCAACGAGACGCCTGAGCTGCCGCGTCGTGGCCACCACGATCGCCCCGCCACCGTCGTCGACGAACGCGTTGAGGTCGCTGAAGGGGTCCGTCACCGCGTACTGCGTCGGTGCCGCCTCCCCCCAGCGCCAAAGGCCGCTGTCCGCGCCGACCCAAAGTTCGCCGGCAGCGTCTTCGTGCAGAGCGAGGACGAAACGCCCCAGCCTGCCGCCATCGCCTTCGCAGTCGACGTTCTCACCCTCAGAGATCCCCTCATTTTATCATTTGAATCGATGGAAGCAAGTCCCGCGCGGAGAGGTACTTCCGGGGATCTAAACGGTTTGCAAATGTGCGCAAGTGGATTAGAATACACTCCATGGTGCGAGACAAGAGTCGACA